>DASPZJ010000001.1:0-12628 GCA_035636315.1 Thermoplasmata archaeon
CCGGTCGGGCGGACCCCACCCGACGTTAGACGTCACCTTGCATCACTTGGAACTCGTTCCCGTCGGGGTCCGCAAACCAGAAGATCGTGCCCCACTCCTCTTTCTTGACCGGTTTGGTGATCCGAACGCCCTTCTTCCGGAGCGCCGCCTCCTCCCGCTTCGCGTCCTTCGTGGAGAAGAGGTATCCCGTGTTCCCCTTCTCCGGGCGGGAGTCGGGGCAAAGATGCAGCCGGACATTCGCGCCGCGGGGCGCCACGGTGACCCAATGGGGGAACGAGGTCACGACGCGGAAGCCGACCTTGTCCTTCCAGAACTTCGTCGCCTTTTCCTCATCGCGCACGACGACCGCCACGGTCTCGAACTTCAGCATAGGGACGAGAATCGGCGGTGGCGGATAAGAATGCGGAAGGCCCGCAACCCGCGGTCTCGCTCCCGCTCGACGGTCACCGCTCGGCCTGTCGCAGCCGCTCCAGGTACGTGTCGACCGGATTGAAGGCGATGAACAGGACGGGCAGGGCCACGTAGATGAGCAACGAGGCCAGGGGACTCACGAACGCGAGGGCGATCGCGACGAGGGCGATCACGGGCCCGACGGCGATCCAGTGTTGCACCTTGCGGACCAGGTTCGGGTCCATCCCGTCGACCACGAGCCCGCGGTCCCCGGTCATGTACCACCAGGTCGCGTACCCGAGGACGGTCAGGAGCCCGATGGCCCCGCCGTACAGGGTGAGGGCGATCGGGTCGTCCGGATGCGCGCCGAGGACGGACGCGACGAACGGGACCAAGGCGACCCCCAGGAAGAATCCGATGCTGAGCCAGACCAGCGTGCGGTTCACCCGGACGAGGAAGTGGAACGTCTGGTGGTGCGCGAACCAGAAGACCCCGAGGACGACGAAGCTGATGACGAACGTCAGAAAGGCCGAGCGCAGCCCGACCAGCTGCGTCGCGAGATCGGCGTTGCTGCCGTCGGGCAGCCGCAGATCCAGCACGAGGAGCGTCATCGCGATGGCGAAGATGCCGTCCGCCAACGTGAGGAGGCGACCCGGCGGCATCCCGACCGCGGCACGCGTTCCCGATTCCATACGTGATGCTTCCTGTCTCGCGTGGGATGGAGGCGGCTCACTTCTTCCGTCGGGTTCCGGAGGACCCGCTGCGCCGATAATCGCGCTCCATCGCCGCACCGAAGCGCTTCCAAGCGACCCGCGCGGACGCCTCGCGCTGCGCCTTCGTGAGCTGCTTGCCGGGCACCGTCGGGCGCCGCCTCCAGCGAAGCTCGAGCTGCGTCCGGCCGTTGGGGAGCGATGTCAGCACGTAGTCGGCCGTGACGTCGCGGCGGTTCCCGACGCCGTCCATGTGCCAACGGTTCGGAGGACGCAGCGTGACGACGTCCCGGCCCCAGAACCAGCCGTCGGGCATGTCCTCAAGGTCCTCGAACACGACGCGCCTCGCCGACCGCTCGATGATCTTCCGCCGGTACGCCTCGCCCTCGAGGCCCGCGTCTTCTGGCGTGTAGTCGGTGCACCACGCGAACGCGAAATCGAGTGGAACGCGGAAGGTCGCCGTGATGTGGTACTCCGGCCCCCATCCCGTCGCTCGAGTCCGTCCCACTATGCTCCCTTCCCCATGTAACGACGAGGACGGCGACTCAGCGGTACGCCACGAGCACGATCCCCATCGCGCTCATCGCGATCGCATGCTGTACCTGCGTGATCGCGAAGGCGGTTTTGGAGCTCTTCGTGAAGAGCAGGCTCGGCGCGCTCGGCAGCAGGATGAACGCGAACCAGATGATCAGAGCGACTTCAATCCCGTCCGCGATCGACGTGGCGCCCGCAGCGCCGAGGACCCACCGCAGGAACGTCGCGCCGATGATGGAAATCACCAACGCGATGACGAAGCCCGGTGCCGGGTTCCCCGCGTCTTCGGGCTTGATCCCCAGCGCGGCCATCCAGCGCCGTCCGAACAACGGCGGCGAGAACCAGACCGCCCCGATGATCCACGCGCTCACGCCTGCCAACACGATCGCAATCCAGTTGAAACTCGACACGTCAAAGGACACCACGGCCTCCGACCCCCGGGTTCGGCAACGATTGAAGGGCCTTATAGCTTCGGCTGCCTGCCCATCTGACCTAACCCGATTTCCGCCGCTCGCTCACCAAGAGCACTTCGCCGACGTGCTCCGAGTCTTCCGCAAGATCGACGAGCGTCGCCGCGAGGTCGGCCCGGGAGATGCGGTACGGGCCGTTCGGGAGATCCTTCCTCCCGGTTTGGGTTCGAACCCGGCCCGTCTTGGGTCCGTTCGAGAGATACGGCGGCCGGACGATCGTCCAATCGACTCCGCTGGACCGGATCAGGCGCTCCATCCGAGCGAAATCCGCGTAGGGCTTCCGCAATATCCAGCGGACGAGGTTGATGGCGATCCATGGATGGCGCCCCTCGATCGCGGAGACGCTCACCGTCACGAGGCGCCGGACGCCAGCCTCGCGCATCGCCTCGAGTTCAGCGGTGGTGACGGCGCTCATGACCGTCGTGGGGCCGCGGCCTTCCGTCCCGACGATCGAAATGACCGCATCCTGCCCGGCGACCGCACGCCGGATGTCGTCGAGGTTCCGACCGTCCCCTTGCACAATCGCTTTCAGTCCCCGGACCCCCACGAGTCCTTCGGGCCGGCGAGTGAATGCCGTCATCGAATGCCCACGGCGCAAGCCCTCGTTGAGAACGAAGCGGCCGGTGCGACCGGTAGACCCGATGACGACGATGCTCCGATTCGATTTCTCCAGATCTGATTGCGCCGCATTGAATGCGTTCATGGGGGAGACCACACCCCGCACAGATTTGGGGCCGCGTAAGGCGTCGCTTTCGATTCGGGGAGTATTAGAACCCCCGCGTCATCGGCAATCCGTGGACGCGAAAGATTTCCGCCTCCTCGTCGCGCTCGATGAGGATGCCCGGCAGAGTTTTCAGGCACTCGGCCGGAAGGTGTCTCTGTCGGCGCCCGCGGTCCGCGACCGAATCCGTCGCCTGGAGGAACGAGGGATCGTTCAGGGGTACTGGGTCTCGATCGTCCCGGCGGTCTTCGGGAGACAAGACCTACTCGTGTCGTTCGATGGGGAGTGGAGTCGAGAAGAGGCCGTGCGGGCGCTTCGCGCTTCGGACGTCGCATGGGTCGCATGGAAGGTGGACGGCGGACTGACCGTGCAGGTCTGGCCTCACGATGCCAAGAAGGGGATCGCGACGTTGCGGCGACTCCTCGGCCGCGATCCGAGCTGGCATGGGACCGCCGACCCGTCCTGGGCCGGCGAACTGACGAAGCTCGATTGGCGCGTCCTCGACGTCTTGATTGACGAGCCACGCGCGCCGATCGACCGGCTCTCCTCGTCGACCGGGCTGAGTCCGAAGACGGTCCGCAAGCATCTCAATGGACTGATCCGGAGCGAAGCGATCTATGTGGTCCCGCGGCTGGGATTTCTGAAAGACTCCGGCGAAATCGTCTACCATCTCGTGGTCGCGGGGAACACATCTTTTGCGGACCTGAAACACGTGCTTGGCGACGCCGAATTGATTCACGAGACCCAGGACACCCCGAAGAAGTACCTGTTCTGCCGGGTCGACAGCCTCGGCGAGATGACGTCGAAGAACCACGCCCTCGAGCGGGTTCCCGGCGTGACCTCCGTACAAGTTTCCTTGAACCGAGAAATGATGTTCGGAACCGAGTTTGTTCATCGCCTCGTCCGGGAGAGCATCCAGGGATAGCGGGGCTCACTCGGCCTTCAGGTAGCGGCTCGCGATCAGAGTCCCGGCCACGAGCATCACCCCGGCGAACCCGGCGAGGTATCCGAGGTACGACCAATCCACGGTCCCGAAGACCACGATTCCGCGGCCCAGCAGGGACGAGAACGAGACCGGGTTGACGCTCGCGATCGCCTGCATCCACGCCGGGAAGTTCGCCAACGGGAGGAGCGCTCCGCTCGCGAACATGAGGGGCATCGTGATGAAGTTCGAGATCACGCCGGGCGTCTGCCAGTCCGTGCTCGACGCGGTCACGGCGAGGAAGAAGCACGACATGCCGAGTCCGAGGAAGAAGATCCCGAGGATCCAACCGACCCACATGAGCGGATCGCCCGCGAAGCGCACGCCGAACACCAGGGCGGCCACGATCATGACGGGGATCTGGATGAGCCCGCGGCTCGTCGACCCGAGGACCTTCGACCAGTAGACGGTCGCCTTGCTCGTCGGTGTGAGCAGGATCCGCTTCATGAATCCGAAGCGCTTGTCCTGGATCGTACTCATCGAGCCGAACATCCCCACGGTCAACATCGACGTCGACAGGACCCCCGGAAGGAGGAACGCGATGTAGCTGTCGGTATGGAAGATCTGCTGCACGAGGGCGGGCGAGGCACCGCTGAAACTGCTCCCGAAGAACGCGAGCCACATGAACGGCTGGACGAACGTGATCACGAGCACCCACGGATTCCGGAAGGTGCGGAGGAGCTCCCGACCGTACAGCCCGACGAACTGGCTCCGCTGGCTCACCCGCGGTCGTCCGGAGGCGAGCTGCCGCCGCGACACCCGGGCATGGGTCGTTTCCGTGCTCATCGTCGGGCCCTCCTCATCTGCGCGTAGAACTTGCGGTAGTCGGGCACGTCGGACCCCGGTTGGTCGATCCGCTTGCCCGTGATGTCCAGGAAGACGGTCTCGAGGCTCGGCTTCTCGACGTTGATCCGCCGGATCTCGTCCGTCTTGAGCGTCGCGAAGAGACGGGGGAGGACCTCTTCCGCCGCGGACACGCGCAGGATCCAGGTCTTCCCCTGGGTGCGGACGTCGGTGACGCCGGGGATCGTGCGCAACTTCGCTTCGTCGACGGGTTCGCGCGTCTCGAGCTCGACGAAGTCCGACTTGACCCGGGCCTTGAGGTCCGTCGGGCTCCCCGAGGCGACGAACTTCCCGTGGTCGATGATCGAGATCTGCTCGCACAGCGCGTCCGCCTCTTCGATGTAGTGGCTCGTCAACAGCACCGTGATCCCGAACTCCCTGTTCACGCCCGTGATCAGGTCCCAGAGCATGTGTCGCGTATTCGCGTCGAGGCCGATCGTCGGCTCGTCCATGAACACGACCTCGGGCTGATGGAGCAGGGCCAGGGCGATCTCGAGCTTCTTGCGCATGCCCGTGGAGAACGTCTTCACGCGATCCTTGCGACGGTCGAGAAGGCCGAAGTACTTCAGCAGGTTCTCCGCGCGGTCCTTCCACTCCGGAAGGCTCTGGAGCCTTGCCTGGAGCCAGAGGTTCTCCCACGCGGAGAAGTCGTCGTCCAGGATCACCTCGGATGCGACCCAACCGATGCGCTGCTTGACGTGCATCGGATCGCGACGGACGTTGAACCCGGCCACGGACGCCTCTCCTTCCGTGATGTCCGTCAGGCCGGTGAGCAGCTTGATCATCGTCGTCTTGCCGGCGCCGTTCGGGCCCAGGAGTCCGAAGACGGTCCCCTCAGCCACCTTCAGGTTGACGTGGTCGACGGCCGTCAGCTTCCCGTACACCTTCGTGAGGTTTTCCGTTACGATGGCGTCACTTGCCATGGAGCACCTCCCTCACTTCGAAAGGATCCGCAGCGCTTTCTCCCGCATCTCGATCACCACTCGACGGAGCGCGTCCGCCTGCTTCGGCGTTACCTCGCTCATGTTCGTCCGGAGCAGCTTGCCCGTCGCCCGGAACTCTCGGAAGAGCGCGGCCCGCTCGGGCCCGACCGCAGATTCGAACGCGCGGAAGCGATCCTCGATCTCTTTGCGGCGGCTCCGCAGATACGCCTTGCCTTCGCGGGTGATCCGGTACGTCTTGCGGCGTTCCTCTCCGCTCACGGAGAGGTATCCTTTGCGGAGGAGGGCTCTCAGGGCGGGATAGATGGCCCCGGCGCTCGGCTTGTAGAACCCGTGGTAGCGTTCCTCGACCGCCTTGATGATCTCGTACCCGTGCATCGGGCGTTCCTCGAGCAGGTGGAGGACGAGCCCTTTGAAGTCGCCCTTGCCGAAGAAATGGAAGAATCCGCCGAACTTCTCGGGGGCGCTCATGAAGCGAGCTCGCGCTGTCGGAACCAGAGGATCGCGAGCACACCGCCGACGATCGCATACGCCGCGAAGACGAGGACGGAGGTCACGGGATCCGGGACGAATTCGCGGGCCCCGCCGCCGGGACCCGGGCCGACGGCGCCTCCCCCGAGGGCGTTGGCGATGATCCCCGACGCCGACGTCGGGATGAACCACGGCTCGACCCTGGCTACAGAGAGGATCGCGCCGATGATCGTGAAGATCAGCGTGAAGAGGAAGAACGTCAGGACGGTCGCCGCGACCGTGCTCTTCAACAACGCCGATAGGAGATAGGCGACCCCGACGACCGCGGTCATGTAGGCGAGCGCGTAGACGTAGGAGAGCCCAACGTCCCATGTCAGGGTGTGCGTGATCGCGAGGGCCGCAATCGCCGCGGCGCCGTAATACAGGGACAGCACCGCGGCGGAAACGATCAGGCTGGCGGCAATCTTCCCGACGACGAGGACCTCCCGACGGACGGGGTTCGGGAACAGGAAGTACCCCGTCCGCTTCTCGTGCTCCGAGACGAGCGCGTCCGCTGCGAACAGGACCCCGCTGAGGACCACGAGCAAGCCGCTGAACGTGGCGAAGGTCGAAACGAACGCGTTCGGGGTCGACGCATACGGGATCCCCAAGGCCGGCGGGAGGCCGAGGAAGAGACCGATGATCAGTGCCACGAGGATCAGCATGCCGAGGAGGCGGCGGCCCCGGATGTACTTGCGAATCTCGTAGCTCGCGACGGTGACCACCTGGCCGAACGGCGTCGTCGTCATAGGCGATCCGACTCCTGGATGCGGTCGAGATAGAGCTGCTCGAGCGACGAGCCGAGCGGCCGATACGTGATGACTTTCAGGCCGCGGGTCACCATCGCTTCGAGCACACGCGCCTGTCCTTCTTCACCGCCCGAGATCCGGAGGTCGATCGTCGAGTCGCCCTCGTTCTTGATCTCCACAATTCCTGGGACCGATGCGAGGGCTTCGAGGTCTTGCGGGGTCGGCGGCTGGAGGAAGGTCGTCTGGAACGTGGACGTGTCGGACCCCCGGGAGAGGTCGCGAACGGAACCGTGGATCAGGAGCTCCCCGTGGTTCAGGAGCGCGACGTCGTCGCAGACCTCCTGGACCTCGCCGAGGAGGTGGGAGCTCATGAAGATCGTCCGGCCCTCGCCTTTCAGCGACTGGATCACGTCGCGGACCTCCGCCATGCCCCTCGGATCCAAGCCCGACGTGGGCTCGTCGAGGATGAGGAGGGCGGGTTCGTTGAGGAGCGCCTGCGCGATCGCGAGGCGCTGCTTCATTCCCTTCGAGAACTCCTGGATCCGGTGGTCGGCCCAGTCCTTCAGCTTGACCCCCTTCAGGACGTCCTCGCTGCGCGATTCGATCTCCTTGGACGACATGCCGCGGAGGCGTCCCGCGTAGGCGAGAGTCTCCAGCGGCGAGAGATAGCCATAGAACTCCGGGGTCTCAATGACCGCGCCGATCCGCGCCAGCGCGCGGGTCGGCTCCTGGCGGACATCGATGCCGAACAAAGTGGCATGGCCCCGGGAAGGGCGGATCAGGTTCGTCATGATCTTGATCGTCGTGGACTTTCCCGCGCCATTCGGACCGAGGAAGCCGAGGGACGTTCCCCTCCGGACGGTCAGGTCCAGAGACTTCAGGGCGGTGAAGTGACCGTACTCCTTGCCGAGGCCCTTCAGCTGGACCGGGAATTCGCTGGCCACCGATCCTGCGTTTGAGGACTGCATGAGTATCGCGATATATCGCGATATACTTAAACTCTTTGAAACGACTCCGCTAGGATCCGGGGAACGAAAAGGGATTGACTGTGAAGTCGCGTCACGTCCGTAAAGCCAGGGCCGCCCGAGGACCGAGAGCAACGTTCTTGGCACGGGTCGTCGTTCGACCGGCCCAGACACCGAACGGGGCGCGACGCGAATGGCGAAGACGCGGGACTGGGAGGACATGCGGACGATGTCGGCCCGCCTCCTCGAGGAGCGGACGGGAGAGGGCGTCGACACCTGGAATCGCCGCATCAAGAAAGAGGGCTTCGAGGACGAAGAGAGACTCCGCTCCTGGTTGACGAAGCGAGGCGTGACCGGATACGCTCAGACGCTCCTCGTGATGGAACGGTTCGGATACCCGGATTTCCTCACCGCGACGGCGGACGAACTCATCGACGGGCAGTACGCCGACAGGCCGCAGCTCCGGCCGATCCTCGACGCCGTCATCGGGGCAGCCGGGGGCCTCGGGGACGTCACGATCCAGGCGCGCAAGACGTTCGTCGCGCTGGTCACGCCCCGCCGGACGTTCGCCCGCGTGCAAGCGACGACGAAGGACCGCGTCGATCTCGCGCTGCGCATCGACGGGGTGAAGCCCACGGGACGATTGCAGCCTTCGCGGATCCACGAGACCATGCCCGTCCACATCAGCCTCCGGGCCCCGAAAGACGTGGATGCCAAAGTCGTGCGATGGCTGCAGCGAGCCTACCGCGACAACGCCTGATGCTTTCGCCTGACCCGCTCAGGAACGTCGATGGCCCGACGCCAAGTGTTATGGACGATGCCGGTGTCCCGGGCCCGTCATGCCTCCGAGCCTCGCCGACCCCGAGCCGTCTCCCGGTCGCCCGGTGATCGCGTGGATGCGGTGGCTCCTGTACGCGGCGAGCTTTCTCGTCTTCCTCGCGGGGTTCCAGCTCACCGTGTTCTCGGACCGGACGGACACCTACTTCGCATGGAATGTCGTGCCGCCGATCACCGCCGCCTTCCTCGGCGCCGCGTACTGGGCCGCGGTCCCCGTCGAGGTCATCGCCGCCCGCCAGAAGACCTGGGCCCACGCGCGTGTCGCGGTCCCTGCGATCTGGCTCTTCACGACCCTCACGCTCGTCATCACCCTTGTCCACTTCGACCGCTTCCACTTCTCCCCCAGCGCGGCGCCGAGCGCGCAGGGGGCGGCGTGGTTCTGGCTCGCGATCTATGCGGGCGTGCCGGTCGCGATGCTGCTCGTCGGATGGCGGCAGCTCCGCGTGCCGGGAGGCGATCCGCCGGCCGGGCCCACGCCGCCGACGTGGATGCGGATCGTGGTCCTCGCCCAGGGCGGCGCGATGCTCGCGTTCGGGGTGGGTCTCCTCGCGGCTCCGACCGTCGTCGGGTGGGTGTGGCCGTGGCTCTTGACGGCCCTGACGGGACGGGCGATCGGGGCCTGGTTCGTCGGGATCGGCTTCGCGGCGTTCCATGGGGTCCGGGAGAACGACTTCCTCCGGATCCGGCCGCTGAGCGGCGGTTACACGGCGTTCGCGATCTTGGAACTCGTCGCTCTCGGACGCTATTCGGGCGCAGTCGATTGGAGCGGCCCGTCCGTGTGGGTGTACCTCCTCTTTCTGCTGAGCATCCTCCCGGTCGGACTGTACGGTTGGTTCGGCCATGGAGGCATCCCGACGTGGGTACGTCGGAAGTGAATCCGCGCCGGCCAGCGTCCCGGCACGGACGATCGGCGCTGGACCTTGATTGCGGGCGTCATCAAGAAATCCTGATGCACGACGGTGCGGTCGAAGTACTGAGCGACAATCCATCCGACACGGGCATCCGGTGAGCAGGTTTTACATACGGGGCGCGGATGGCCGGCGCATGACGAACGTCCTCTTGCAGACGACGATGGGCGATGTGAAAATCGAGCTCTTCGACGACCGCATGCCCATTACGACGGGGAACTTCCGCAAGCTCGTCGAGACGCATTTCTACGACGGCACGATCTTCCACCGCGTCATCGCGGGCTTCATGATCCAGGGCGGCGACCCCGAGGGCACCGGACACGGCGGCCCCGGCTACGCGATCAAGGACGAGCTCCCCTCGGACAACCGGAACGCGCGGGGAACGATCTCCATGGCGAACGCGGGCCCGAACACCGGGGGAAGCCAGTTCTTCATCAACGTCGTCGACAACGCGCGGCTGGACCCGAAACATCCCGCGTTCGGTCGCGTCGTGGCGGGGCTGGAGGTCGTCGATGCGATCAGCCGCACGCCGACGGACCACGCGGACCGGCCGAAGAAGGCGGTCACAATCCGGAAGGCGGGCGTCCTGCCGTGAGAGCGGGACGCTTCGAGTGTGATCGGACGCTGTCCCAGCCTGAATTCATCTGACATCAGGTGTGTTCCGAACACCTATATGGGCTGCGGGGAGACCCGCGGCCCGGACGTGACCGCAATTCCATTCGCCGCTCAGGGGTCGATGCGGTGGCATCAAGTCTTGCGCCGAACGATCCTTGTCGCCCTGATCCTCGGCCTCCTGGCCCTCCCGTTCGTCGGGCCCTCGCAAGGACCCCGGGCCACGGATTCGGCCGCGCCCGGCGCCGAGTCGCCCGACCTGATCCTGCGGGTCGTGCGGACCGGGCCGGCGGAAGCGAGCGTCCTCGGCGTCGCGCTCACGTTGAACGACACGATCGAGCTCCTCGTCGATGGGGTCCCGGTCGCGAACACGACGCCCGTCTGGAACCTCGACTACTGGTTCCTCCACGTGCCGGTCTCCGATAACTCGACCGTCCAGATCCGGATCGGCCTCGTGACGTCTCCGGTCACCGGCGTGCCGCCGTACGCCCCGCAGGCGGTCGGCCCGCCCGGCTTCGTCTACGCCGACGGCGCGCGCCTCATGCTGAACGGCAGCCCGATCCAGCTCTTCGGAATGAATGAGCAGACGTCATTCCTGTTCGCGCTCATCGCCTCCGGCCTGTACGGGTGGGACAATCCCGCACAGTACTGGGGTCAGAACCACCTCTTCCCTTCCGACCGTAACGGGACGCTCGCGAACGTCTCGTCGGCCGACGACCTCTGGCGGGAATTCTTCCGTTACATCCTGCACTATCAGAACATCTCGAGCGAGCCCTCGAGCCCGCGGCCGAACCTCCTCCGGATCTGGATCATCGACGAGGGCTTCGGCGTCGACAAGGCGTGGGCCGCATGGAAGGCGAACGCATCGGCGTTCTGGGGGATCTTCGACCGCCTCGTGTACTGGGCGGACCGCGCGGGCATCTACCTCGTCCCGGTCCTGGGCCACCAAGCCCCGACCCGCGAGAACGCTCTCTACAATGTCAGCTCGACGCTGTACGCGCACCACCTCGAGCTCGTCCGAGCGATCGTCGCGCGCTACGACGACAACCCGCGGATCGCGATGTGGGACCTCTGGAACGAGCCCGACGTGAACAACGACGCGTACTGGGCGAGCGTCGGCGGGATCGGAGGCTTCCGCGCGTGGGCCTCCCGCTACCTCGCGGACGTCAAGGCGTACAGCCCGAACCATCTCCTCACCCTCGGCATCGGCGGCTGGACGCTCTTCCCCGGCGCCCCGGGGTTCGGATGGCAGTACCACGTCTTCTGGAGCGACATCCCGGGCCTCGAGGTGTCCCAGCACCACACGTACGGCACCGCGGAGGATCAGTACCTCGTCGATTGGGAGACCGCGTGGCACGAGGCGTCCGCGATCCCGCACTACGAATCGGAGGTCGGCTACAACCTCGACTCCGGCCCGAACCCCTACGGGTACGGATACTGGCCGTGGTTCACCGAGCGGACCCGGGCTGCGGGATGGCCGGCCCTCGGCACGATGCTCCTCTCCGACAACGGCAAGGGGCCGTACGCCGACTATCCATACAACGGGACGCCCCCCGACTATCCACCGGCGCCGCCCCCGCCGGAGGACCGCGTGCCCGTCGCGGCGTTCACGTTCTCGCCGGTCGCACCGGTCAAGTCGCAGCGGGTCATCTTCAACGCGTCGATCGCCTCCGACGATTTCGGCATCGTCAACTACACCTGGTCGTTCGGGGGGAAGGGGACCTCGTACGGGATGACGGCCCAGCGCGTCTTCGGCAGTCCGGGAGACGTCCCCGTCACCCTGACCGTCACGGACACGGCAGGACAGAAGGACAACGTCACCGTCGTGGCACACGTGTCGGCCAAGGCCGCTCAGGCGGCGACCTTCGTCCCGAACCGCGCGGGGCTGTTCGCCCTCGGCGCCGCAATCGCGCTGCCAGCCCCGGCTTGCATCTTCCGGTCGGGGCGGCGGCGTGTGGGCGCGCATCCCCCGGAGAAACTCGCAGACACCCGCGGCCTTATGCGGAAAGGCTCTTGACGAGCCGGCCGGACTTCCACACCCGCACGATCGCGTCGGGCGACGTCAGGATGGTCGGATCCGCGAGCGGGTCCTTCCGGACCGCGAGGAGATCGGCATCGTACCCGGCCTTGAGCTGGCCCGACTTCGGCGCCTGCGACCCTAGGGTCAGCGGCCCGTTCGCGGTCGCGGCCTCGATCGCCTGCAGCGGTTTCATCCCGGCCTCGATGAGATGCAGGAGTTCGCGGGCGTTCTGTCCCCACGGACAAATCGTGTCCGCGCCGGTGGTCCAGATGTCCGTCCCGAGGGCGATCCGCACGCCCTTCCGCACGGCGAGTTGCAGCGAGCGCTTGTGCTGGTCCCCGAAGGCGACGACCTTGCGGTAGGCGTAGTCCGGCACCCCGAACTTCGGACCCTCCTTGATCAGGCGCTCGATGATGTACCGCGTCGGGACGAGGAC
>DASPZJ010000002.1:0-20745 GCA_035636315.1 Thermoplasmata archaeon
ACGAGGAGGAAGTTGCCGGCGTACACCGCCGCGGCCACGCCCTGGTCGGCGGCCGAGATGTGGTTCGCGACGAGCAACGTCGTGAAGGGCGTCAGGACGACGAAGAGCATCAGCAAGCCGTTGAGGAGCATGAGCCGCCGATCGATCCGGTGGATGTACGTGAACATGTTGTGGTGGTTCATCCACATGATGAGGACCGTGATGAAACTCGTACCGAGGGCGAAGAACGAGGGCCACTCGTCCTCCAGGCCCTGGGCCAGCGAGACCGTCCTGCCCAGGGTGGGATCGTAGAGATCCAGCACCAGCAAGGTGACGGCAAACGCGAAGATGCCGTCGCTGAACGCCTCCGTCCGCATCGTCTCCTTTTCGTCTCGGCGTTCGTCGCGGATGGTTCACACCTCCGGACCGTGACGTTCCGTGCGGTCAACGTCGCGGAGGCCGTCGCCGCCACTGGTCCCGCCCGCCTCCCCGACGCGAATCCCTCGGCGGCCGTCCGCCTTCCCGCCCACGGACCCTCGGGGGCGGTGGTGCACGGTAGTCGAAATCCGGCAGGGTGACGCGGGGGATTGACCGGCCGAGGACTCTCTCGATCGAGCGGATGTCGGGTTCCTCCTCCGGCGCGACGAAGGTGACCGCCTCGCCGACCGCCTCCATGCGGGCCGTGCGGCCGACCCGGTGCACGTAGTCCGTCGGGACCGCGGGCACGTCGTAGTTGATCACATGCGAGATGCCTTCGACGTCGATGCCCCTCGCCGCGACGTCCGTCGCGATGAGGACCTGATGCCGTCCGGAGCGGAAGCCTTCGAGCGCCGTCTCGCGCTGGCTTTGGCTGCGGTCCCCGTGGATTCGCGCGACGTCGAAGCCCGCCACCCCGACCTGCCGGGCGACGCGATCCGCGCGCCGCTTCGTCCGCACGAACACGAGCACGGACAGCATGTCCTCCCGACCGAGCAGCCGCACCAGGAGTGCCGTTTTCAGGTGCGAGGGGACCGGGAACACCTCATGCCGGATAGTCGGCGGGGGCCGCTGCGGCGGCGACACGGAAATCCGGGCGGGGTTCCGCATGATCGTCCGCGAGAGCCGCTCGATCTCCTCGGGCATCGTCGCGGAGAACAGGAGGGTCTGGCGGTCCCTCGGGAGGGCGTCGACGATCCGCCGGACGTCGGGCAGGAAGCCCATGTCGAGCATGCGGTCCGCCTCGTCGAGGACGAGGACTCGGAGCGCCCGGAAGTCCACGTTCCGGCGGGACATGTGGTCGAGCAGCCGTCCCGGCGTCGCGACGACGACGTCCACCCCGCCGCGGAGGGCGTGCTCCTGCGGCGCCATGCCGACGCCGCCGTACACCGCATGCGCATGGAGCCGCGTCCCCTTCGCGAGGCCGCGGAACGCCGTCTCGATCTGCGCCGCCAGTTCGCGCGTCGGCGAGAGGACGAGGGCGCGGGTGCCGCGTGCCGGCTCATGCAAGAACCGCTGGAGGATCGGGAGCAGGAACGCGGCCGTCTTGCCGGAACCCGTCTGCGCGGTGCCGATCACGTCGCGACCCGCGAGGATCGGCGGGATCGCCTCCCGCTGGATCGGCGTCGGGGCCTCGTACCCGAGGGCGTGGACGGCCCGCACGAGGGCGGGATCGAGGCCGAGGTGGTCGAACGGTCCCTTGTCTTGCATCGATGGCGGTAGGTCTTGGAAGATATAAGGTTCCCGTCGGAGCCCATTCGCGATGGTGGTCTCGGAAGGCTTTTACAGGAATCGCCCGATGCGCCTTTTCGAGGGGGACCCGGATTTGCCGGAAAAAACTGTCGTCGCCATGGGGCAGGAAATGTGGGGGTGGCCGCCGAAGGTCATGACCCGAACGTTCGGGGTGCTCGAGCGGAAGCTGGAGTCATACCGAAAACAAGGGATGCCGGTGCAGCAGCTGCTCGCCGTGATCGACTACTGGATCGGACGGCTGTTCGACTTACGAGCGCGCATCGGCGGCCGATATCCGCTGTACGGCCCTCGGAGCGGCAATCGCTAGGCCGCCCGCAAAGCGGCGACGAGCCGAGGCTCGTCCCGGACGATCGCCGCGAGCTGGGCGCGCAGGCCGCCCCGTTCGAGCAGGTCCCGGGCCTTGCGGACGTGGGCGCTCCCTTGGGACTCGCTTCCCATCGCTCGCAGCGCGACGCCGTAGTAGAAGTGTACGAACGCAGTCGGGACGGCCTCGCCGGCAAGGTAGCTCGTCCCTGCAATGCGGATCGCATCCTCGAAGGCCGCGCGGGACTTTTCCCGATCTCCATCGACCAGCCACTCGAGCGCCTCGAGGACCCGGGCCGGGAGCGGTCGCGCCGCGATCCCGTCCGCGAGGCGCGCCTCACGGAACTGTTCCGCGATCTTCCGGAATCCCTCCATGTCACCAAGGACGAGGGCGCATTCGGCGATCGACCACAGGGCTTCGACTTCGTCGCCAGGGACCGCGACCTCGCGGACTTCTGATGCGAATGACTCGAATCGTCGGCGCGCGGCTTCGATGTCTCCCCGGAAGAACAACGTCTGGGCGAGCGCCTGGTTCGTGAACGCGACAGTGCGGCGGTCGTGGATCCGCCGGGCGAGGTCCGCGGCCCGCAGGAAGAAGCCCTCGGCCGCGTCGAGGTCTGCCTCCTGGTAGAGCGCGAACCATCCTTGCAGCATCAGGGCCGAGCGGAGGACGTGCGGGTCTGCGATGGACGACTCGAGCGCGCGGAACGCCTCGAGATGGCGCTTCGCCCCCGTCACGTCGCCCGTCCGGTACGCGTACAGGTTCGTCAGGGAGACGTGGATGCGCGCCTGAAACTCCGAATCCCGCATCGACTCGGACGCCGCAAGCGCGCCAGTGAGGTACCGCTCGGCTTGTTTCGGATCCCCGAGGGGAGAGTGGATCTCGGACGTGCCGAGTTGAAGCAAGGTCTCTGCTTCGCCGTGCGCGTCTCCCGTCGCCTTGAAGGCCGCCAAGGCGGATTCTCCGTGGTCCCGCGCTCCCGCCCAGTCTTCCCGGCCGGACGCCACCCGAGATGCATGGAGGTGCAGCCACCCTTGCTCGACGCTCGTCCGCTCGCCGAGCGCCTTGAAGCCGGCCTCAACCTCGATGGCGGCAGGGGCGTTCTCGCCCCGCACCTGGAGAGCTGCAGCGCTCTTGCGGTGCAGCCTCGCGAGCGACTCCGGTCCGTCGATGTGGCGCATCGCCTCCGTGTACGCCGCCATCGCCGCCGGAAGGTCCCCGAGGGTCTCGTACGCGTCCCCGAGCCGCTCCGACAAGGCGGCGTGCTGCTCGCGGGACGTCGCGAGTTCGAGGGCGTTCGACAGGGCGTTCAGCGCCGCGCCGGAGTCCTTCGACGCGCTCGCTTCATCGGCAAGTCGGAGGAGCTGCTCGATCGCGGCGGGGGCCAGCGATTTCCGCTCGGATTCCGTCAGGATCGACGTGAAGAAGTCGCGGATCGTGTCGTGGACCCCGAAGGCGCCCTCTCCCACAGGACGGATCAGGGACTTGGTTGTCAGCGCGAGGAAGACGTCGTGCGACAGGGACGGATCGACGAACGCGGCCTCGCGGGGAAACGGCACCTCGTAGAGCGCAGCGGTCTTCATCATCCGTCGCTCCCCCTCCGACAGCTCCGTGTAGATCTCCTCCTCGATGAAGCGGCGGACGTCCGTGAGGGAGGGAGCCGCGATCCCTCGGGCCGGCGCGGATCGAAGAAGTTCGACGAACAGGGGATGGCCTCCGAGCTTCTTCGCGATCGTGGCGAGACGCTTTCCGTTGGCGTCCGCGGGCAACAACGCGGCGATGTCGTCGCGGCCGAGGCCCTGCAGGTCGATCTCCTGAACGACGTGGCGGATCGCGACGTCCCGTCGATCGTAGAACGCCGCCGCCCGCCGCGACAGGACGATCGCGCGCCCGTCGGGCGTGTCCGCGATCGCGTCCTTCAGGAACCGCAGGAGGTCGAGGACTTCCGGGATCGCCTCCTGCGCATCGTCGAAGACGAGGACGCAACGCGCCCCCTGGAGGTCGTCCCGCAAGACCGAGTCGGCCCCCGCCGCCTCGCCCCGCGCGAGGACCGCACGCAGCCCGGGCCGGCCGGTCGCGGCGAGGAAGTCGCCGAGGCCTGCGAGCACGGACGGGCGGGTGTCCCAGGGGCGGATCTGGTGCCAGTACACGTTGTGGGACCCTTTGAGTTTCTCGCACGCCTTCGCCGCGAGACTCGACTTCCCGATCCCAGCGACGCCGCGGATGAAGAAGACGCGAGCCGGTCCGTCCTCCCGGGTGAGGGCGTCGAGCTCCTCCCGACGGCCGACGAACGCATCCAGGCGTGGCGCTTCCGCGAGGCGCGCCACGGTTCCCGAAGGTGCGGCGGCCCCGAGGACTGCCAGGTCGACGACTTCGCCTTCCGAGGCCGCGCGCATGAGGGCGGCGATCGTGATCTTGCCGGACGCTTCGCGGACGAGCTGCCCGACCGTCGTCGCGCGCACCCCGGTCGCGTCGCGGACGCGGATCGGTTCGCTGCGGATCTGCTCCCGGAGGCGGGACGCCGAGAGCCGGCCAGAATCTGTGAGGTCGTACACCTTGAGGCGCCGGCGGTGGCCCTTCACGTGGGCGGTCCGCTCCCGCACGAGTCCTTCTTTGAGGAGCGGGTCGAGGAACTGCCGCACGTGTTGCACGTAGATACCGGCCGCGCGCGCGATGCCTTCCTGCCCCATCTCCGGCGTCACCTCGACGACGTCCGCGTACTTCGCGTAGTCCGCGAGGTGGATCAGGATGCGCTCTTTGGCCGTCAGGCGCACGACGGGCACCGGCCTCTGCAGAGCGGGATGCGGGCGTAAGAACGTATGGGCGGGCGTGCGACGGACCGCGATTTCGCGGAGTTACAGTGTACCCACTGAGCCACGCACATGGGTCCCTTGTGCCTTCGGTCGTCTAGGTGCCTGGAAAAGGGTGCCTAGGAGAACCACACCATGATGGCAATGTACGGAAGCGCATTGATCGAGGAACGACTCAAGCCCCGCAGGTTCGCCGAGATCGCCGCGTACGTCCGGCAGGAATACGGGCCCCGGGTCGGGCCGGAGTTCCTGTTCGCGCAGGCGAGCGGCGCCCCGGCGAAGCAACGGAGACGTCGCAAGGCGGGATCCGTCGGGGTGTTCCACACCTTGGCGAAGGCCGTCAAGGTGCTCGTCCCGGGGATCGGCAACGTCCGCAAGGCGAGGGCCGGAACCGCGACGAGGTGAGACGGACCGGAGGAGGGCGATCTCCCCGCCCTCCCTTTTTTCGTCGACCGTCGGGGAGTAGTCGGCTCAGACCGTTGGCGAAACAGCCTAATCGACTGAAACGGCTTCAGGCAGAACAAACGTGTCAAGCAGGTTTTGGGGATGCCCGACCCTCAAC
This sequence comes from Thermoplasmata archaeon, assembly GCA_035636315.1. Lineage (GTDB taxonomy): Archaea > Thermoplasmatota > Thermoplasmata > RBG-16-68-12 > RBG-16-68-12 > RBG-16-68-12. The sequence continues at coordinate 5,384 of DASPZJ010000002.1, forward strand.
AGGTCCTCACGGTGGAATATTACTGGGATGGCCCGAAGACAGGCGTCGCCACGTTCAAAGGAGAACCACACGCGTACGAGTGTGCTTTCGACGACCGGCTCGACGAGTGGTCTTGGTTCTACCTCCTTAAGCCGATAGACCCAGGAACTCTCCAACTTGTGATGGAGAGGTGGCAAATCTGGCTTCGATGGGAGGAGGCACACCAAACCGGTCACACCACAATCAGTACGCACCCAGCGCTACCTGCCGATCGGCCCAGATGGGCGATATTGACGAGACTGCTGGATTCCAGGCTCGAGGTTCCGCCATCCGGCGACCTCGCAGCCTATGGAGAATTCGAGCGGTTGGGTCCGCCAACCTCCTCAGGTCCATGGGCGGTTGTTTGGACGACGATTGACCGAGTCTCCCTCGGCCATATCGCGAGGGTCGGATCGTTCCTGCGCTCTCCGGACATCGACCGGGATCTCTATCAGAGGCGATACGACTAGCCTATTTCCGGCGCATGCGAAACTGCGGGAGTGAACCCACGTTGGTATGCTTCGCGGCGGGATGCGAATCAGAGGGAGGTCAGTCCCCGCGACGGAAGTTCGTGACTCCGCCAATCAGGCCGAGCACGGTGCCGACGATGAAGCCGCCCCCGCCCGCGAAGCCGACGATCGAGAAGAGGATCGCGAGGGGACTCCCGAGCGATTTCTTCCGTTGGAGGATCAGCCAGCCGGCGACCATCCCGAGGACGCCGGAGATCACGGAGACGACGCCGACAATGAGAAGGTACGGCCGCACGATGTCCGGAGGCGGCGCGGGAACGATGTTCAGGATGTCGAGGATTCCTTGCACCGCGATCAACGCGCCACCGATGATGACGAGATAGGACACGCCGCGGCTCCCGGCGCCCGGAGCGGTCCGCGGGTACATCAGGGTTCGGTTGGACGCCGGCGCGGCGGCTATCGGTCGGGATAATCGCCTCCGAAGGGATTAAAGCCGGCACGGCAACGCCCGGGACGTGGCCGGGCTCCCGCACCCGCTTCGCCGCACGATCGAGCACGTCTACCTGACCGACGCCGGCGGGACGCCCATGGTCCACCTCTCCCGTCGTCTCGAGTCGGACAAGGATCCGGACCTGATCGCATCGATGTTCAGCGCGGTCCAGAACTTCATGGACGACTCCTTCCACAGCCTCGGCATCGGGAGCGTCCGGAGCATCGAACTCGGCGATCGACACCAGGTCGCCTTCGGCCGCGGACACCGACTCCTCCTGTACGTCGTCTACCAGGGCCGGGAATCGAACCACCTGGAAGACCGCGTGATCCGGCAGGTGCACGACCTCGAGGCGCGATTCGCGTCCGTTCTCGAGGACTGGGGCGGGGACATGGACGACGTGAAGGGCATCCGCGATTATCTCGAGGGCGAGTGGAACGTCCCCTCACGTCCGCCCGCGTCACCTCCATCGGGTCGCGAGGTCTTTCCCGAGGTCCCTTGAGGACGTAGGGAGATCAGAGCACCGCCCGGTCTCGCTCCGGTTCCGCCTTGCCGACCCCGCCGGTCCCTTCCCAGACGAGGCCTTTTCCGACCGTCCTCGGGCTCAGCCGGCCGCGGCCCGCCAGCTCCTCGAGGAGGAGCTCCGCATCGTCGTCCGTCACCCCGAGGATCGCGGCGATCTCGCGCGTCGCGCAGCGGTCGTACCGGTGGAGGAGGGCGAGGACCGATTCCTCCGTCGGATCGAGGACCTGCGGGACGACATCGGGGTCGAGCTTCCGCAGGACGTCCTCGAACACCTCCCACGGCTGCCATCCGTTGATGCGCGCGGTCGTCCCGTTGCGCGTGATCTCGAACGTCGGGAAGCCCGTGACCTCGTGCCGCTCGCACGCCTCGCGGTCCGCGCGGAATGCGGCCTCGGCGCTACCGTCCCCCAGCGACGTCTCGAACGCATCCGCGTCCAGACGGGATTCGCTCGCCACCTCCAGTTGCACGCCGCGGCGGTGGATCGGCCGGCCGTCGAGGCACCACGCCTCCCGCAACGCCCGCAAGTACCGCAATCCGGCGTCGCGGCCCTGCCGTTCGGCCGCCTTCACGGCGATGCACGCCGGCCACGTCGAGTCGAAGTCGTCGACGCCCTCGACCATCCGCTGCGTGTTCATCGGCATGCGGTGCTGTTCAGCCACGGCCTCGAAGAACGCGAGCACGGACGCGGTCCATCGGCCTCCGGACATCCGCGCCCACTGCTCCCGGACCGGGGTGAAGTCCTCGAACAGGCCGCCCATCCGCACCTCGAGCTCGACGGCGTCCGGATAGACGACCTGGAGCCGTCGCACCATCGGCTCGCAGCCCCAGCACCAGATGTTGTGGGGGTCCGTGTACCAGACGACGTGGATGGGTTCGGGCATCGGTCCGCGGGGGTCAAACGGCCGTCGGCTAAGAACCCCTCGCGTCTACTCGCGACTCCCGGAGGTCGGCCCTAGCGTTCGATGTCGAAGTAGATCCGAACCGTCGCCCGGTACGCCTTCACCTTCGCGCCGTCGAGGTCCATCTCGAGTTCCCCCACCCGCGCCCACCGGATCCCCCGCACGGTCTTCGCGGCTTCCGCGACCGCGTTCGAGGCGGCCTTCGCGAAGCTCTGCGGCGAGGTCCCTACGATGTCGATGATCTTCTGGACCATCCGATTCACCCGGGGGGCGATAGCGGTGCGGGCACTTGTCCGCTTCGCTCCGGTTCGTCCGGGGCCTAGCCGGCCTCGACCTTCCCCGGGTCCGGGAACTTCTTCAAGACCGCCGCGAGGCCGGCGGCTTCCTTCCGCTGCGACTCGACGTCCTTCTCGAGGAGCGCCCGCCACTTTCGCGCCGCCGCGTCCCCGTGCGTCGCGTACAATCGCGCCGCCGATTGTAGCGCCTCGAACCGGCCGTTGTTCAGGGCCTCGATCAAGAGGCGTCCCTTCGCGGCCGCGTCGTTCACGTTCGAGATCCGCTCGATGTATTCGACGATCGCGGGCATCCGACGGCGGAGCACCGTCGCGTCTTCGCTCCACTGGATCTGGAGGGTTCGGCGCTCGTCCTCGCGCACCGCCTTGAGCCACGACCACGAGGACTCGAGCGCGCTCCGGATCAGACGGGAGTCGCCGAAGACGTGGGTGAGCTTCGCGTCGGAGTACGCGGGCAGCTCGAGGAGGCCGTAGAACGAGCGGCTGCGGAATGCCTCCCCCTGCGGGCTCGCGTTGTTCAGAAGGCGCATGAGCGGTTCGGGGTCCGAGTTCGGCGGCGGCGCGGGCACGCCGATGCCGCGCCCCTGTGCGGCCTCAAGGAGGAGCGGGATCGCGACGTCCGCGCGGCTGCGGGCGAGGAAATCCAGGTAGGCGGCCGTCGCGGCCTCGTTGAAGGCGTCGACGTCCTCGTTGAACGTCCGCGCATCCTCCGGGGACATCGGCGGTTTCGGGATTTTCTCGAGACGTTCGACCTGGGTCCGGAGCTGGCGGATCCGCGCCTCCACGCCTTTGTACGATTCCCGGTACGTCCCTTGGAGCTGGCGGACTTCCGCGCCCTGTTCGGCGAGCTTATCGAGCTTCCGCCACGCCTTCCGTGCGCCGTAGAAGTCCCGCTTCCGCGCTTTCCGCAACGACACGTCGAGCGCCGCGACGAGACGCGGGGAGAGCCGTTTCTCCTTTGACGCTTTCCCGAGGTCCGCCGCGATCGTGTCGACGTCCCGGGTGAAGATCCGCACCTGCCGCCAGTTGTCCACCTCGCTCTCCCGGATCAGGCGGTCGATCCGCTCGCGGAAGCGGTCGAGCGTGCCGTCGACGAGGCCCGCGATCCCCTCGACCCGCTTCCGAGCCCTATCGATCGACTCGAGGAGCTCCTCCGCATCCGCTTCGAAGGTCTCCGGAGTGGGTGCATCGGAGGAGGGCATCGAAGGTGCGCGATGGACCACACGCTATTTAGATTCCGTTCGGACGAGCCTCGGACCCGTGGATCCGGCGTTGGCAAAGGGAAAGGGACGTGGCCCGGGGGAGACCAGGCCACGTGGGTTCGGGATTAAGGGTTCGTGTGCACCTGGATGTTTCCTCCGGCGAGGTACGCTCCGGAGTCGCCCGTGGGGTGGTAGGAGAACCCTGAGTCGTTCGTCACGGTGAAGTCGATCCAGTCGGTGCCGTGTCCCGGCTCTCCGTTGTCCTGCACCGTGATGGTGTAGTGGTAGCCGGAGCCTCCGTTGACCGTCGCTTCGCCGGTGAAGGTCCGCGCCGGCCCAGATCCGGGCCCGACCCCGACGCCATAGGTGTCGACCGTCGTGGCTTTGATGTGGTACTCGGTCCCGTGGTCGACCCAGTTCAGCTCGCCTCGGAGGGGTTGGTTGGGCTTGTACCCCGCTTCGAAGCCGAAGTTCGCGTGGAAGCCGTTGGACCAGATCCATCCGCCTCCGGTGACGAAGTCATGCACCGGTGGCGGCGGGAACGGCGTCCCCGGGCCGCTCGGGCACGAGATGTCGCTGTGGGCCGAGGACGCAACGATCTCCACACCCTGCGCCCAGAGGTGCAGCGCGTTCACCGTGATCGAGTAGCCGCTCGGATCGCTCCAGACGTTCTGCTCGTTGATGACGAGCGTGAAGACGTTCGGAACGTAGATCAGCTGATTCGGCTCGCCCGTGACGGTGACGGGATTGCCCATGACCATCAGATCAGCGATCTCGCTCGATCCCGACGGGCCCTCGGCGCAGGTCGTTCGGGAACTCGCCGATACGAAGGTCGCCGTGACGAGCGGGGGATTCCCCGGGATCAGGGTGACGTCGGAGGTGGACGCGTAGCTCTCCGCGACTCCGTTCAACCCGATCGTCCACGACACGAAGGCACTCGCTTCGGCCGCGGGGGTGTTCACATCTGCCAGGGTCGCAGTCAATGCCCCTCCATCCGACGGAAGATCGCCGGTGTCCGCGAATGTGGTGTCGCTGCCGGTCGGCGGAGGCGTATGGACCCACAGACCGTAGGCCCGTCCGCTGTAGTCGCCCGTCGGAGGCGGTTCCCATCCGAAGGCGCCCGGTACGATCACCACGAACGCAAACAGGAAGATGGAGACCGCGGCTACGATCCCTTTCGCCCTGTTCGATATACGGGTGGGTGCGTTCATGGTAGCCGATTCGATGGTCGCGGGGTCTCAAAAGGGACACACTCTCAGCTGTGCCGGGCTGTACGTTAAAGCAACCATTCGCCCACAGAGAGGCACGTTGGTTCCCAGCCCTGATATCGAGCCAGGCCACGGCGGAAGTCGATTCGAGTCCACATCGGCAAGCCTCGAATTGATTCGCGGTCTTGAGGAGAGACCCCGGAGGCGCGGGTCCGCAAAACCTTAAATTGGCGGAGCCGCTCCGCACCCTTCCATGCAGATGCGCCTCCTGGAGAAGCAGAAAGACTCCGTCCGGATCGAGATCCTGAACGCGGACGACACGGTCATTTATCCGCTCATCACGGCGCTCTTGAAAGACCCGGACGTCGAGGACGCGCTGTACTACACGGGGCACCCGCAGCTCGACAAGCCGGTCCTGACCGTCAAAGTGAAGAAAGGGAGCCCGCAGGCCGCACTCAAGCGGGTCGCGGAGAGCCTCGCCTCGGAGTTCGGCGGCGCGAGGACGCTCTTGGAGAAGGAGCTCGCATAGGCCCATGGAGCGCGACGTCGGGATCGAAGGCTACCTGACGTCCACGGCCGGGGTCGGCGGGATCCTCAAGGAGACGGCGGACGATTTCGCGGTCGAGGAGGTCTCGTCCCCGCCGCCGACCGTGCCCGACGGCCGGTACGCGATCGTAGCGCTCCGGCTGCGGAACTGGGAGACGAACCGCCTCGTACGGCAGCTCGCGCGGACGTTACACATCAGCCGCCGGCGGATCGGCTTCGCGGGGACGAAGGACAAGCGGGCCGTCACCACGCAGCTGTTCTCCTTCGAGGATGTCCGGCCGGAGGCAATCAAGGCCCTGAGGCTCAAGGACGTCGAGGTCGTGGACGTGTTCCGGTCGGATCGCGGCTTGGAGATCGGGGACCTCCGTGGAAACCGGTTCCGCATCGTCGTGCGGCGCCTCGCCCTCACGTCGGAGGAAGCCACGACGGCGGTGGAGGAGACCGCCCGGCAGCTCCGGACGTTCGGCGGCTTCCCGAACTTCTTCGGGGAGCAGCGGTTCGGCTCCGTCCGGCCGATCACGCACGTCGTCGGTCGGCACATCGTGCGCGGCGAGTTCCGAGAGGCCGTCGAGGCGTACGCCGCCAACCCGATCGAGGGCGAAGATCCCGAATCGTACGAGGTCCGAGCGGCGTTGCGGGACACCGGCGACGTGCACGCGGCCTTGCGGACGTACCCGAAGTCGTACGGGTTCGAGAAAGCTCTCCTGAACCATCTTGCCGCTCACCCGGGCGACTCCGTCGGCGCGCTGCGGCAGCTGCCCTTCAATCTCCTCCTGATGTTCGTGCACGGATACCAGTCGTACCTGTACAACCGGATGCTCGCCGAGCGCCTGCGGCGCGGCCTGCCGATCCACGAGCCCATCGCGGGGGACCTCGTCCTGCCCGTCGACCGCCTCGGGCTCCCGAATCGCGATCGACTCGTTGACGTCACGTGCGACAATCTGGATCGCGTGGCCGCGAGGTGCCGGGAGGGCAAGGCGTGGGTCGCCGGCCTCCTGTACGGCTCCGAATCCGAGTTCGCCGGCGGCGAGCCCGGACAGATCGAGAAGCAGGTCGTGGGCTCGGAAGGCCTTCGCCGGGAGGATTTCATCATCCCGGAGCTCCCGCGGCTCTCCTCGAAGGGCACGCGACGGGAGGTCCTCGCGCCGTTCCACGACTTGGACGCCGCGGTCATCGACGATGGACTTCGGGTGAGCGTTGAACTCACGCGAGGCGCCTACGCCACATGCCTGCTGCGTGAATTCATGAAGGCCGCGTGACCGGGCTCCCGCCGAATCGGCAGAAACGCCGTTGCCCGGCCGGGGGTCACGTCCGCAGCTTCGTCCAGAGGTCCGCGAAGCGATCGACCGCGTCATCCCGGAAACTCGATCGGTTCGCGAGGAGGAGTTTCCGCACTTCCTCCATGTCTTTGATCGTGAAGACGCTCTCCCGCTCCCGCTTCGTCCGGACGAGCAAGTCCCGTTGCATCAATTTCTGCAGGTGATACGACAACGTGGACTTCGAGACCCCGACGCTCATCTGCAGCTCGGCGAAGGTGCGGTCGCCGTACGTCAGGAGTTCGAGCATGATCTTGCGCGGCACATCCTGGCGCAGGACCGCGAGGATGCGCCGCTGCGCCTCGACGAACGCGCGCGCGATGAAGTACCGCTTCCGGTGGCCGTCCTCTTCGGCCTTCAGGACGCCGTTCCGCTCCAGGTATCCGAGGTGGTAGGACAGCATGCCCGTCGACATGCCGAGCGCCTGCCCGATTCGCCGCAGGTGGACGCCCGGGTTCGCGGTCAGGAAGTCGTAGATGCGACGGCGGCTTTCCAGTTCAAGGCCTTCGGTCATCGGATCACCGGAGCAACGCGAGGTAGAGGGACACGAGGACGGCCAGGTTCAGGGCGAGCCACGGCGTGCCGACGGACGAGATCGGCTGCGTCGCGATCTCGGCGAGGAGCCAGACGCCTTGCGCGAGGAAGAGGCCGAACGCCGCGCTCAGCAGGAGGAAACGCCGCTCTCGATGCCGAACGTACGATTGCACGGAGACCGTCGCGAGGATCGCCGCGAAGCCGGCGAACGAAACCCGGAGGAAGACGTCCCACGGACCCATGTCAGACCGACACATGCGGATTCGCACTAAGATACTTTGTGTACAGCTGTCGAAGCGGGTCCGATCGGGCCTCCGCTGACGGAGTTCTAAGGACGTCCTAAGGAGTTCCCCGCCCGGACCAAAAGCGGCATATCATCGAACGGACAGTATTTGGTAGATGGAGGACGGCAAGGGCGCGTGCGCAAATCTCGCAAAGGCGGCGGCGGCGTTCACGGTGCTTTCACTGCTGCCCGTCGCATTCGGCGGATCTGCCCCCTCTCACGCGTCCGCCGGCCTCCTCCCTATTTCGGCGGGCGACCTCTCGCGCGAGTCGGCCGCCGTCCAAGACGTTCGGTTCACGTCGTTGCTCTTCGGATCCTTCGTGTACATCGAGGACCGGGTGGTCGGGACGTACGTGAACTTCAACTACAACGCCTCCAGCGGGTCCGTGCACTCGTACCTCGCGACCGGCGCCGTCCCCATGGTCATGTACTTCGACGCGATCGATGTGGGGCCCTTCGCTCCGTTCCAGACCCCGACCGTCGCTGGCCCGCGATTCGACGTGCTCGGATACGACATCGAGATCACCGCGCATGACGACCCCACGGGCCTCTTGGAGATCCGTTCGGCCGCCGCTCGGAACGTGACGATTACCCTTCCGTATTCCGCGACGAACATCTCGCAGCACGCGACGGTCGGCTCGTGGCCCGCGTCCTCCCTCTCGTATTCGATCGGAGAGGAACACGCGCGCTTCGTCCTCGGCGTCGGCACGTTCGGCGTCAATGGAACGCAAGTCGTCGCGAGTATGGCGGAAGCCGACCTGCTCGTCTTCAAGGCGGTCCCCACCGCGACGCCATACCAGGCGGAGTGGAGGGCGGTCCTCGATGCGATCTCTGCGGGACAGCTCGTCGCCGAGCTCGATCTGATCGCGACCTCCGATGGCCGATGGATCCAGAACTCTGCGTGGTACCGAATCGATGTGACCGCGTGGCCGCGCGAGGTCACGCCGGGCAAGGCGTCGTTGCATGTCGGCTCGCTCACGTCGACCGCGGCGATGGGCGGCGCGGTGGTGCTCGTGGCCTTCGACCCGGACACGATGCCGGCGGATGCGACCCGGGAGTTGCGCGTCCGCGTGAACGGGGTCGACGTGAACGCCACGGCAGACACCCTCGGGCTCTTCTATTCCCCCGGATCGAAGGCGGCCTCGTCCGCGTACACGGTCCTTGCCCTCCCGGGGACGGTCCTCGCGATCTACCTGCCGAGCCTCGAGGCGAGTTCCGTGGAAGTCGTGAGCGCGGTGCCGCCGTCCCCGCCGATCGCATTCCAACCCGACTCCGCCCTGGCGCTCTCTATGGCGCTGTTGCTGATCGCCGCGGCGGCTTCGTTCATGTTCCGGCGCCGGACACCGTAGGCCTCGATCGGCGGGGGGTTCGCGGCTCGGGGGCCGTCTCCCTCCGAGGCGACGACCGCGCACGTACAAATAGAGGGGCCGGCATCGCGACGCGAATGCCCGAGGATGAGGTGTGCGGCGTCGTCGGGTGCGGCAAGGAAACGAAGCGGTCGCTGTCGACGAAGAAAGTGAAAGAAGCCCTGCCGGAGCTGAAGCTCCTCACCGACTCCCGACGGGTCCACCTCTGCCGCGACCACTACCGGCAGTTTCGCAAGAAGACGAGGGAAGAGCGGGAGCTCGACCGCGCGACGTGGCAGTGATTCAAGCGGTCTTCTCGAGCGAAAAAGGACACGACTGAGTCGCCGTCCCCCGGTCGACGACGATCCACCGAACAGGGAGGCGTCAGCGCGGCATTCGATCCTAGGACTTCGGCGGGACGCCGGAAACCTCGCTCGAAACGCTCACTCGAAGGTCAGTTCCCGCAACCCCGTCTTCTCGTTGAGGCGGCGGTCCAGGCGGATCGAGTCGAACCGCTCGATCTGGATTTCGTTCACGACGGCAGTCTTCGCGCGGAACAAATGGCCACCGATGACCGTGTGATCCGGCCGTCCGAGTGCGATGTGCAGATGGAGCTTCGGGTCCCCGCGCATCGCGATGCTGCCGTGGAGGCCGAGGAGCTCGTGGCGATCCCGGAAGGCGGCCTTCTCGTAGCCTTTCGGCCCGAAGAACCCGATTTCGAAGTCTTGGACCATCCCGATGCCCCAGAGGACGGACCCGCTCACAACTCGATGCTCCGTCGCGGCGGCCTCGACGCTCGAGACGAGGTCCTCTCCGTCGGAGAGCTTCAACAGGACCGCGTTGCCCTCCCTCCGGCTCTCCGCCTGCATCACCTCGTGAGGAGGGCTTCGGCCTTGATCCTCAGTCGGCGCTCGACCGCCTTCGCGAGGTCCTTCGCATTGCTGAACGCGGTGTACACGCGCAGGGGATCGCAGGCGGCGATGAACTCGATGACGTCCTCGAAGTCCCCGTGGTCGCTCAGCGGGAACTGCGCGTCCAGGCCGTAGCGGCGCGTGTAGTCGAAGAACGCGCACCACCCGCTCACGTACGCCGACCGAAGGCCGATCGATCCGAGCCACGACACGCTGTCGTCGAGCGGCGGCCGCAGCCATCCCGGCGGGAGGACGTAGACGCGGGGATCGTTCCGCTCCGCTTCCGCGAGTTCCGAGATCCGGCGGTACCGCAACGGGATGCCGTACCGCACATAGATGTCCGCGAGGTCCGCGATCTTGTCGGAGACGGCGACCTCGACCCCGAGGCGGTTCGCGAGGGCGATCAGCTCCTGGCTCTTTCCGAACTCGTACCCGCCCAGGGCGACGGGCCCGTTCGCGAGCTCCATCTCGAGCCAGCTCAGGAGATCCGACTCGACGTCGTGCTTCGGCGGGAAGCTGAACCCCGGTCGTCCGTACGTCGCGTCGACGATCAGCGTCTGCGCGCGCTCCGGCCGGGCGCGGCCGCACGTCGCGCCGCCTTCCGGGTTGAAGTCGCCCGTGTACAGCAGGTCGTCGACGCGGATCATCGCGGAGCCGAAGACGTGGCCCGCATCGCGGAGCGTGACGCGGAAGCCGTTCATCTCGATCTCCTTGTCGTACGGCAACTCGACGCCCGTGCCGCGTCCGCGCCGGACGCGGAGGACCTCGAGCGTCTGCGGCGTCATGACCCCGCCCGAGGTCAGGTGGTCCATGTGGCCGTGGCTCACGATGCTGCCCGGCGTCTTGCGGACCGGGTCCAGGATCACCTCCTTGAGCGCCTCCTGGACGAGGAAGCCGCCCTCGTAGCGCACGCGCATCAGGCCCGCCTCGTGAACACGTACCTCGTCGGCACGCGCCGCTTCAGGCCCGTCCAGTATTTGCAACGTTCGCAGCGATAGCCCAGGGTCACGGTCCCGCCGAAGACGGTCATGTTCCGGACTTTCTTCAGCCGCGCCCCGCAGACCGGGCATTTGGTGAGGGACCGCATCTCGTCCGTGTCGCGGCAGTTGATCTCGAGGTCGACGAGGCCGGAGTCGATCGCGAGCAGCCGCAGCCGCGGCTCCCCGACGCGATACCGTTCGTCGCCTTTCATGTCCTTCTCGACGAGCGCCTTGAGCCGTCGCTGGCTGTCAACGATCTGCCGCGTGCTGAACACCCGAACGAGGCTCGCCCTCACGCGGTCGTCGCTCGGGATCCGATACGACGGCATTGAGGCGCGGAAAGGGACCTCGCCATACTAAGGTTTCTGGGAGGGCTCGAGAAATCCGCTCCGGGCCGATGCGGAATGCGGTCCTCGGACTCCGGCGATGATCGGGGACGGCGCGATGGCGGCGACGAGGCTCGTGATCGCGATGCCCCCCGCGTACGGGACGATCGTCGGCACGGCCTCGAGCCGGTAGATCGTGGTGGGAGTCGTGACCCAGAGATATCCGTCCCGGCCCATCTCGACGTCCAAGATGGCTTCTGACGCGGTCAGCAGAACCGTCTCGTTCACGACGGCCGTCCCGTCGGAGGTGAGCGTCAGCTCCCGGAGCCGATGGTCGTTGTAGGCGCCGAACATCAGGTGGTTCCGCGACTGCGGCAACAGGGACCCCGTGAAGAACGCCGCGTTCGTCGGGGCAATCGTCGGCGTGCCCCACCACGCGATGGGCATCACGGGGCTCGGACCGTCCCGGTTCGTGCTCGCCAGCGACGGCGGGATCGTGCACGTCCACGAAGGTCCCCAGCCGTAGTTGCTGCCGGCAGTGAGGAGGTTCACCTCGTCGTTGCAGTTGGGGCCGTTCTCCGTGACGTACGTGCGGCCCGTCACGGGATGGAAGGCGAGGCCGAACATGTTCCGGTGGCCGTATGTGTAGACGCGATTCTCCCAGCTCCCGCTGCCGTAGAACGGGTTGCCCGGCGCGGCGTTGCCGTCGGAATCCATCCGCAGCACCTTCCCGAGCGGGCTCATCCCCGTCTGCGCGAGCGAGGGGTTCGCGTTCTCGCCGACGACGGCCCACAGCCTCCCGTCCGGCCCGAACGCGATCACGCCGCCGTTGTGGTTCGTCGCGCCGCTCAGGGCCGGCATCGGGAAGATGACGGACGAGGACACGCCCGCATTTCCGCTCGCCTGGATCCGCACGATCCGATTGTACGTCGAGGCGTTCGCCACGTCGTCGTACGTCTGGTAGGCGTAGACCCACGGAGTGGCGGGAAAGCCAGGGTCGAGGGCGAGGCCGAGCAGCCCCCGCTCGCCCGTGGTGTTCGTGTTGGACAACGTGAAGAACGGCGTCGGAAGGACGGCCCCATTCTCGATGATGCGGATCGCGCCGGAGTTCCGTTCCGCATACAACACCCGTCCGTCCGAGGCGAACCCGAGGGCGATGGGCCACGCAAGGCCGGCCTGCACCGGGACGAGCCGGACGGCCGGGTTGCCTGGGCCCGGACCGGCTCCGGGCTGCGAGATCCACCACCAGACGAGACCGAGGCCGGCGACCGTCGCGAGCGCCGCTGCCAGGACGATCGCGATGACGACCCGGTCCCTCCGCGGCGTCACGGGTCCGGAAGACCGCGCCGGCCTAAGGCCCTTTGCCCGGGGACCCTTAGCCGTTTCCGCGACGCGAACCTTTTCCGGCCGGGGTGAATCGGGAGGACGATGGGCGCCGACGGCATGGAGCGACTGACCTCCGAGATCGTCGCGTGCCGCAAGTGTCCGCGGCTCGTCCGGTACCGCGAGGCCGTCGCCCGCACGAAGCGCGCCGCGTTCCGCGACTGGACGTACTGGGGACGCCCGGTGCCGGGCTTCGGCGATCCGGCGGCCCGGGTGCTCATCGTCGGGCTTGCGCCGGCCGCCCACGGAGGGAATCGCACGGGGCGCGCGTTCACGGGAGACCGCAGCGGCGAGTGGCTCTATCGCGCGCTCCATCGGGCCGGGTTTGCGAACCAGCCCACGTCGGTATCGAGGGACGACGGACTCATGCTGCGCGATTGTTACATCGTCGCGGCCGTGCGGTGTGCGCCGCCGCAGAACAAGCCGACCCGGACAGAGTTCGCGCGCTGTCAGCCGTATCTGGAGCGGGAGATCGAACTCCTTCCCAACCTGCGGGTGGTCATTGCGCTCGGTGCGGTGGCGATGGACGCCTTTCTGCGGGCGTGGCGGGCCCTGGGCCACGATCCGCCCACACCGCGACCGAGGTTCCACCATGCCGGTCGTTGGTCGCTTCCGCCGATCATGCTGATCGCCTCGTACCATCCGAGCCAGCGGAACACGCAGACGGGTCTGCTCCAGGAGGCGGCCTTCGATGCCGTGTTTGCGGCCGCCCGGGGCCTGCTGAAGGGAGGCCATCTGCCGAGCCCCGCGACATCGTCGGGTTAACCTTGTTTAAGGTTAACTTCGGGCATTCTCGTCGGCACTCCAAAAAGGCTTTACAGTTCTGCCGGCTGCGGAGTCCGTGGCCGATCCGCGACGCGTCATTATCCTCGGAGCCGCGGGCCGCGACTTCCACAACTTCAACGTGTACTTCCGCGACAATCCCGCGTACGACGTCGTCGCGTTCACGGCCACCCAGATCCCCGGGATCGCGACGCGCAGGTATCCCACCTCCCTCGCGGGCCCGAGATATCCGAACGGCGTGCCGATCTTCCCGGAGGAGGACCTCCCCAAGCTCATCGAGCGGTTCCACGCGCAGGCCCTGGTCTTCTCGTACTCCGACGTCGACTACGCGTACGTCGGCCATCGGATCGCCCTGGCGAACGCGCACGGCGCGGACTTCATCCTCCTCGGGGCGCAACAGACGATGCTCAAGGCCGCGGTGCCCGTCGTCGCCATCTGCGCCGTCCGCACGGGCAGCGGGAAGAGCCAGACGACCCGCCGCGTGGCGGGCATCTTGCGGGCCCATGGCAAGAAGGTGGTCGTCGTGCGGCACCCGATGCCCTACGGCGACCTGGCGACTCAGGCGGTCGAGCGCTTCGCGACGTACGAGGACCTCGACAAGTACGAGACGACGATCGAGGAGCGCGAGGAGTACGAGCCGCACATCGACAAAGGCACGGTCGTGTACGCCGGCGTGGACTACGAGAAGATCCTGCGGCAGGCGGAGAAGGAGGCGGAGATCATCCTCTGGGACGGCGGCAACAACGACACGCCGTTCTTCAAACCGGACCTGCACATCGTCGTCGCGGACCCGCTCCGGCCGGGCCACGAGCTCTCCTACTATCCGGGCGAGACGAACGTGCGCATGGCGGACGTCGTGGTGATCAACAAGGTCGACTCCGCCACGCCGGAGAACGTCGAGACGGTGAAGCGGAACGTCCGCTCCCTCAACCCCGACGTCGTGATGGTCGAGGCCGCGTCGCCCATCACCCCGGACGACAGCGTGCAGATACGCAGCAAGAAGGTCCTCGCGATCGAGGACGGTCCGACCCTGACCCACGGCGGCATGGAGTATGGCGCGGCGTACATCGCGGCGCAGCGGTTCGGCGCGGCCGAGATTGTGAGTGCGGTCGGCCACGCCGTTGGCTCGATCAAGGAGACGTACAAGAAGTACCCGAACTCCCGCAAGGTCCTGCCGGCCATGGGCTACGGCCCGAAGCAGATCCGGGAGCTCGAGGAGACGATCGACGCGACGCCGTGCGACCTCGTCCTGAGCGGCACGCCGATCGACCTGAGCCGCGTCCTGAAGACGAAGAAACCCGTCGTCCACGTGCGATACGAGCTCGACGAGATCGGCCACCCGAACCTCGAAGACGTCCTTCGAGATTGGAGCTTCATCTGAGGTATCGCCGTGATGGAGGTCGTGGAATCAGGTCAACGGTCGGGCTTGGCTCGGGCCCACGGGACCTTTTCCGGATTCAGCCGGTAGTAGTCGTACAGCACGGCGACCGCCATCGCGACAAGGAAGATCAGCCAGTCGGCGGGATTCCCCACGGAGAAGAGGAACCCGCTCGCGATCGCCGGCACGAGGACGATTGCAAAGAAGGACGCCCACACGACGGCGCGGACGAATCCGCTCCGGGGATTGTAGCCGCCTTTCCGCTCGAGGATTTCCGGGACCACGACGAACGGCACAACGATTGCGACGACGGTCGCGATCACGATCCCCGCGGTCCCGAGGAGGTCCGCCATGCCATCGCGGACAAGGAGCCCGCGGATTCAAGGTTTCGCGCTTCCCGGGCCACACCTTTAACTCCGCACGGACCATCCACGCCGGGGAACGCGTCTCGATGAAGATCGCGGTGATCGG
>DASPZJ010000003.1:0-8491 GCA_035636315.1 Thermoplasmata archaeon
ATCGCGGACGAGCCGGTGACCGCGCTGGACGTCATGATCCAGGCGCAGATCCTCGAGTTGCTCGAGCGGCTGAAGCGGGAACTCGACCTCTCGATGATCCTGATCTCGCACGACCTGTCCGTCATGGCGGAGACGTGCGACTCGATGGCAATCATGTACGCCGGGAAGATCGTCGAGACGGGGAGCGTGCGGGACGTGTACAAGAACCCGAAGCATCCGTACACGAAGGACCTGATCGGCGCGTTCCCCGACATCGAGGGGCCGCAGACCCTCCCCGCGTACATCCCCGGGCTCCTTCCGAGCCTCATCCACCCGCCCGAGGGCTGCCGATTCCATCCCCGGTGCAAGTACGCGTGGCAGCTGTGCATCGACCGGGAGCCGCCGCTCGACGCGGTCGGGGAGGGCCACCGCGCGGCCTGCCATCTGAACACCACGAACCCGCCCCCGAAGGAGGCGGCGTGAGTGGCGCGGGAGCCGTACCTCGTCCTTCGGAACTTCCGAGTGTGGTTCGAGAAGCGCCGCGGGTTCATCGAGGCGTTGCGGAAGACGCAACCCGAGTACGTCCGCGCCGTGGACGGAGTCGACATGGACGTCGGGCGCGGCGAGATCTTCTGCCTCGTCGGCGAGAGCGGGTGCGGCAAGACGACGACGGGCAAGGGGATCCTGCGGCTCGTCGAGCCGACCGGGGGCGACGTCTTCGTTGGCGCGCCACAATCCGTCCTCGCGCGGTTCGAGGCGTCGCACGCCGCGGGGGACGAGCGGACGCTCGAGGAGATCCGGCGGCGGCACTCGCTCTCGTGGAAGGAGCGTCGGCCCTGGACCGTCAAGGACCGGGGCCTCCTCGCCGGCGCCGTCGCGGGCGCCGCCGTCCTCGCAACCCTCGTTCCCACGGTCGTCACCGCGGGGTTCTTCCACCTGCCCTTCACGGACGGCTGGAGCCTCCTCGGGCTCGCGATCGTCACGGCCCTGCTGCTCGCGTTCTTCGGGAGCCTCCCTCCGACGCGGGCGAATCCGCGCACGGCGCCGATCCTCGGGCTCCTGAGCCTCATCGCCTTCAACCTCGGGTCGTACCTCGGGGTCGTCCTCTCGGGATACCTGGACCCGGGCGCGGTCTACGGCAGCACGTACTGGGGCAGTCAAGCGACCGAGATGCTCGGAGGTTCGTTGTTCGGCTTCATCGCCGCGACGGCCGTGGCGCGGATCTTCCTCTGGACGCGCCTCCGGGAAGAGGGCCTCGAGGGCGTGAAGATCCGCAGCCTTCGGCGGAAGCTGCAGATCATCTTCCAGGACCCCTACGAGTCGCTGAACCCGAAACACTCCGTATACGACATCGTCTCCGAGCCGCTCGTCGTGAACCGCATCAGCCGGAACCGCGCGGAGACCGAGGCGCGCGTGGAACAGGCGCTCCACGACGCGGGCCTGAGGCCGCCCCGCGACTTCCTGTTCCGGTTCCCCCACGAGCTGTCGGGCGGACAGCGGCAGCGCGTCTCGATCGCGGGTGCCCTCGTGCTCGACCCGGAGTTCCTCGTCGCGGACGAGCCGGTATCGATGCTCGACGTGTCGATCCGTACGGAGATCCTTGAGCTGCTCCTCGAGCTCCGCGAGAAGAAAGGCCTCACGTACTTGTTCATCACGCACGACCTGAGCCTCGCGTGGGTCCTTGCCGACCGCATCGGGGTCATGTACCTCGGGAAAATCGTCGAGCAGGGGCCGACCCGCGAGCTGATCAAGAATCCCCGGCACCCCTACACGAAGGCGCTCGTCTCCGTCGTGCCGGTGCCGGACCCGGACCGTCGGCGGGAGCGGATCATCCTGAAGGGGGAGCGGCCGGATCCGTCCTCAATCCCGCCCGGATGCCGGTTCCATCCGCGATGCCCGGTCGCCTTTGAGCGATGCGGGTGGACGTCGGACGAGGTGCTCGCCGACCTCAAGGGCCTCGTCGCGGGCCTGCCGACGGGATCACTCTTCGCGACCGCGACCTCGGACGGCGCGCGCGCATTTACGATGCCGGGGGCGCCTCCCGGGGCCGAGTCGACGCTCCGCGACCTCGTGGCGCACCGGTCGGAGGATGTCCGAGCCCTGAAGGCGATCCGGTCCATCGAACGACTCGGCGACGCCGTGCGCGTGTCCCTCCACGACTTCGCGGAGCCGCAACTCAAGGACGTGACGGCCGACACGAAGGTCTCGTGTCACCTCTTCGCGTAGCGGTCGCGGCAAAACGCTTACCTACCGAGGTCGCCTAGCGGGGGCGGGCCCAAAGACGATGGAGAAGCTCGTGATCACGGTCGCCCCGACGGGGTCCGTCCCCCGCAAGAAAGACACGCCCCACGTGCCCGTGACGCCGGACGAGATCGCGGACACCGCCTACGCCTGCGCGCAGGAAGGCGCGTCAATCATCCACGTGCACTGCCGCGATCCGGACGAGCGGCCGACCTCCAAGTTCGAGATCTTCAAAGAGACCGTCGACAAGATCCGGAAGCGGACGAAACTCATCGTGATGACGTCCACGAGCGGAATCGCGGGCTCGACGGACGCGGACCGCGCGACTCCGTTGCAGACGAATCCGGAGATGGGGAGCCTGACGACCGGTTCGCTCAATTTCGCCGGCCGAAAGCCCTCGGTCGTCTACGTGAATTCGGTCGAGACGGTCCAGTTCCTCGCGAAGACGATGGCCGACAAAGGGATCAAGCCGGAGATCGAGGCGTTCGATGTCGGGTTCATCCAGCAGGGCAAGAGGCTGATCGACATGGGCCTCGTCAAGGAGCCGGCGCACTTCCAGCTCGTGATGGGCGTCGACGGCGGCATACCCGCGACCCCGGAGAACCTGTTCCACATGGCCAACCAGCTCCCGCCCCGGGCGACCTACGTCGTCGCGGGCATGTCGCGGATGCAGCTGCCCATGACGACTCTGGCCATCGTGATGGGCGGGCACGTCCGCGTCGGCCTCGAGGACAACCTCTACCTGAAGAAAGGCGTCCTCGCTCGAAACGAGGAGCTCGTGGCGCGCGCGCGACATCTCGCCGAAGAACTGCAACGGGAGGTCGCGACGCCGGACGAGGCGCGCGCCATCATGGGCCTCGCGCCGCGCGGGTAATCACGCAGCCTGCAGGGCGTCGTCCAGCGCTTCGATCGTCTGACGAATCGCGGCGTCGTCGTGGGCGGTTGAGAGGTAGAACGGCTTCGCGGGCTTGACGAAGATCCCCCGTTCGAGCAACGCGATGTCGAGGGCCTTTCGTTTCCTCGAATCGTCGCGGAGTGTGTCGCGATAGTTCCGGATGACGCCGTCCAGGAAGAGGATCGAGAATACCGAGCCGACCTGCGGCACGCGAGCGTGGACGTGCTGTTGCTCGACGATCCGCTCGAATCCGGCGGCCAGAGTCCGCGTCTTCGCGAGGAGGCTTTCGAACATCCCCGGCACCTCGAGTTCATCGAGCGTCGCCATCCCGGCCGCCATCGCGGGCGGATATCCGGCGAACGTGCTGCTGTGGAAGAAATCGTCCGATCGAGGATCGGCGAGGTCGAGGACGTCCGAGCGGCCGAGGAATGCGCCGCAGGGGAGGCCGCCGCCGACGACCTTTCCCAGGCACGTGAGGTCCGGCGTGACACCGTAGGCATGCTGCGCACCGCCGAATGCCACGCGGAAGCCGCTCATCACCTCGTCAAAGATCAGCGGGATGTCCTTCTGAGCGGTGATCTCCCGAACTCCTCTCAGGAACTCCGGATCGGGCGCGATGAACGATCGCTCGATGGGCTCCAAGATGACGCAGGCGAGGCGATCCGCATGACCGCGGATCCGCGCCTCCGTCTCGGCGAGATCGTTGAAGGGGAGCACGAGCGTGTTCTCGAGCACGTGGGCCGGCGTGCCGCGCGATCCCGCCACGGGGTGGAGTCCGCGGTCCGTCTCCGCTTTCGACGGGGCGTGGCTCACGAGGAATTCGTCGACGCCGCCGTGGTAGTGCCCCTCGAACTTCGCGATCATCGGCCGCTGGCGGTACGCTCGCGCCGCACGCACGGCGTGGACGGTCGCCTCCGTCCCGGACACGGTGAAGCGCAACTTGCCGTCCGGGCGGAAGATCCGCAAGAGGCGCTCCGCGTACGTCGCCTCGAGTTCGTGTGGCGTGCCGAACATCGTGGTGCCCGCGGACGCGAGCGCCTCATGGATCGCCTTCATCACGCGGGGGTGACTGTGGCCCAGGATGAGTGGCCCGAAGGAAAGGCAGTAGTCGATGTACTCGTTCCCGTCGAGGTCCCAGAGGCGGGCGCCTCGGGCCCGTTTCATCGCGATCGGGTACGGGTCGAAGTACTTCACGTTCGCCGTGACGCCGCCGGGTAGCGATTTCCGCGCGCGGTCGGCGTACGCCCTCGAGGCCTTCGTGCGTGCCTCGAAACCGACGGACTTGGTGACGGCCTTCGCCATGCCGCTCGTCGTCGCCAACGAGGGGCGGCCGATATAGTCTTTTCCGCACGGGCGCGCCTTCAAAGTCGAGGCGGGCATTCCAAGGGTTGTGCCCGTCGTCCTAGGAGCCGCGAAGGCGCGTCGATTCTTCGACCGCATCGCGCCGTGGTACGATCGGATCAACGCGCGGATCTACAAGCGGGCATGGCTAGAACGAATCCGGTCCGAGATCCGAGGTGCGCGGGTCCTCGATGTCGGCGTGGGCACGGGGTTCACCACGGGCCACCTTTCCGACGCCGTGGGAATCGACCTGTCGGTGGAGATGCTGCATCGCGCGCGATATCGGGGTGCGTTGGTCCGTGCCGACTTCATGCGGCCTCCATTCCGCGGGACGGACTTCGATACGATCGTCTTCGCGGGCTCCTTCTATTACATGCGGGATCCGCGCGCAGCCGCCAGGATCGCCGCGGAGCTCTTACGATCCGGAGGGCGGGTCGTCCTCCTGTCGCCGGCGACGCTCCTCCTTGCCGCGTTCGTCCGCGTCTTGTCGCCGCACGATTATCAGGAGATCTTCGCCTCGGCGGGGTTCGGAGGTGTCCGCTACGAGCGATTGAACTGGTCCGCGTGCCTCGTCATCGCGGAGAAGCCCTAGTCTCGTCCTTGTGAATCGGGCACGGCTTCCCCGCCTTGCAGAAGCGGCACTTCTCCGGCTTCATCACGGGGAGCGGCTTGATCATCCGGCCATACTTGCGACGCGGCGTATGGGCACCGTCCTCCGTCTCGGACCTCACACCGCTTCCACGAGCGCCATCTCCGCTTGCGCGTGCTTCAGGATCTCCGCGACCTCCTCGAACGCGTCGAGATGCGCCGCGACATCCGCCTTCGTGTGCGCGACGGAGGTCGTCCACTGCTCGTCCGGTCCGGTCGCCATCGGGATGATCCCGCGATTGAGCATCGCGGTAAAGTAGCCCCACCACCGGCCCACGTCGACGTCTTGGAACGACCGCCAGTCCGTGACCGCGGCCCGCGTGAAATGTACCGTGCCGCTGATCCCGCCATATTGGACTTTCACCGTGAGCCGATGGTCTCGCACGATGTCGATGTATCCTTTCGCGAGTGAGGTCCCGATGCGTTGCGCATGCTGCATGCCCGCCTTTGTGAGGATCTTCCTGAGAGTGACGAGTCCGGCGGAGACGCTGAGCGGGTTCGCGTTGAAGGTGCCTGCGTGGGCGATCTGGCCTGGGACCACCTGGTCCATGATCGACGCCTTTCCTCCGACGGCGGCGAGCGGGAAGCCGCCGCCGATCGCCTTGCCGAAAACCTTCACGTCCGGGGCGACCCCGAAGGCCTCCTCCGCGCCGCCGTACCACTTGCCGCAGGTCTTCACCTCGTCGAAGATCAGGACCGCGCCGATCCGGTCGGCGAGGGCCCGCAAGCCTTCGAGGAATCCCGGTTCCGGCTGGACGTACCCCATGTTCATCGGCACGGGCTCGAGGATGATCCCGGCGATGTCGTCCGCGTGCTCGGTCGCGATCGCCTCTGTCGACGCGAGATCGTTGAACGGCGCGACGACCGCGGTCTCGACGAGTTCCTTCAGGAGACCCTTCGACGCGGGCACGGGGTTCGGACGCCTCGGATCCCCCGAGACCTCCCGTCGCGGCTTGATCGAGACCATGAGCGCGTCGTGGGAGCCGTGGTAGCAGCCCTCGAACTTCAGGATCCGCCGCCGGCCTGTGACGGCGCGCGCGAGGCGGACCGAGAAGAGCGTCGCGTCGAGGCCGGTCATCGAGAACTTGAGCCGGTCGACATGGAATCGCTTGCAGATGTGCTCGGCGAGCGGACCCGCATCGACGGACTCGTACCCGAAGATCGTGCCGTTCGACACACGCTCCCGCATCGCCTTCGCGAGGATCGGATGGCTGTGGCCCGCGACGAGCGCGCCGAAGGCCATGTTGAAGTCGACGTACTCGTTGTCGTCCGCGTCCCAGAGGCGCGAGCCTTTCGCCCGACGAACGTAGAGCGGATACGGGTCGACGAGGCGGTAGTTGCTGCTCACACCGGAGGGGATGTACCGCTTCGCGGCCTCCCAAGCGCGCGCGGATTTCCTCGTCCGCCGCCGAAACGCCTGGAGCTCTTCCTCCCACATCTGCATGATATCGATATGTCTGCGCGTCCGAAGGCGCGCATACTATTAACCCGTTTCGCGCGTACATGCGCGGATCGTTCGAGGTCTCGCGAAAAGGCCGCGGACGCTTCTTCGGACGGCCGAAAAAGCTAATCTTGTTCAAGGTAAACCGACTGGACCCGCGTGCTCGGTCCGCGGGGTCCCGCGGAGATTAAAGGCCCTTGTCGCGTTCCCAACTCGATGGCCTTCGACGTCGTGATCCGCGGGGGCCGGGTGCTCGACGGAACCGGCGCGACCTGGCGGACCGCCGACGTCGGAATCCGCAAGGGGACGATCGCTCGCGTGGGCCGTCTCGGGACCGCGAAGGCCGAACGCGTCATCGAGGCAAGGGGCGCGTACGTCGCACCCGGATTCATCGACATCCACACGCATAGCGACATCGGGATCCTCGTCGAGCCCACGGCGGAGTGCGCGGTTCGTCAGGGTGTGACGACGCACGTGATCGGCAACTGCGGCGACTCGCCCGCGCCGATCGGCGAAGGGTATCGCGACTTGGCGGTGCGTCGCTTCGAGTACTACGCGCAAGCGCGGGACTGGACTTGGTCGACGTACGGCGAGTATCTTGATTTCATGGAAGGCCTCGGGGTCGGGATCAACGTCGCAGGCCTCGTCGGGCATGGGAGCGTTCGGCTGGCGGTGATGGGTTTCGAGGAGCGCCCGCCGACGCGGGATGAGTTGCGGGCGATGAAGGGCCACGTCGAGGAGGCGATGCGCGCGGGCGCATTCGGCATGAGCACGGGCCTAGTCTACCCGCCGGGCTGCTTCGCGGACACGGGCGAGATCGTCGAGCTGTCACGGGTCGTCGCCCGCCGCGGTGGCTTCTACGCCTCGCACATCCGCGGGGAACGGGAGACGATCGTCGATGCGGTGCAGGAATGCATCGAGATCGGCGAGCTCGCGGGCTGCCCGGTCCAGATCAGCCACAACAACCCGAAGTACGGCGGGCTCGGAAAGTCGGATGAGATCCAGGCGCTGTGGGAGGCGGCTCGGACTCGAGGGGTCGACGTCCTGGCGGACAACGACGCGCACACGGATTTCGGGCCACCGCTCAGCCACGCGCTCCCGCAGTGGACGCAGAAGCTCCCGCCGGAGGAGCTCTTGACATTGCTGGCCGACCGCGTGCAGAGGGACGCGCTGAAGTCGGAGATCAAGGCGGACAAGCGGCCGGGTGCGGGGTACGTCGGGCTGCTCGTCCACGAGCGCTTCGACCGGATCTGGCTCCTCCGATGCCCGCGCGATTCGACGAAGGAAGGGCTGACGATCGCGGGACTCGCGGAGCGGCGCGGCGTCGACCCATGGACCGCGTTCTTCGATACGATCATCGAGGAACGCGATCAGGCCGTGGGCTTGTTCGACTACATGGATCTCGAGGAGATCAAGCGCACGCTGCGGCATCCGCTCGTCATGATCTGTTCCGACGGCTGGGTCGCGCCGAAGGAAGAGCGGACGTCGGCGACCGCCCCATACCAGCCGTGCACCTACGGCGAGTTCCCCGGGATCCTCGAGCGGTTCGTGCGCGAAGAGCCGGTGTTGCGGCTCGAAGACGCGATCCACAAGATGACCGGGATGCCCGCCGCACGCCTCGGCCTCACGGAGCGCGGGCTGTTGCGGGAGGGTTTCGCGGCCGACGTCGTCGTGTTCGACCTTTCGCGGGTGCGGGACCGGGCGACGAACCTGTGGCCGCACCCCCATCCGTTCGAGAACTATCCGCACGGCTACCCGGAGGGGATCGACTGGGTGCTCGTCAACGGGTCCGTCGCGGTCGACGCGGGGCGGCCGACCGGGGTCCTCGCGGGCCGCGTCTTACGCCACCGGGCGTAATCCTCGCGGGGTCGCGCCTCCGCCCAGTTCGCTCTCTCAACCCCGATAACGAAGGCACAGCCTTCATACCCGAGGAAGACCGACTCGCG
>DASPZJ010000004.1:0-50304 GCA_035636315.1 Thermoplasmata archaeon
CCGCATCTGACGTCGGAGTTGGTCCGACTCCTCGCCATCGAGGAGGACGGTCAGGTATGCGGACCGTCCCCGCTCCATGACGAGCGTGTAGCTCCCGTGGGAGATGGCGCTCAGGCTCTTGCCGCGCAGGATCGAAGCGGATGTGCGCGTGTAGTTCTGGATGACATCCAGCGTCGCACCGAACAGGTCCTCGTCGACGACCGTCTCACCGGGTCGAACCTTCGAGCCGATCAAGGTCCCGTCCTGAAACGTGATGAAGACCGCCTTGATGGAATAGCGGCGGGCCTGGAACAGACGGATCGCTTCCGAGATCCGTTGCCGGCCAGCGGGGTAGAGCGTGTAGTAGGCGCTCGCGGCCACGAAGATGAGGAGCGTCGACAACGGCGGCGGGATGTCCTGGTTTTGGATGACGCCGAGGAGGCCGTTCGTCCCGAGGCCGAGGACCAACACGAGGGTGAAGGTGACCATGAGGCCGGCGGCGCGTCTCGCGAGCGTCTTGCTGCTCACGCGCACGATGCGGTAGAGCCGATACAGATTCCAGATCCCGAGGACCGCGCCCACCACCGTGTATGCGAGGAGAAGCGCGAACGGGATCGGTGCGAACACGGCGATTGGCACGCCTCCGGCCGAAGGAGGGACCACACGCTCGATCGAAGTCGTCCAGATCATCGTCAGGACCGCGAAGGTCACGAACATTATGGCCCAATAGGCGCGTCTCATCCGATCTACGTAGACGAATGTGAAAAGCAGGAAGAAGTTCACAGCGAGGATGAGCCCCGTGAGGCTGATCAGAGCCGCGGTCTCCTGCGCCTGTAGACTGCTGGGGTCCGAATTGAAGAAGAGCCAGTCGCCGATCGCGTAGAAGCCCCCGAAAAAACAAGCGAATAGGAAGAACGTCTCGGTCCAAGTATGCCACCGGTCCCGGTAGACCTGCAATGCGGCGAGGAGGAGCCACGCCGCCGCAGAGACCAACGGTGCGGTCCTGAGGACCGTGCTAATCCAGTCCGCCATTGCCCGATCCAGACGTTCCTACGTCGCCAGAGATATAAGGAATGTCAAATAAATACCCGTGTTCTTCTCGGTGTCGGGTTGATAACCCGACGGGTGGGGCGTACCTGGCGATGAGACCGTTTGTGCTCTTCGATCTCGGAGGAACCCTGGTCGACCTCCGTGGCATCGTGTCCTCGATGTCGAGGCATCTCCAATTGGACCTGGGGATTTCTGCCTACGAGGCGGACGGGCTTGGCCGGGACTGGGCGCGGCGGACGGCG
Source organism: Thermoplasmata archaeon (assembly GCA_035636315.1). GTDB lineage: Archaea > Thermoplasmatota > Thermoplasmata > RBG-16-68-12 > RBG-16-68-12 > RBG-16-68-12. The sequence goes on from DASPZJ010000004.1 coordinate 1,272, forward strand.
GAACGACTCCCTGCCGCTCAAGGACGACGGTTCCGCCCCGAGCGCGACCTCGCCGCGGACGCGCTCGCGGAAGTGCTGAAAGGCCGGGCGGTATCCTTCGACGCGGGCCGCTTGGTAGGGGCCGCGTGGGCTGACTTCGCCGACACGTGCACCCTCCACGACGACGTATCCAGGGACTGGATTCGGTCCCTCCGATCTCGCTCCGCCGGCCTCGCCCTCGTGACGGACGGTGATACGGAAGCCGTCACGCTGCTGCTGGGTCGCCTCGGCCTGCGGCCGCTGTTCGATGCCACAATCGTCTCCGAGAAGGTGCGGGCCTACAAGCCGAGCCCGAAGATTTACCGAGCCGCGATGAAGGCGTTAAAGGCCAGTCCCCGCGAAAGCGTATTCGTTTCCGACTCCCCGCTCGACCTAGAAGGCGCCGCGGCACTCGGGTTGTCGACGGCTCTAATCGATCGCGGTCTGTTCTATGATGATGCGTCCGCGTCGACTCAATTCCCGCGGCTATCGCGGCTCACGGACCTGGAGGCGGTCCTTGACCGGCGAGCGGCGGCGGGTCGGTTCGAGAGGCCGTAGTCAAGCGGACGGCTTCTTCGCCTGTTTGAGCTGCTGGCGGTACATCGCGAGGAGTTCCTTCGCCGTCGTCGCGCCTTCGGGCCCTTTGTCGTCTCGCCACCGCCCGGTGAAGCGGGGGAAGCGCACGGCGAGCCCGGCCCCGGGCCGGATCGCGTCTCGTGCACAGGTATGGATCGGACTCACCGTGATCTCCGCGCCGCGCACCTCGAGGACGAGCTCCGGCTCAAACCAGACATCGGGTTCGAGCTTCGAATCGACCCGCGGGGGCTTGCGGTCCTTCCGGGACGTTCTGAGTCTCTCCGGGAGCGCGAAGAGCGTCTCGTCGTCGAATCCGGTCCCGAGTTTGCACGTCGTCGCGAACACGTCCGCCGCCTCGTCGTATGCGGCCATGAGCAACGCGCCGTACGCCCCGGCGCGTTTCCCGCGGCCGGCGAACGCGCCGACGATGACGAGGTCGATGGTGTCGCTCAGCGCCGCGCTGTATTCCTTTTTGAACTTGATCCACTGGAAGCCGCGCGCGCCCGCGTCGTACGTGGATGTGAGCGCTTTTGCCATGAGGCCCTCGCATCCCGCCTGCAGCGCCTCGTCGAAGAATGCTTCCGCCTTCTTGACGTCCTCCGTAATGCGCATGCTCGAGAAGCGAACCCCGTCGTTCGACCGCACGATCGACTCGAGCGCCTTGCGGCGTTCCTCGAAAGGCCGTGGCGTGAGATCCTCGTCGCCCCTCAGGAGGCAGTCGAACGTGAACAGGGTGACCGGGAACTCCTTCGCCATCCGGTCCACCTCCGTCTTCCGTCCCCGACGGCGACTCACTTCCTGGAACGGCAGGAACTCGCCCGTGTTCGGATCGACGGGCACCGCTTCGCCCTCGACGATTGCCTCGCGGTCCTGGATCGCCGACCGGAGCCCCACGACGATCTCGGGGAACTGCCCCGTGATGTTCTCAAGGTGGCGGGAGAAGAGCTCGATGCGCTTCGGCGAGACGTGCGCCTGAACGCGCAGGCCGTCGTACTTGTACTCGAGGGCGCACCGCCCGAGCCGCTTCAGGATCTCGTCGAGCGTCTCGAGCCGCTCCGCGAGCATCGCGCGGATCGGCCGGAACAGCTTCAGGTGGATCGTCTCGAGACCTCCGAGTCCCGCGGATGCCAGGACGCGCGCGACTTCGCCGAGGTCCGACGAGACGTTGTACGCCCGCTCGACCCGGTCTCGGTCGGCCTTCGTGGCGAAGGTCGACGCGAGCGCATCGATGATCGTCATGTCCGCGATCCCGAGCCGCATCTTGCCGACGACCATGCGGATGATGTACTTCGCCTCCCGCGGGGTCGCGTTGCCCAGCAGGTCCGATAGGAGCCGGATCTTCCGGTCCTGGCTGCCCTCGCCTCCCTCCCGGGCGATCGCGTCGAGGAGGGCGTGGACCCTCGCCGTCGTGAGGGGCGTCGATTCGAGCGGCTTCTGCCGCCGGGCGGCGATCGCCTGCTCCGCGACGAGGCCGAGGTCCCCCTTCTCCTTCCACATCCGTTCGACGCGGGCCTCCTCGATTCCCGTCGCGTGCGCCAGGACGCGGATCACCATCTTCTCCGCGAGCCCGAGCTCGATGCCCGTGTAGTCGGGATGGATCCGCCCTTGGGTCAGGTAGACGACCTTGTCGAGGTCCTCCTTCAGCGTGTCGCGCAGCAGGCCGACGAGCAGGTCCGTCATCTCGAGCCGCTTCGTGGTCGCCTCGATCTTCTCGTAGACCTCGACGACCTTCGCGAACTGCATCCGAGGCTCGAAAGCCGGGAATCCCACTTAAGGGTTCTCGGAAGGTCCAAGCCGGGGATTCACCGGAGGCGCTTCAGCGTCGACTCGACGATCGCCTCGCTCTGGCCGAGATACCCTTCCGGGTCGAGCGCGATGTCCAGATCCTTCTTCGTGAGCAGGCGCGCGATGCGCGGTTCCGCCAGGAGCGCGTCCCGCAGAGGGACGCCTTTCGAGCGCGCCTTCAGCGCGGCGTCGCGCACGAGCTTGTGCGCCTCCTGCCGGCCGAGGCCTTTCCCGACGAGGGCGATCAGGACCGCCTCGGCCATCGTCTGGCCGTTCGTCGCCTCGAGGTTCGCCTTCATGCGGTCCGGGTAGACGCGCAACGTGCGGAAGATCTCCGTCGTCCGCGCGAGCATCTCGTCGATCAGGACGCAGGCATGGGGCAGGATGATCCGTTCCGCCGCGCTGTTCGTCAGGTCCCGCTCGTGCCACAGCGGGATGTTCTCCAGCGCCGGCGTCACGAGCGAGCGGACGATCCGGGCGAGGCTGCACACGTTCTCCGAGGCGACCGGGTTCTCCTTCTGCGCCATCGTCGAGCTGCCGACCTGCTTCGCCTCGAACGCCTCGGCGACCTCCGCGATCTCCGTCCGCTGGAGGTTCCGCACCTCCGTGCAGAACTTCTCGAGGGACGCGGCGAGGTTCGCGAGCACGCCGATGAATTCCGCGTGGCGGTCGCGGCCGACGACTTGGGTCGCGGCTTCCTCGACCCCAACGCCGAGGTCCCCTAAGACCGTGGTCTGGATGTCCGCGGCTCGCGGTCCGAACGCGGCGCCCGTGCCCACGGCACCGGACATCTTACCGACGACGATGCGCGGCGTCGCCTCCCGAAGGCGTTCGCGTTGCCGCGCGACCTCCGACGCGAACACGGCCATCTTCAGCCCGAAGGTGATCGGCACGGCGGCTTGGCCGTGCGTCCGTCCGAGCATGATCGTGCGTTTGTGTTTCGAGGCAAGCGAGGTGAATGCGTCGATGAGGCCATCCAAGTCTTCGTCGATCAGACGGATCGCGTCGCGAAGCTGGAGCGCGGTGGCCGTATCGAGGATGTCGCTGCTCGTCGCGCCCAGGTGGACGTACTTCCCGGCGTCGTCGCCGCATGCCTCCGTCAGGGCGAGGACGACCGCCATGAGGTCGTGCCGCGTGTCCTTCTCGAGTTCCTCGACGCGCTTCACCGTGACGCTCTTCGTCGTCGCCTTTTTCGTGATCTCCGCGGCGGCTTCTTTCGGGATGAGCCCGACATTCGCCTCCGCCCGCGCCAAGGCGCCCTCGACGTCCAGGAGCCGCTGCAGCCGCGCATCCTCCTCGAAGATGCCCCTCATCTTCGGCCGGCCGTAGCGGAAGTCGATCGGGCACAAGAGGGACATGGCCACCCATCGGCGGGAAGGCCACCGGAAGTTATGGAGCTTTCTCCCGCTCGGCGGGTATCCCTGTCCCGGGCGGACAGAGACGTTGCACCGAGTGAGACCAACGCGTCCGTTCAGTAGCCGAGCGACCGGTTGTATTGAACGTGGTCGCCGATCCACACGACTCGAATTTCGGTCTTGGTCAATGGGCTACTCGCGACCGTATATAGTGCCCGCCAACCACCCGGCAGGGGGAGCCGAAATAGGTTCGGCAACCCACGGAAGCGTTTTGGAATCTGCGCTCTCCGGATGCGATCTCCCATGAACGGCTCAATCTCGAGGCGTCGGACAAGTTCTCGGAGCTTCCGCTTCTGGGCCTCGGGCGCACCACGAAACGCTGTCTCGTCGACGAAGACCTCAACCTCGCCCAGGTTCCGCACGCTCCCCTGCGCGAGCTACGGTTTGACCCGTTTGCGGGACCAGAATTCGGGATTCTCATAAAGGGTCCACATCACCCCACGGCGTGGATCCTCGACGATAAGTCGGAGACGCTTCAGCTCGTCAATGCATGTCCGAACGGTCGAATGACGGACGCTCTTGGCCCGCATGCGACGCTTGATCTCCGCCAAGCGTAGGGGCCCTTCATCCCCGGCGAGCGCCCTCCGGAGGATCACTTCGATCTCGTGAAGTGTCTGCAGCCGTGGCGATGGATGACGCACCGAGACCGGGGGCTCGATAGTTGACATTTCCGTCATACTACATATACGTACCATGCCATACTAATCGCTTCCGGTGGGGTGGGCGAAGCTGCTCCCTCGGGTCATCTCTTGTTACGTCAGGGGCTCGTGCTCCGAATAGCTTCCTGGCCGCCCATGAACGGCCGCAGGACCTTCGGCACGACGACGGATCCGTCCGCCTGCTGGTAGTTCTCCAGGACCGCGACGATCCCGCGGGACGTCGCGATCGCACTCGAGTTGAGCGTGTGGGGAATGAATTTGTCGCCACCGACCTTCCCCGCGCGAATGTTCAGGCGCCTTGCCTGGTAGTCCGTGCAGTTGCTGCAACTGATGACCTCGCCGTACTTCTTCTGCCGCGGAAACCAAGCCTCGATGTCGTACTTCTTGGCGGCGACCGTGCCGATGTCCCCCGTGCAGACGTTGACGACGCGGTACGGGATCTCGAGGGCGCGGTAGATCGCCTCGCCGTTCGCTCGGAGCTTCTCGTGCCACGTCCAACTGTCCTCCGGCCGGCAGAAGACGAACTGCTCGATCTTGTTGAACTGGTGCATCCGGAAGAGGCCCTTCGTGTCGACGCCGTGCCCGCCGATCTCCCGGCGGAACTGCGTCGCGATGCCCGTCAGCCGGATCGGCAGGCGGGCGTCATCGATGACCTCGTCCATGAACATCGCGCCCATCGGATGTTCCGACGTCGCGATTAGGTAGAGGTCTTCGCCCTCGATCTTGTACATCACGTTCTCGAAGTCGGCGAGGTCGACGACGCCCTCGTACGCGGCCCGCCGCATCATGAACGGCGGGAAGACGGCGGTGAAGCCCTGCTTGATCATGTAGTCGAGCGCGAACTGCAGGAGCGCCTGGTCGAGCCGCACGAGGTCGCCGAGGAGGTACAGGAAGCCCGCGCCGGCGATCTTCCGCGCGCGTTCGAAATCTGCGCCGCCGAGTGCCTCGAGGAGTTCTCCATGCGGCTTGAGCTCGAAGTCGAATTTCCGAGGCGTCCCCCACTTTGCGATCTCGACATTCTCCGTGTCGTCCTTCCCGACCGGCACGCTCTCGTGGAGCAGGTTCGGCAACCGCAGGAGGCCGTCCCGGATGTTCGCCGCCAGCGCGTCGATCTTCGTGTCGAGCGCGTCGATTTGCTTCGGGAGATCCGCCGCCTCCTTGCGGAGCTTGTCCGTCGCCTTGCCGGCCTTCTTGGCCTCCGCGACTTGCCGCGTGATTTCGTTCCGCCGCCGCTTCAGCGCGTCCGCGTTCGCGAGCGCCTCCCGCCATTGCTTGTCCGAGCGGATGACGTCGTCGAGGAGCTTCGACTTCTCCGGAGCGTTGCGCTTCGCGAGGTCGCGGCGGACGATGTCCGGGCTCTCTCGGACGAGCCGGATGTCCAGCACGGTCGACTCGATGGGGAGGACCCTATTTGTAGGTTATTTCACGAGGGAACGGACGGACGAACGGGATTCCCAGGTCCCTGCCCCGGTGAGGAGGATGAAGGGACGGCAGGCGCCACTCGAGTCCCCTCTGAACGGGTCCGGTTCCCGGCGTTGAGCGCGGGCCGCTACCGCAGGATGTCCAAGAGCTCGCGGATCTCTTCCGAGTGCAGGCGCATGATCCAGCTGAGGGATGCGGGCTCGGTCTTCGGGCCCGCGACGGCCGCGAGCGTGCATCCGTCTCCGAGGCTCATGATCACGACGTTCCACGAGCCGGCATGGATCGTGATGTCTTCCGGATTCGGGAGGGAGAGGCTTTGGGTGATCTTGCCTGCGGCCGTCATGGCAAGCGTCGCCATCGCCGTCGCGGCCATCGAGGGGCGTCCGCGGATTGAGGAGGCGATCGGGAGGCCGTTGCGGTCCCCGATCACGATCGCGTGCACCCCGTAGACCTGGGCCGAGATCTCCTCGAGGATCTCCGCCAGACGGCCGTCCGGCGTCATGATCGTCTCGGGGGGCTCCGCGTCCCGTTCGTGCATCATCGAACCGCCGGGGGCCTGCGGGCGCTCGGAAACGGATTCGTTCACGGTCGGCACGCGGTAATCCTTCATGCGATGGGTGTGCGCGAAGGGGGGTATAACGCCCTCAGACAAGTGGGGTTGAGTCAGGTCAAATTGACAAGGGAGCGAGAGGGGGCGAGCGGGCTCTCGCCGGCCGAAAGGACTAACTGACGGAGCCGCGTATGCGTCGAGGGCGAGGGGTCGCGTGAGCGGGAAGCGGGTGGCGGTCGTGACGGTCGCGTTCGCCGCCGCGCTGGCCGCCATCGCGGACCTTGCGTGGGCCACCGCGGTCGCGACCTCCGGAAAGTGGTTCTCGCCGGCCGTCTCGTCGCAGACCTACGTCGTCACGCTCATCGCCTCCACCGTCCTGGTCGTCGGCTTGGCGATCGCCGCATCGATGCACGTCGTCTCGATCGGCCATGCCGTGCAGGAACTGGATCGACGGATTGCGGCCATCCGGGGGGCCGCTCGGGCCCAGGTGCAATCTTCCGCCTCGAACGTAGGGACCGACCGGGACGTCGAGGATGAGCTCGACGACATCCTGGGCGCGATGGAACGGGACGTCGCCCTCGTCGAACTGCGCCCCTCGCCGGTCGTCGTCGTGCCCGCGGCGGCGACGCAGGACGCGCGGAGCCTCCTGCGGGAGCTCGTGAGCGAGCGGCTCGCGGTGCGCCGGGGCGTCTCCGGGGTCCGGTGGGCCATCGCCCCTCCGATCGCCGCGGCGATCATCTTCGGCGCGATCGCTTCCGCGATGCTCCCGGCCGTGGACGAGTTCGCGATCCTGAACTTCCGGCTCAACACGGCCTTCCTCCTGTTCCTGGCGTACGGATGGCCGGTCTTGGTCGCCTGGGCGGTCACGGCGATCGCCGTGTCACGGCATATCAAACCTCTGTAGGAACGTTCGCGTCGGCGCGGACCGTCGTCGGGGCGGATTACCAACTTCACTTAACAAATCCTTTTTATCCCCCCGTCCCAATACTACATTGGGTAAAGTCGTCGTTGAGGAGGGGGTTCCGAATCAATGGTCCAAATCGAGGAGCGCGGTGCATCCATCTTATCGATCGTCGATCCGGACGGTCCGCTCGATGCCGCGTTGCTGTTGCGTCAGACTGGTATTTTGGTCGCGGGCTGGACCCGAAACGCGGTCCCGCACGAGGTGCTCACGGTGATGGCGGCGACGATGTTCGCCTCCGTCCAGACCATCGCCGAGACGCTCGGAGACCCGAGCCCCTCGAGCATACTGATCGAGACGGAGTCTCGGCGTCTCTTCGCGACGAAGTTCGGAACCGATGAACTCATCCTCGTGGCCCCGAAGTCCGCGACCGAGGGGTTCCTGAGGCAGGTGGCTAGGAGGATCGTGCGGAAGGAGTCCCAGCGTGCGGCCGCAGAACCGCGCTCCCGTGCGTCGATTGTCGTCAAGGGGTAACCGTCGGGTAAGCGCAGAGCATGCAGGGCAACACACCGATCCGACATCCAGGTTCATCCGGCCCGAACGAGGCCCCCGCGAGTCCGGGACGTCGGACGACTGGGGTCGGATTGTCGCGGCAACTCGGGACGCGCCAGCAACTTGAGCAGGCGACGCGCCGCCGGATGTACGAGCACTTGCTCCTCCTCCCGGGCGACCACTTCCGGTCCATCGCCCGCTCCCTCCGCATCGGCGTCGGCACGGCGCGTCATCATCTGCAGGTCCTCGTGCGCGAAGGCCTCGTGTACGAGCGGAAGACGGAGGGCCGGTCCCGGTACTACGTCGCGGGAGATCGGGAACAGCTCGCGAAGAACGACCTGTTCGGGAAGCACTGGGGCTTCCGCGACCTGCGCCTGCGCATCTGGAACGCCCTGAACCGCTCCGGGGAGAGCACCGCGACGCGGATCGCGTCCGTCCTCGGGATCACGCGCCAGCTCGCCGCCTACCATCTCGGCCGCCTGGAGAAGAAGGGGCTCGTATCGTCGCAGGACCGCCGCTACCGGGTGACGAGATCGTCCGCCGTCGCGGAACGGATCGACGAGAGCAAGCGCAACTCTTGAATCAGGTCGACGACCCCTTTCACGTCCCGCACCAGCGGCGACAAGGATTGCGCGGCGAACGGCACGCCCTTCAGTTGCTCCCGCAGCGCGCGCAGGCTGAGGATGCACTGGCGCGACGCAGCGAAGAGCTGCTCCTGCGTCGCATTTGCCTGGTCGAGCTGCGCCGAGAGTTTCCCGACCTGTGCCAGCGTGTTGAACCGCAGGTGTCTGTCCCGCTCCAGTTCGTCGGCGACCTCGATGAGGCGCATCTCGAGGGGCTCGCGGGACTTCAGCGCACGATCGAGTTCCCGCTCGAGCGTCGCGATCCGATCCTGGAGGGCCGCGCCGGAATCCGCCGAGGAGTCCGGCCGGAGGTCGATCGGGAATCCGTGGACCTCGAACGTCTGGACGATCGTCCGGACCTTCTCCCGGACCGCCTCCACCAACGCCGGATCCTCCATGCCCGAACCTTCGGGAATCGCCTCGAATCCCCGGCCCCGTCCTTTGCCGCGGAACGATTGAAGAGCGACGTCGGTGCCGCTCCCCGACGGGAACGACCGAAGGCTCGACGACTTACCACAAAGCGGACAGACCGCGTGCGTCGCCGTGGCCGAGGCAACGTTCAGGGTACCGTAAACCTACCGGTCGCGCCGGCGCGCGGACCTACAACGGGTATTCTTCCAGCGGTTCCTCGAGCTCGTCGACCGGTTGCGCCTCGAGTTCCGCCGTCGGGGCGGCCTGGGTCTCCTCGAGCCGCCGCGCCAGCCGGCGGTTCTTCCGCGAGAGGACGATTGCGACGACCGCCAGGAGGACCGCGAGGACGAACAACAGGAGAACCGTCGGCATTCCGAAGATCCGTTCAGGAAGGAACCCGGCCTCAACGACCGTCACGTTGACCGTTGTGGATTTCGTGCCGGAGCTGACCGTGAGCGTGCCGCTTCCGGTGTGGTCGCCGCCCGAGAGCGAGGCACTCCGGCCGTCCGGCGAGATTTGGAGCGACCCGATCGTTGACGACCAGGCGAACGTCACGTTGGCGACCTCGTTCCCGTACCGGTCGAGGGCGAGCGCCTGGAGGTCCACGCTACCGCCGAGGCGCACCTGGACCGTCGACGGAATCACGAGGATTCGTTCCATGGCCCCGCTCACGATGCGGACGCTCACTGGGCTGGAAACCGCACCGGAGGAAACGGTGATCGTACCCGCTCCCGCCGAGACCGGTGCGCGGAACAAGGCGTGCATCCCGTCGACGTCGATCGGGGTTACATCGCCGATTGTCGTGGACCAGGAGACGGGGACGCTCGAGATCGGATTCGCGTATGCATCTCGGGGAATCGCCGCCAGCACGACCGTGGAGCTGACTTCGGCGTCGATCGTCGCGGGAGAGACCCCAATCGAGGCGAGGGGCCCGGCGACGACTTGCACCGTCGTGCTCCCGGAGATTCCGCCGCTGGTGGCCGTCACGCTGCCGCTCCCGAGGTTGCCTCCGGCGGTGAACAGACCGTTCGAGTCGATCGTGCCGAGGCCTCCGCCCGTGCTCCAGGAGACCGTCGACAGGGGGACCGCATTTCCGTTCGCATCCACTCCTGCGGCAGCAAACTGCCGGGTGCCACCGGCGGGGACCGCGCCGCTCACGGGACTGACATCGATGCGATTGAGGCCGCCAGGAGCGATGCGGATCGTCGCGAGACCCGACACGCTTCCGTTCGCGGCCGCGACGGGGTCTGTGCCCGCGACGACGCCCGCCGTGTAGACGGCCCGGTCTCCTGACTCCGTCGCCGGCGTCACCGTGCCGAGGCCTCCGATCGAAGACCAGGAGTATGTCACTCCGTCGACCGCATTGTCGAACGCGTCGTACGCCGCTCCGGCCAGGGCGACGGAACCCATCAGCGCGACATCAGCGGATGCGGGCGTCACTGCGATTCGAGTCGTCGTCCCCGCGCCGCTGAAGCCGAACGCGTTCAGCTTCCCCGATTCGTCGCCGACGACGAGGTAGCCGTCCCCGATCGCGACGGACGAGGTGCTGCCCGCGGGGGAGACGGGCAGCGACTGCAGTGCGGCCCCGTTCGAAGCCTTCCGGGCGTACAGCATCCCATCCCACGAGGCCGCGAACACGGTCCCGTTGTCGTACGCGACGGAGGCGGCGATGGGCCCCTTCACGATGAAGGACCTCCAGGCGATCGTCCCGGTCGCCGCGTTGAGGGCGCAGATCCGTCCCGCACCCGTCTCGGTCGCGAAGACGCCGACGAAGACGAGGCCTTCCGCGACGACGGGGGACGAGAGGTCGACGGCCTTCCCGATGAGCGGCGCCTTCCAGATCCTCGATCCGTTCAGCGGGTTGATCGCGTACACGGAGCCAACGTAATCGCCGACGTACAGGACGCCGCCCGCGAGGGTCGGCGCGGACGTGATCGCGGACCCGACGCTCGTCCGCCAGAACTCCGTCCCGCTCGAGCCGTCGATCGCGAGGATGTCTCCCACGCCGTCCGTCACGTACACGATCCCGGCCCACACCGTGGGGCCCTGGAATCCCTTGTCCGGCATCGCGTACGTCCAGCGGTCGACGCCGTCAGCGACGTTCGTCGCGTGGAGCGTCTTGCCGCTGTAGTCGTACCAGTAGACGCTCGTCCCATCCACGGCGGGGGTCGTGAAGGCGTTCGCGGCGGGAGCGGGCGACGCGTGTCGCCATCGGACCGCGCCGGTCGCCTCGTCGAGCGCGAACAGGGTCACGGCGGTCCCGCTGCCCGTCACGAGCGCGACGTAGACGGTCCCGGAGTCGACTGCCGGCGTGCCGTGCACGTACCCGAAGTCTCCCAGGAACATCTGCCATTTGAGCGTGCCCGTGCCCAGGTCGAGGGCATTCACCGTCCCTTCCCTTTCCGTGTAGAACACCGTGTGATTGTCGATGACCGGGTTGCTCCAGTGGATCCGGGAGCCTTCCGTCGTGTTCCATCGGGCGGTGAGAGGCATCGCGTAGGCCGACGAGCCGACGCCGCCTCGTTCCCGATCGTGATGGAATTGTGGCCATTCCGCATCCGGCGGCGAATCGGGGGGTTTCGACGGAGTCCGGAACGAGTAGAACGCGCCACCGTTGTCCGCGCGCGCGGTGTTGCCCGCCTCGTCCGTCGACATCACGTAGTAGTAATAGGTCGTGCTCGCCGCGAGGCCCGCGACGACGATCGCGTGATTCGTCACCCGCCTCGCGTCCGATTGAGGCGTCGACGGGGTCCCCGTGCCCCAGTAGACGACGGAGTCGCTCGCCTCGTCCGTGGTCCAGGCCACCGTCGCGCGGAAGAACCGCACGGTCTGCGTGCCGACGTTCCCGATCGCCGGGGGCGTGTCGTCGACGATCGCGTAGTCGTCCACGGGTCCGCTCCCGCCGAGCCCGTCGTTCGCATCGTAGTATTCTGCCGTGATCGTGTCTCCGTTCCGGACTTGGAGCCGGCCGTCGGGGAGCGGCGTGGCGCTCTTCACGAGCAGGATCGAACCCCGGAACACCTCGGTCGACGGGCCCGTCTCGGTGAGCAAGAGCGTCTCCGGGATCGTCTCCGTGGTGCTGGACATCGACGCGGTGGCCGTGTCCGGCGCCCCCGGATTGAGGTTTAGGTCTGCGTCGATCACGTCGACCCGGACCGTAGCGTTCGATTGGTAGCGATTATGGTCCATCTGGATGAAGCCCTTCTGTCGCGTGATGCCGCCCGTGGCGACGATCGCGAAGGGCTGCGGTCCCTCGGGCACGTTGTAGCCGGAGATGCGGATCGTCCAGATGCCCGATTGCACGCCACTGCGCACGAGCACGCCCTCGACGTTGTTCAGGCGGTCCGAGCCGCTCGCGTTCCGTTGCGACTCGCCGGGGTTGTAGCCCGTGTATTGGTTCCCGGCGTACGTCGTGCCGTCGGGCGCCGTGACAACGAGATCGAGATCATTCACGAGATTCGGGTTCGACATCGGTGCGCCGGCAAAGTCGCTCCACACCAGCGTGACCTCGACGGGCATCGAGGCGTCCGCAACCGCGATCTGATACGTCACCGAGTCGCCGGTCTGCACGCCGGCGCGGTGGTCGTCGAGCCAGAGCCCGCGGGCGTCTCCCTGGAAGAACAAGGCGTCGTCGAGGAGGATGCGACCCCACCCCTGATTGAAGTTCGGGTAGCGATTCTCTCCGTTGTCGTACGCCCCGGTCCCGCTGATCTCGGTCGCGCCGTTGATCAACGTCGCCTTCACGAGCGCCGCCGACGGGGTGAATGCGTCCGTGCCTTGCTTCGTCCCGGTGGGGTACCACCCATCCATGTAGTATTGCCGGAGGAGCGCGACCGCGCCCGCGGCGGTCGGCGTCGCCATGCTCGTCCCGCTGAATTGCACGTAGTCGTCGCACTGTCCGCCGGGATCGCAGCCGTGTGCGGACCAGATGAAGACGCCGGGCGCGAGGACGTCGGGCTTCAACCGACCGTCGGCCGTGGGCCCGCGGCTGCTGAAGGTGGCCATCCGGTCGCGGTTCGCTCCGTTCTGGCTCGCGCCGATCGCGAGGACGTTCTTCGCGACCGCGTACGGGTTGATCGTCGAGAGGCTCGGGCCGGAGTTCCCGGCCGCGTACAGGACGACGAAGTCCGGATGGGTCCAGACGAAGTCGTCCGTCTGGGCCGCCTCCGAGATGTAGTCGCTGCAGCACGAGCCCCAGCTGTTCGTGTGAATCCAAGAGGTGCGGTCCACCGCCGCCTGGTACATGTCGTGCAAGTCCGACGGAGGATTGATCGTCTGCCCGTCCGTCGAGAGATCCTGCGCTTGGACCTTCGCATCGAACGCTTGGCCGTCGTGAGGTCCCGCCGTCCCGTTCGAGCCGGTCGCATCGCCATCGTAGACGTGCCACGTGCCATCGTCCCCTGCGACGGTCCCCGCGACGTGGGTGCCGTGGTTGATCCCGTTGTCCGATGAATCCCCGCGCGCGTCCGAAGGCACGTAGTAGTCCGTGACCTTGCGATGGTCCGGGCCCGGGGTGGAGTGGAGCGGATCCTCGAACGCGTTGTGTTGATAATCAAGGCCCGTGTCCCCGACGGTCACGAGTTGACCGGTCCCGAAGATGCCGTGCGCGTGGACCGGCGTCGCGAAGGTCGTCCCATTGCCGCTCTGGATCACCCATCGCGCGATATCGTTGAAGGTGTGCGGACGGACTTCTCGATCGATCCACATGACGTCAGGGTTGCGGGCGAGCGGGATGAGGCCGTCGCGGCCGATCTCCGCGCGGACCACTCCGGAAGAAGACGTCGACCAGAGGATGTCCGTGGCCCCGAGAGCCGCCGCGGCGCCGGCGACCCGCAGCACTCCCGATTTCTCGAAGGAGAGTACGGTGACGCGAATGCGTGAGTTCGTGAGTGAATCCGTCGCCGAGTAGCCGGACGCACCGCTCGCTTCTCCCTGGAGCGACGTCGACCACGCGAGCGGTGGCGCGCCGTCCCTTGCTGCGGCGGTGTCCGCGAGGAGCGGGTCTTCCGGATCAAACTGCGAAAGGCGCGGACTCAATTTGAACGCGGGCTCAAACGCGCCGACCCAACGGACTTGCGGGAGTTCGCGGACCCGGGCAATCGATGTGGGATCCGCCTTGACGACAAACGCATTGGAACTCACGTAGCCCAAGATGGAGACTCCGGCGGCGACGAGCTCGGCCTTTGCCTCCTGGGTGATTGGCGGGTGCAACTGCAGGATGTAGAACGAGGATTCGTCCGAGGAAGCGTCCGGGTTGCGCAACGCATCCGGGAGTTCGGGCAGGCCGACGAGGGGATCGAAATGGAATCCGTTCAGGTCCAGATATCCGGTTCGATCCGAGGAGGCGAACGAATTGACGATCGCCCCCTTCGGGCCCGATCGGGCGTCCGACGGGGCGAGAAGAGCGGCGGCGCACACGACGAACGCGAAGATGACGGAAAGGACTCGGGACCAGCGGATCGCGTGCGTGGGCATCGCGCGGAAGCCTCGCCGGGCGTCGCAGCGATGCGTCCTGGGGCCCGGCCGGCCCCCATCGCGGTGTCCGCGAGATAATGGGTCCGAACCAACTTGCGCTCAGTGAAAATCACTCCTCCTTGAGAATCATTCCCGATACCGCGTCATTCCAAGTTACGGTACCCTAATCCGCGCCGCGTTAAGGCGCTTGGTTCGCTCCCTTCGTCGATGGCCGACCGGTGGCGTCGTCTGGCAGTCGGGATCGAGAATCGCACGTCTCGCCTCCGGTTGACTCGTGCACATTCCGCTCGCGGAATGGCCTGTGGAGCCCGCGCAAATTCTGTTCCACATCGCTCATATCCGGCACGCGCAATTTGTCCTCGGTCTTGGTGGGCTTGTTGCCCGCCAACAGATAAACGGAGGGGGGATCCATTATGTCCGGGTTCGATGTCGCACGAGGTAGAGGGCTTGCTGGAACGGGAAACGCGTCCGATGTATCGGCGCTGAGGGATCGTCTGATTCGGAAAGCGACCGAGGTTCGGTCGCTGGTGCGCGCCGCGGGCGCGTTCCAGATTTCGACGGTCGCGTATTTCCCTCGGATCCAACGGACCAAGTCGCTCTTGGCCTCGCATTCCTACGAAGCCGCTCTCGCCGAGCTGGAGAGACTCGAGGTCGATCTCCTCCGGGTTTTCGTTGGACGAGTTGCGGTCGAGCGACGATCGAACAAGGAAGAGGATATCGCATCGACGAGTGCTCCTGCCGTCCCCTTCGCGGAGAGTCCTCGCCCCGCTTCCGTGCGAGCTGCAACGATCCCGTCGGTCGCAGTTGTCACGCGCAATGAGGCGAATCACCGGCCGAGTGTGCCGGTCCGGCGCGTGAAGGCGGTTCGGCCAAGTATCACACCTTCGACCGCGATCCGTTCCGCTCGGAACGGAGGCCCATCCCACCGCCGGCGTTCCGCGGGGCGCGCCGCCTTCGCGATGCTCCTCATCGGTGTCATGGCGCTCGCGGCTCTGTCCGTGCCATCGACTCGTGCGGTGCACGATGACAACCTCTTCGAACTCGGGCCCGGGAAGTCGACCGACGAGGGTGGGAAGACAAACATCCTTGGCGACGGCGATGCGTCGAACGGACCGGACTGGGCCAACATCTTTGACGGATCGGGCAATTATCTCGGCGGCTTCGGCGGGCTCGCCGGAACTTTCATCAAGGACGATACCTCTCAAAGCGGATCCTCCGACCGGACAACCTTCTCCGGAGCCGGCGGTTCGAACAAGAACAATGACCCGATCCCCCCTCCGGGCGACACGTGGCACTGGGACTCCGGAAACGTGCCGGCGAAGGACGATCTGGTGAACGTGTATGCGTACGCGACCCTAAATCCAGCCGGTCACCTGATTATCTACGCGGGCTTCGAGCGCTTGGATCCGAGTGGTGACAGTCACATCGATGTCGAATTGTTCCAAGACCAAGTCGGGCTGGTCGGGGCCAACGCCACCACCGGATTTTGCGAAAAGAACGACGTCGACACCCACAACGGATGCCACTTCTCCGGCAGCCGAACGGCTGGCGACCTCATCATCTCCATGGACTTCTTGACCGGTGGAGCACTCGGGAGCGCCACCATTCGGGAATGGACCGGGACTCAGTACTCCAACGCGGTTACCCTTACGGGCCAGGGTTGCAACGGCGCGGACACAATCTGCGCGTTCAACAACGGAGGCACGATTGACGGCGGTCCCTGGCCGAACTACGACCGTCATGGCTCCTTGATCACGAGCTTGACGAAGAATTCCTTCACCGAGTTCGGGTTCGACGCCTCTGCGCTGTTCTCGGAGACGCCTTGCATCACGACGATCATGGGCAAGACCCGCAGCTCCCAATCCTTCACCGCGGAGCTGAAGGACTTCGCAGGACCGAACGCGTTCCCGATCTGCTCGGCGAGCATCGAGATCGCGCCGAACGGCGTGAACGCGATCAACGACCCGCACACCTTCACCGTCACCGTCAGCCAGACGTCGGGAGGGACGCAGACCCCCGCGCCGGACGGCACCATCGTGACCGTAGGCCTGACCGCATCGAACGGCGCATCGGTCAGTCCTATCTCGGACAACTGCGCGTCCCCGGGCACACTCGGCGGCACCTGTACCGTGACGTTCACGTCGCCGTCGGCGGGAGTCGTCACCGGGCATGCCGCGGCCGACGTCAACATCGCCGGCAATAGCGTCCACGTTGAGACCAACGGCATCGCACCGAACTCCGGTGATGCGACCAAAGTGTTCGTCGACGCGTCCATCACGATCGGACCGTCCGCGGCGAATGAGGTCGGCACTCCGCACACGTTCACGGTAGCGGTCGAGGCGAACTCAGGCGACGGCGCGGGCTTCGTCCCCGCACCGGTCGGCCACGTCAGCTTCACCCTCACGGATTCGAACGGCGCGTCCTCTTCGCTCAACGCCGCCGCGAGCACGTGCGATGATGCCGGCGACAACCTCGACGCACTCGGCCAGTGCACGATTGTCTTCACGTCGAACGACGCGGGACTCGTCACGGGCCACGCGTCCGTGACGCTCAACGTCCTCGGCGTCTCGCTGACCCGGTCGACGAACGGCGTATCGCCGAACTCACCCGACGCCGTCAAGAGATTCGTCGATGCGTCCATCTCGATCACGCCGAATGCGGTGAACGAAGTCGGCGCCGAGCACACGTTCCATGTCACGGTGTTGGTCGATCGTGGCAACGGCCTCGGCCCCGTGGCGGCGCCTGACAACACACCCGTCACCGTCGTCTTGACGGACGCGGGAGGCGCGAGCCACACGATATTCACCAACACATGTGCCGCACCCGGCACGTCGAGCGGCACGTGCGCGGTCACGTTCTCGTCGAACAGCGCCGGCACCGTGACAGGTCACGCGGCAGTGACGCTCGTCCTCTTCGGCGTGACGCTCTCGCGGTCGACCGACGGCAACGCTCCGAACTCCGGGGACGCGACCAAGCGGTTTGTCGACGCGTTCATCGCGATCGGACCGTCCGGAGCGAACGAGGTCGGCCACGTGCACACGTTCACGGTCCATGTGGAGACCGACGACGGCTTCGGGGTCGATGACAACTTGGACGGCTCGACGTTCGACCCGCTCGCGGGAGCCATGCCGGTGATCACGTTCCCCGGCGGAGCGCCCGCGACGGTCGACGCGTCCGATTGCACGGCCGGCACGAACGCCTTCGGCGACTGCTTCGTGATGATCAACTCGGCCGTGGGAGGCATCTTCACCGCCCACGCGGAGGTCACGGTCTCCGTGAGCGGCATATTGCTGACGCGGTCGACCGACGGCACCGCGCCGAACTCCGGTGACGCCGTCAAGCGGTACGTCGACGCCTTCATCACGATCGGACCCAGCCAGGTGGACGAGATCAACGACTTGCACATCTTCACCGTCCACGTCGAACTGAACGACGGAACGGGCTTCGCCCCGGCCGCCGGAGCGATCGTGACGATCACGTGGGTCGGGGCATCGCCCGACTTCGTTGATGCCAGCGATTGCGCTGACGGCACGGATGCATCCGGCGATTGCCACGTCGCAATCAGCTCGACCGAGCCGGGTACGTTCACGGCGCATGCCTCCGTCGACCTCCTGTCGTTCGGGGTACCGTTGCACCGGGAGACCGATGGCTCGGGCCTGAACTCCGACAATGCCACCAAGGTGTTCGTCGACGCGTTCATCACGATCGCGCCCTCGCAGACGAACGAGGTCGGCACGGAGCACACGTTCACGGTCACCGTGGAGGAGAACCTCGGCGACGGCAATGGCTACATCGCCGCGACGGTTGGTGACGTCGACTTCACGTTGACGGACTCGAACGGCGCCGTCTCGAGCCTGAATGCAGGCGCGAGCACGTGCGACGATGCGGGCAACAACCTCGACGCATCCGGCCAGTGCACGATCGTGTTCGTCTCGCCAAGCGCGGGCAAGGTCACGGGCCACGCCTCCGTCAACCTGGATGTCTCCGGCGTCTCCCTGTTCCGGGAGACGGACGCCACCCATCTGAACTCCGGCGACGCGGTCAAGACCTACGTCGACGCGTTCATCACCCTGAGTCCGCTGCTCGACACGAACGAGGTCAACGACCCGCACACGATCCGGGTCCACGTCGAGATCGACGACGGGTCCGGGCTGGACTCGAACGGAGACGGATCGACGTTCGACCCGGCCGCCGGCGGGACGCCCCTGATCAGCTTCCCCGGCGCGACGCCCGCGTTCGTCGACGCCTCCGCGTGCGCCCTCGGGACGGATGCCAACGGGAACTGCGACGTGATCATCAACTCCGCGGACGCCGGATTCTTCATCATCCACGCGGCCGTGACGATTGACGTCGGCGGCGTCTCCCTGTTCCGGGAGACGAACTCCGGTGGCTTCAACAGCCCGGATGCGGTCAAGGTGTACGTCGACGCGTTCATCACCCTCAGTCCGCTCGAAGCGGCGAACGAAGTGAACGCGGAGCACGTGATCACGGCGACCGTCATGCAGGACGACGGGCGGCCCGCGGCCGACCTCGCCGGCGATGGCGTCGACGGATTCGGCCCGGCTCCGGACAACACGCTGGTCCAGTTCAGCTTCGCCTTCAACTCGGCGGGCGCGACGTTCGTCGGAGACGACTTCTGCACGACCGTCGGCGGGAGCTGCTCCATCACGATCACGGCGAGCTCCGCGGGCACCGTCGTCGTCGCTGCGACCACCACGTTCTCCGTCGGCGGCGTCTCCCTCACGCGGGCGACAGGCACGGGCGGCCAGAACAGCGAAAACGCGGTCAAGGTCTTCGTGGACGCGAAGATCCTGATCGGGCCGGACGACACGAACGGGATCGGCGAGGACCACACCTTCACGGTGCAGGTCTTCGTCGACTACGGCGGAGGCGTCGGACCCCAGGCCGTCACGGACGGGACGTTCGTCGCGGTGAGCCTGTCGGACGCGGGCGGCGCGGTGAACACCGTGTCGAGCGACAAGTGCGCGGCCGATGGCACAACGGGCGGGATCTGCACGATCACGTTCACGTCGAACTTCGCGGGAACGGTCACGGGCCATGCGTCCGTGACGCTGACCGTGCTCGGCGTCACCCTGACGCGGGAGACGGACAACACCCACGGGAGCTCCGGTGACGCGGTGAAGATCTTCATCGCCGGTTCGATCGTCTGGCACAAGGTCGACAACGCGGGCCGGCCCTTGGGCGGCGCGACGTTCGAGGTCTGCCGCACGATGACCCTCGACACGTCGACGGATCCGGACACGATGGTCGACACGCCCGACGTGTGCATCTCCGTCCTCGACGACACGGACGGCATCGCCGGCGGGACGTTGGACGAAGACCCGGCGCCGGGAGAGTTCTCGCTCTCCGGGCTCGTGCTCGGCGAGTACACGGTGCGGGAGAGCATCGCCCCGCCCGGGTACGTCAAGGACCCCGACACGGTGACGGTCGACCTGACGTTGGACACGCCCTCGGTCGAGATCACCGAGCCGTTCCGCGACGCGCGGCCGAGTCTCAAGCTGACGGCGTTCGGGTACACGAACACCCCGACCGGCGTGCCGAGTGACGGCGTCGTCTCCGGCACCACCGTCTACTCGTTCAGCGTGAAGAACTTCGGCGGCGCGGACGCGTTGCTGGACCTCTCCTTCATGGTGAGCGTGCCCGGCGGTGCGGGAAGCGGCACGGTGACGTACGGCGGATCGGGCGGATCGGCGGTCGCGAGCGGCGAGCCCGCGATCGGCGACGACTGCATCGCGTCCGGGTGCACGGTCACCTGGACCGGTGTCTCGGTCGCGGCCGGCGCGGAAGTGTCCTTCACCGTGACGATCGTCTACAACAACGCGGCGGACGGCACGCAGATCCGCGCGGATCTCGGTGCGACGTACACGGTGGATCCGAGCGACGGCGTCGTCCGGACGGTCTCCGGCGCTCCGGCGGCGATCATCTTCACCGTGCAGGCAGACTGAACGACCTCAGGGCGTGCGAACGCGCACGCCCACTCTTTCCTTTTTCCTCGCGTGCGTGGAGCGGTTGTTCGGACTTCGACATCTTGGCGACGAAGGATGGGGGAGCATGGCTAGGGTGTGGGGTCGAGTGGCCGGCACGACGCGAGACGCCTCTTCGTCGAGGTGGGCCGCGAGGGCACGTGACGATTCCCAGGACCCGCCGATCCGTCTCCCGGACGGCTCGCTGGCGGCGTCGTTCCTCGCGTTGGGCATGCTCGCCGTCCCCGTCTTCGTGTCGATGCCCCTCGAGCTCCTCCCGCTCCATGTGTTCGGATTCTCGGCCCTCGCCGCGGTGGCCCAGGACCACCCGTCGCGCGCGCGGATCTTGGACTACCTGCGCACCGTCCCCGGCGACCACTTCCGCTCGATCGCGCGGGGCGTGCAGCTGAGCCTCGGCGAGACCCGCCACCACCTGAACATGCTCCTCCGTCGGGGCCACATCCGGGAGAACAAGGACGAGGGCCGCTCCCGCTACTACGTGAAGGACTGCCCGGAGCGGAACGAGCGCGCCACGCAGTACTGGGCTGCCCGGAATCTCCGCGTCCGGGTCCTGAACGAGGTGCACGCCGGCCGCGCCATCAGGCCGTCCGAGGTCGCAGCGTCGTTGGGGATCAGCCGGCAGCTCGCGTGGTACCATCTCCGCCGACTCGAGCAGTCCGGCCGCCTTCCGCCGGGAGGGTCTCGCTCCCGGATCTGATTTGGTCAAATGCTGTACTAATCGACCCATATAGTCCCGGCCGAATATGCCGCCCGCTTCACCGATCTGGAGGGGGCATAATGATCAATCAAAAGAGGTTGAGTACACAGACGAAGCTAGTTGAATCGAATGGCGACGTGGGATCTCGGAAGGGCCGATCCCGGCTCCTCCCGGCGCTCCTTGCGTTCGTGATGATCGCGGGAGTATTCCTCGCCGCGGCGCCGACCGCGAAGGCGGTCCACAACAACGGCGCGTTCGAGCTCGGTCCGGGAGCCAACACGGATGAAGGCGGGAAGACGAACATCCTGGACGACGGGAACGCGGCGAACGGACCCGACTGGGCCGCCCTATTCGATGCGAACGGCGGCCTGATCGATCCGAGCAAGGTCGCGGTGTTCATCAAGGACGACACATCACAGGCGGGCGCGACGGACAAGACGACGTTCTCCGGCGCGGGCGGCTCGAACAAGAACAACGATCCGATTTCCGGAGCCGGCGACACCTGGCACTGGGACGAAGGTAACGTCCCGGCGAAGGACGACTTCGCGAACGGGTACGCGTATGCGACGTTCGTGAACAGTCATCTCGTCATCTACGCGGGCTTCGAGCGGCTCGACCCGAGCGGCGACTCCCACGTCGACATGGAATTCTTCCACGATCATGTCCACTTGGACGAGGCGGTCCCGTGCAACGATCCCGGCAACGACCCGACCCCGTGCGCTTGGGTTGGGACGCGGACCATCGGGGACATCATCGCCACGATGGACTTCCTGAACGGCGGCGGATTCGGCACCCTCACCATCTATGAGTGGTCGGGGAGCTCGTACACGCAACTCGCAAGCCTCACGGGCGAGGGCTGCAACCCCGCATCCGGCGGCATCCCGGCGGATTCGATATGCGGCTTCAACAACGGCGGCTCGATTAACGGCGGTCCCTGGCCCAACTACGACCGACACGGCAAGGTCATCACTACCCTGCAGCAGAACTCCTTCACGGAGTTCGGCATCGACGTCACGAACCTGGAGGGCTTCACGCCGTGCATCTCGACGGTCCTCGGCAAGACCCGGAGCTCGCAGAGCTTCACGGCCGAGCTGAAGGACTTCGCCGGGCCCGCGTCGTTCCCGTTATGCTCCGCGTCGATTCAGATCCACCCGGACGACGTGAATGAAGTCGGACAGTCGCACACCTACACGGTCTGGGTGAACCAGACCGTCGCCGGCGTCTCAGGACCTGCTGCTGACGGGACGATCGTGACCGTCATGCTGACGGCGTCGAACGGCGCGGTCGTGAGCCCGATCAGCGACAACTGCGCGACCGGGATCGTCGGCGGCAAGTGCACGGTGACCTTCACCTCGATGACGCCCGGCCTGATCAAGGGGCACGCGTCGGCGACGGTGCAGCTGCTCGGCCAAAACACGTTCGTCGAGACGGACGGCGTCGGGCAGAACAGTGGCGATGCCACGAAGCGGTTCGTCGATGCGAGGATCGCGATCGCCCCGGATGACGTCAACCGCGTCGGCGAGACGCACACGTTCATCGTGACGGTCACGGAGAACGCCGGACTCGGCGCGGGCTGGGTGGCGGCGGCCGGCGAGCACGTCGACTTCACGTTGACGAACTCCCTGGGCGCTTTGGCCGTCCTGAACGCGGCCGCGAGCACGTGCGACAACGTCGGACCGAACACGGATGTTAACGGGCAATGCACGATCGTCTTCACGTCGAACAGCCCCGGACTCGTGACGGGACACGCCTCGTCGTCCGTGCAGGTCGGCGGCCTCTCCGTATTCCGTCAGACGGACGGACTCGGCGGGAACACGGGTGACGCGAACAAGCGCTTCGTCGACGCGCGGATCGGGATCGCTCCGGACGACATCAACGAGGTCGGCCAGACGCACACGTTCATCGTGACGGTCCAGAAGGACGCGGGCACCGGCGCAGGCTTCGTCGGCGCCTCCGGTGAACACGTGAGCTTCACCCTGACCGACGCGAACGGCGCGGTGGACATCATCGACACGGGCACGAGCACGTGCGATGACCTGGGCCCGAACACGGACGGCTCCGGAATGTGCACGATCGTCTTCACGTCGAACATCGCAGGGATCGTGACGGGACACGCCTCCGCGAGCGTCCATGTCGGCGGGCTCGTCATCGCCGTCGCGACGGACAACGTCGGCGGCAACACCGGCGACGCACACAAGCGCTTCGTGGACGCCTTCATCCTGATCGGTCCGGACGACACGAACGGGATTGGCGAGCTGCACACCTTCACGGTGAGGGTCCGGGTCGACGACGGCGGTCCGGCCGGGATCCTCGCGGCTCCCGACGGCACGGTCGTCGCGGTCACGCTGACGGACTCGAACGGCGCGATCGACACGGTTTCGGGGGACACCTGCGCAAGCGGCACGTCCGCCGGCACCTGCTCGGTCACGTTCACGTCGGCATCGGCCGGCACCGTGACGGGCCACGCGTCGGTGGATGTCCTCGTGATGGGCGTCACGCTCCACCGGGAGACGGACAACACCCACGGCAGCTCGGGCGACGCGGTGAAGGTCTTCATCGCGGGCTCGATCGCCTGGACGAAGGTCGACAACGTCGGCCGGCCGCAAGGCGGGGCGACGTTCCAGGTCTGCCTGACCGCGTTGTGGAACAGCGACACGTCGAGCTTCGACCCGATCACGCCGCAGTGCATGGACGTCACGGACAACTCCGCACCCGACGTCAACTCGGACGACGGCGCGTTCCTCCTCGTGGACCTCGTCCTCGGTCGCTACACGGTCCATGAGACGACCGCGCCGCCCGGCTACGTGCCGGACCCGCGGACGGAGACCGTGGAGCTGAGCCTGACGAGTCCCGACGCGTCGATCGCGCTGCCGTTCGTGAACCAGCGCCCGATCCTCAAGCTGACCGGGTTCGGCTACACGAACACCCCGACCGGGATTCCGGGCGACGGCGTCGTCTCTGGGACGACGGTGTATTCGTTCAGCGTGAAGAACTTCGGCGGCGCAGCCGCGCTGCTGGACCTGTCCTTCATGGTGAGCGTGCCCGACGGCGCCGGTAGCGGCACCGTGACGTACGGCGGCTCGACCGGACCGCAAGGGGCGAGCAGCGAACCCGCCATCGGGGACGACTGCATCGCCTCGGGCTGCACGGTCACATGGTCCGGCGTCTCGGTCGGAATCGGATCCGAGGTGTCGTTCACCATGACGATCGTCTACGACAACGCCGCGGACGGCACGCGGATCCAGGCCGATCTCGGCGCGACGTACACGGTGGACCCGAGCGACGGATTCGTGAGGACGGCGTCCGGTGCGCCGGCGACGATCATCTTCACGATCCAGGACGACTGATCGTCGAGAACGGGCGTGCGATCCCGCACGCCCCCTTTCCTTCTTTCTCTATTGCCGTGGTAGCGGCCGCAACGGCCATAACCGTGGGCTCGCAAAGCTTCGCGATGGTTCTTTGGGTTCCGGTCCTCCGGGCAACGTCTAAGGATTGCCCACGCCTACCCGACCTCAATGCTTGATGATACGCACTTGGATGCGCGCGGGCGACTGACGATTCGGCGGGCGTACCGCAAGCTCTCGGGCGATCGGGTCGTCCAGATACTCACTCCGCACGGAGTGCTCCTCCGCCCGGTACCCGACACGCTCACGGACCGAGGCAAGCTCCCCCCGCGTTCACGACGACCGGGGAGGAGAAGCGAAGAGTCAGGCGGGCAGGTGACGAGCTAGCACCGCCTCCGTTCCAGGAATACTCGGCCAATCGAACGAATCGAGGATGCGGCCGAGCTAAGGCTCCGTTAGTACGGGCTTAAGTAACGTCGGGCCCATATGCCGGAGTCGGGGAGCGGACGGCGGGTCGATCCCTGCCGCATCGGAGCGATGTCCTCGCCTCGCGTGATTCGCGGTCTTTCGGCGACTTGGCTGGCGGGCTTGCTCGTGCTCGCGGTCCTGATGGTCGACGCCCCTCCGGTCGCGGCACCTTCCGGGACGCTGCATACGGTCCTGACGGGCCTGAACTTTCCCACGGCGTTCCGGTTCGCGCCCGACGGCCGGATCTTCCTCCTCGAGCGATTCAGCGGCCGGATCCGGATCGTCGAGAACGGCTCGCTCCTGCCGACGCCGTTCTACACCCTCGCGAACGTCGCGACGAACGGCGAGCAGGGGTTGCTCGGCCTTGCGCTCGATCCCGATTTCCCGACAACGCCGTGGGTGTACGCGTACTACACCCTGAACGATGTCGCGAACGGGACGGTCTATAACCGGATCGTGCGCATTCATGCGAACGGCGACGTCGGGGATGCCCTTGAGGTCCTCCTCGACCGCATCTCGGCGGGCACGATCCACAACGGCGGTGTGATCGGGTTCGCCCCGGACGAGACGCTGTACGCCGTCGTCGGGGAGAACGGGGACCCGGCGAAGTCGCAGGACCTTCTCAGTCTGAAC
Source organism: Thermoplasmata archaeon (assembly GCA_035636315.1). GTDB lineage: Archaea > Thermoplasmatota > Thermoplasmata > RBG-16-68-12 > RBG-16-68-12 > RBG-16-68-12. Next base: position 26,806 of record DASPZJ010000004.1, read on the forward strand.
GGCAAAGTCCTCCGGTTGGAACGCAACGGCACGGTCCCGCCCGACAACCCGTTCGTCGGGAACGACTCCGCGAATCCCTACGTGTACACGTACGGCCACCGGAACATGTTCGGCCTCGCCTTCCATCCCTTCACGAGCCGGGCCTACGTCACGGAGAACGGTCCGGAGTGCAACGACGAGATCAATCTCCTGGTGGCGGGAGGGAACTTCGGGTGGGGCACCCACGAGACGTGCGGGACGCCGCCCCCGCCGCCCAACAACACGAACCAGGACGGCCCCGACCCGATCCTCCCCCTGACGTGGTACGCGTCCACCGTCGCCCCGACGAACGCGATCGCGTACGGCGGCCCGAACTTCACCGCATGGCAAGGCGACCTGTTCTTCGGCGAATGGAACACCGGCAAGCTGCGCCGGCTGGACCTCGAGCCGCCGAACTACGACACCGTGGTCGGCGAGCAGGACGTCCTCCAGGTGTCCTCGGGCATCGTGGCCGTCGAGGTCGGGCCGGACGGCGCGATCTGGTTCACGACCCCCTCGACGCTCTACCGGTTCGTCGATACCTCGCGCCCGCCGATCCCCTCCTTCACCGTCTTGCCATCCTCCCCGCTCGTCAACGTGACGGCGACGTTCAACGCGTCCGCCTCACGGGACCCGGACGGATCCATCGTCGCGTATGCGTGGGACTTCGGGGACGGCGCGACGGACGCGGGCATGGTCGTAACGCATGCGTACAGATCGTCCGGCTCCTACAACGTGACGCTCGTCCTCACGGACATCGACAACCTCACGGCAACCATGCGTCGGGCGGTCCGTGTCCTGTCGCCGCCGACCGCGGCGTTCGTCGTCTCGCCGTTGTCCCCGGACGCCGGCGCGATCGTATCGTTCGACGCGTCATCGTCCTCGGATGCGGACGGGACGATCGTGTCGTTCGAGTGGGACTTCGGCGACCAGTCCACGGGATCGGGCGTGACCGCGACCCACGTCTACGGCGCAGAAGGCTCCTATCTCGTCTCCCTCGTCGTCACGGATTCCGACGGGTTGCCGGGGACGGCCTCGCATTCGCTCGTCGTTGGCTCGACGAACCAGCCGCCCGTGGCCTCCTTCACCGCGACGCCGGACCGCGTGCTGCCCGGGGATGTCGTGCGCTTCGACGCGTCCGGGTCGTCCGATGCCGAGGGGCCGATCGTCTCGTATGCGTGGGATTTCGGGGATGGTGGATCTGCGGTCGGGGCCGTCGTGAGCCACGTGTACTCCGCGAAGGGCACGTACATCGTCACGCTGACGGTCGAAGACACGGACGGGGCCACGACCCCGCGCTCCGCCCCGGTCGTGGTGTCGAACCGCGCCCCCGTGTTCGAGTCCGTCGCGCCTCTCGGAGATGACGTCACCGTGGCGCTCGGCGCCCCATCGACGTTCCGCGTGGCCGCGGCCGATCCGGACGGGGACCCGCTCACGATCACGTGGCGTCTCGATGGCGTCGTCGTCGCGGCGGGCACCGCATCGTTCGTGTTCTCGGCGGCGCATGACGGCGTCTTCCGTCTGAACGTCACGGTGAGCGACGGAACGGATGCGACCTGGCACGAATGGACGATCCGAGTGGGGCCCCAAAGCGGGGCGTCTGGCGGTCTCGTCCCGGACCTGGCCCTGGGCGTCGTGATCGCAGCCTTGGTCGTCGCCGGACTGGCCGGTCTCCTCCTGTCGCGCCGACGACGTCGCGCTCGCTGACCGGGGGCCGGGCTCGCGCGCGTGGCCTGCGGGTTCGTGGACCATCGTTCGAAAAATCGTACATGTAATCGAAATTTCGAAATGCTGTTGGGCGATCTCAGGCGCGTGTTCGAGGATATCCTGGGCTCCCGGACGAAGGTCCGCGTCCTTCGGGATGCGGCCCGCTTCATCGAATGGGTCCGGCGAACGCTCGGGCCCTCCGGGTGACCCGTCGATTGCCCGAGGCTACTTGTCCTCTCCGGCCATGCCTTCAAGCTGGCGGCGCGCGGCGACCTCGGTCGGATCCACGAGGAACAGCACCGCCTTGTCGGGAAACCGATCGGGACGTTCCACCACCCATCCGACGAATTCGAAGGCGGCGTCAATCCGGCACCGCATCTCCGTGTTGTCCATGTCGGTCCTCCTCGACTGCAGGCTCCATCTTCAATCTCGCGCACCGGGACGGGCCTACTCCTCTTCTCCCGCCACGCCCTCGAGCTGGCGCCGCGCGACGACGGCCCCGAGCCGCTGGAACGCCTCTTCCACTCCGTCGGCGGTCTTCGCGGACGTCCGGATGAAGTCGGCGTCGTACGCCTCCGCGATTCCGCGGATCTCCTTCTCTCCGTAGTCCGCGCGGTCCTCGAGGTCCGCCTTGTTGATGGCGATCAGCACGGGCACCCTCCCGACGACCTTCTCGACCCCGTCGATCCAGCCCACGAGGTCGATCAGCGTGCTCCGTCGCGTGACGTCGGCGACGGCGAGGACGCCGCGGGCGCCGTAGAAGTACGCCTCGCGCAGGAGTTCCTGGAAGCCCGGCTGGCCCATGATGTCCCAGATCGTCAGGTCCATGCGCGCGTCGACATCCTGGTCCGCCATGGGGATCTGCAGGACCTTCTTCGTCACCTTGGCGCCGAGGGTCGTCTGGTAGCGGTCCTCGAACGCGTCGAGGACGAACCGCCGGATCAGCGACGTCTTTCCGACGGCGAGGTCGCCCACGAGGCAGACTTTCGCCTTCAGCACCTCGGACCGCATGCGATGCTCCACCGCGGGCCAGGATGGCCGAACCCCGTCAAAATACCGACGACGAAATCGGACCGTGAAACGGGGTGCACCGGGCGATCTTTGAGTACATGGCGTTCAATATGGAATTGAACATGCCAAGCAGGACAAAAGTATCTAAGGGGTACCTGACGGTCGTCCCGCGAGAGATTCGGGAGGCGTCCGACATCCGGGAAGGGGACGTCCTCGAGTTGTCTCTGGAAGGCGTCAAGATCGTGGTCCGTCCGCGACTCCCCCGGACGCTCGATGAGGTGGTGGCGCTCTTCGTGCATGACGGTGGCGCGGTCGCCTCCAAGCGAGACGTCCAGAGAGGCGTCCGCGATCGCCGGTGACACTTCTTATTTTCTGGCCTCCCACCCGAGACATTGTCCCCTTCGACAACGACTTCGACCGGGCCCGAGGCATCCGACGAGTCCATGGAGCCACGCGTCCACCCGTCCTTCGGTCAAATCGTGGCGCCCGGAATGACGAGCCCGGAGAGCGGCGGGAGATCCACCGTGCCGGTCACGCGGCTCGTGCCTGCGCTCGGCGGGAGATTGTCGCGGCCGATAACGGCGTCTTTGACTTTAAAAGGGACCCGCACCACGGGGGACCGAGAGGGTGTGACGTGATCGTGCGATCGTGGATGCTCCACGGCGCCTTCGCCGGGGCGCTCGGCCTGGTGGCCGCCCTCGCGGCCGGGACGGCCTTGGGCTCGTCCGGACCGTGGTACTCGGCGGTCGTCTCGTCGCAAGTCTACTCCGTCTCGTTGCTCGGCGCGGTCGTCCTGGCGGCGTTCCTCGCGTCATTGGCGGGGAGCCGCGCGGGTCACCTCGACGAGATCGTCCGGTCCCTCGACCTTCGCCTCGCCGGGCTCCCGGAGGCGATGATGCTGCCCGAGGACCGCGACGCGATCGTGGCGGACGTCGAGATGCTGCCGCCGAGCGACGCGGAGATCGACGATTTCCTGAAGCGGATCGAGATGGTGCCGACCGAAGGTGGGGTCGCGGAGTTCGAGGTCGCCGGCACCCTCGTCGATGTCTCGACGGCGATCAGCGGGTCGAAGACGCGACGCGAGCTGCTGAAGGAGATCATCCGGCAGCGCGAGGACGCGCTCGTGGCGCGCACCCGGATCGTCGAGTCGGTCGCCGGCCCGCTCGCGGGCTGCCTGACCTTCGCCGTCATGGCGGGCGCGATGCTCCCCGCCGTGGAGGGCTTCGCTGCCGTCCACTTCCAGCTCAACACTGCGGTCTTGCTCTTCCTCGCGTACGGCTGGGCGTGCCTCGTCGCCTGGGCCCTGGTCGGGGTCGGACTCCTCGGCGCGAGGTCCCCGAAAAGGTCGCATGCACCACCCAGGATCAAAGTGCTCAAGGCCTAGGGACCGCATCGCCTCTTTCCGGCCGTCTTGCGTCGTCGTGCGGCGAATTCCTTCGTAGGCCGCGTCGTTCCTCTCGGGACAGAGATCCTTTTCCGGGACGAGTCACGGCGGAGGAGGATAGGGTGGCTGAAGTGAGACTTGTGGAGCGGGCTCCGGAATTCGACCCTCGGAGACGTTGCGGGCGGTGGCGGTCGCGGCGACGGTCCCCGACTTGTACCCCTTCTCTTTGCCCCGGCGATAAGCCAGGTATGCCAGGGTGGCGGCGAACCCCGCGATGCCGATGAACGACTTCATTATGTCCGAGGGCCAGGGGCGCCAGAACTCCCGGAGCGGGTCGACGAAGATCCCGGTCCCGGCGAGGAGGTTGAGCGCCGCGATGAGGCCGAGCGGCAGTCCGAATAGGAGGAATAAGGCCCACGCGACCGCATTCGCGCGCGGCTTCTTGACCTGTGTGATTCTGGCCCACGTCCGACCGCGGACGCGCCCGGTGCCCGGTGTCGCCATAAGGTGTCGGCTCACGAAGGTTCGAGCTCAATAAATCCCGCGCCGAGAGTATCAGGAAGGAGAATGAGATTTGTCCAGAAGGTACTCGGGTCCTCCGTCAGGACCGTTCGCCCGCGCCTCGCAACCCGCTCGGAGGCCGGTCAGGCCGGACTACACGCCCTCTTCGAGGCAGAGGACCGTGTGGTTGACCGGACGGACTCGTGAGTTGAGATGCGCGGGATGACGCGCCTCAACCTCCGCGGGCAACCTCACGAAGGGGCCCTCAGAGCAGATACTGTGTCGCGGGCCGCAGGGTCCTCGCGACGGGGTCGACTTCGGCGCCCAAGCCCTCGAGGGCGAACGCGCCGAGGAGCGGGACGTCCACGGCCTCGCCGAAGACGATCCGGGTCTGGGTCTTGCGCCCATCGTAAGCGAGCCCGCCCATCCCACCTTGCGAGGCAGGCGCGTCCCGTTCGCGAGGGTGAGGGTGAGTTCCTCCGAAGGCCGGATCCCCAAGTGTTCGGCCACCGAAGCCGGAACCACCGGATAGGTGGCGCCGGTGTCTAACGACGAGTTCCATTTCCTGGCTGCGACGCTCGTCTTCCAGACTGTAGACGACCCCGCGAATCCGGAAGAGGCCCATGGAAAGGACACTAGGGAGGGCGCCCGTAATACACCTTTTTCCGGCGTCGCGAATCGGGGCGGAATCATCAAGGACCGGGTCTTGTTCCTCCGCACACTCCCGTTGCGCAGCGGACGGCGGAGATGCCACACGTGGTCCTCCCGGGCGCCTCCGTCTCGGTCGGGGCTGCGGCCGGCCCGGGACGCCGACGGTCCCCGATAGGATTGCGGGTGCCATTGAGGATTCCGAGCGCCCCATCCACAGCCCCTGGGAGAAGATTTATCGATTTTGTAACGATTATTACGTCAGACGTCATGACCGTTACAAAGAGAATTCGTCTCGGTCCCCATGAGACCCGGCTGTTGTTGGAGCTCGAGGCCCGGGAATCGGACCTCTTCACGACCGACGACGCTCGGAAAGCCCTTGGCCTGAGCGATGTGGCGCCCGTCCTCCACCGCCTGCGCCGGAAGGGCCGGCTCGCGGAGGTCCGGAAGGGACGCTACCTCCTCGTCCCCGCCCGGGCTGGCCCCGAGGGCGGTTGGTCCGCAAGCGTCTACCGAGTCATCGACGCGGTCGTGGACCGCGACTACTACGTCGGATTCTGGTCCGCGATGAATTACTGGGGCATGACGGAGCAGGTCCCGCGAACGGTCCACGTGGTCAGCTCCCAGAGGCACCGCCCCTTCGAGTTCCAGGGGCAGCGGGTGCGGTTCGTGACCCTCCGACCCGCGAGGATCTACGGTGCGATCGAGGAGCCGCTCGGGAAGGGCACCTTCCGGGTCTCGGACCGGGAGAGGACCCTCGTGGACGGCCTTCTCGAGCCCCGCTACTGCGGCGGGATCCCCGAGGTGACGAAGGCTCTCTGGTCCGCGCGCCGTGACGTGGACTGGGAGCGCGTGGAGGCCTACGCCGGACGGCTCGGCGTCGACGCGGTCCCCCGGCGGCTGGGGTACCTCCGGAGCGTGCTCCGGATGGACGTCCGGCCCGGGCGGAGGACCTTTGTAGGCTTCCGGTGGCTCGACCCTTCTGCCCCCCGTCGGAGTCTGGGCGTCTCGAAGGATTGGGGGCTGCTCCTCAACGTAACCCGGAAGGATCTGCTGGCCTGGAGGCGGGTCTAGCGTGGACCCGACGGAGCTGCGCCGTCTTGCCGGGAGGACGGGCACCGCCCTCGGGATCCTGGAGAAGGATCAGGCTCTCACCCTCGTTCTCGGGGTCCTCGCGCAGGAGCCGTGCGCGCGCGACCTCGCGTTCAAGGGTGGTACGGCGCTGTCCAAGACGTACTTCGAGGGCTACCGGTTCTCCGAGGCTCTTGACTTCACCGCCATGCGCGATGTCTCGGACGACGTCTCGGACGCCGCACCCCGCCTCTTGGACGCCGGGCGGCGCGCGGGGGTGCGCCTCGCACGCGTCGAGCGCGTGCCGGGCGGGAAGAGCGGGCGCACCCTGAAGGTCCGGTACGAGGACATGAACCTCCACCCGAACCACGTCCTCGTGCAGTTGAGCCTGCGGGAGAAGGTCCTCCTCCCGGCGGAACCTCGGCCGATCTACGATCCGTACCGCGTCGTCCCGCGCGACGCGCGCATGCCGACGATGGACCTGCGTGAGATCGCGGCGGAGAAGGTCCGCTCCCTCTTCATGCGCAGCCAGGCCCGGGACCTGTACGACCTGTGGTTCCTCCTGCGGGAGGGCGTCGCCCTGGACTCGGACCTCGTCGAGGCGAAGCTAGGCTGGTGGAAGAAAGGGATGGCCTTCCGGCCCGACGAACTCGGGCCCCGGATCGATCGCATCGGCGCCACGTGGCGGCGAGACCTCGAGCCTCTGCTGGGCCAGGTCCCTCCTTTCGAAGCCGTGGCGGGCACGATGCGCTCCCGCTTGCGGAAGGTCCGTGCGGGTCGGGCGTGAGGGCGCTCGGCAGAGGCTCGGAGGCGGCCCGCGGGCGGCGACCCCCTGCGACGGCGCCATGGCTCAACAGCGAGAGGCGGATCGGGGCGGACCCTCCGCCCGGCTGTGTCCCGGTCACGTACAAGTGGAGTTCCCGGTACGCGCCCAAGACGTCCGCGTCCTTGAAGAGGAGGAACTGGACCTTCCTAGGCCCGTGTCGTCGATCCAGAATGTGGAGGGCTGCGCCCGGTTCCGGCCGTCGGCCACGGTGACGTGGAAACCAGGACCACGTCGTGCGGTTCACCCCGATGGTCTCGTTGAATTCCCACGTGGCGGTGCAGACGAGGCGCAGGCCGCGTGCCCAACACTACACGGCGGACAAGGAAACGTTGATGGCATCCCCATCTGGAACCCGCCATGGCACCTCCTTCGTGGCGGCATTCCCAGCGAGCCCGCGGCTACCGAGGGCCTTCCAGAGACCGGATCGCCTCTCATCGGCCAAGCCGGTCCGCCCGGCCGGGCTATTCGCCCTCGTCGAGGAAGCCGCCGAACTGGCCCCACGCGATGAGGGCTCCCAGGCGCTGGAACGCCCGTTCCACGCCGGCACCCGTCTTCGCGGACGTCATGAGGAACTCCGCCCCACAGCCCTCCGCGACCTTCTGGATGTCCTCTTGGCCGAACTCGCCGTTCGCTTCGAGGTCCGCCTTGTTCACCGCGATGAGGACGGGCACGCGCATCACGACCTTGCCCACTGCGTCGATCCAGCCCGAGACGCCGTCGAGCGTGCTCCGGCGCGTGAGGTCGGCGACGGCCAGGACGCCCCGCGATCCCGCGAAGTACGCTTTCCTCAGAAGCTCTCGGAAGGTCTCGTCGCCCATGACGTCCCAGATCGTCATGTCGAGCTGCACCTCGAGGTGCTTCTCCTTGATCGGGATGCGCAGCTCCTTCTTCGTGACCTTCGCCCCGAGGGTCGTCTCGTACCGGTCGTCGTACTGGTCGAGGACGTACCTCCGGATCAGGGACGTCTTCCCGACGGCCGCCTCGCCGACGAGGCACACTTTCGCCTTCATGACCACGGACCGCATGGATTCCGCTCCGAGACCTTGTCACGACAGTCGGTCCACGTCAAAATTCCCATCCGGTTATCGAATTGCGAAGGACGCCGAACTGGGCGTTGATAGGAGCAACGGCCAGGTCGTGCGATTGGCCCTGTCTGGACGTTAGGTTGGGAGACGTTTGGGGGGCCGTCGGCTAGCTGGAGGATTGTTGCGCAACCCGAGTACGCAGAAGGGGGCGTCAGAGCACGAGGCTGCTGTTCTCCCCGACGATGAGCTTCTGCCCTCGGGGAAGGTGATTGCTCGCGGAGCGGATCGTGACGTATCTCCCGATCAAACTGTTGATGATCCGGTTCGGGGTCTCGATCATGCAGTCCCCCATTAGGATCGAGTCCTCGACATCCGCTCCGACTAGGCGCGATCCGTCGCCCACGGATGTATATGGGCCGATATGGGTGTTCGGGCCGATGATGCAGTTGTTGCCGATGACGGTCGGCCCCCGGATCACGCTACCCGCCTTGATTACGGTGCCCGCCCCGACCTTCACACGGCCCTCAACTCGCGATCCCTCTTCAAGTGTCCCCTCGTTCCCGCCTTTGAGGTCGTCGAGGAGGAATCGGTTCGCTTCGAGGATGTCCTCGGGGCGGCCAGTGTCTTTCCACCAGCCGGTGACGACGTGGGCCTTCACCGTGCCGCCCCTCTTGCGAAGGTCGTCGAGGGCCTCCGTGATCTCGAACTCGTTCCGCCAAGACGGCCTGAGCGCACGGATTATCGGGAAGACGCTGTCCCGCATGAGGTAAATGCCCACCAGGGCAAGGTCCGATTTCGGTTGCTTCGGCTTCTCCTCGAGGCCGATGACGTTCCCTTTGGCATCGAGCTCCGCGATGCCGAACTTGTCGGGGTTTCTGACGCGGCAGAGAAGGATTCCCGCGTCGTAGCGTTGCGTGTTGAAGTCGTCGACCATTGACTTGATTCCGCCTCGCAAGACGTTGTCGCCGAGGTAGACGCAGAACGGCTCCTTTTCCATGAAAGCCTCCGCGCATCCGATTGCATGTGCAATCCCCTTCGGGGGGCCTTGGACAATGTAAGTGATGCGAACGCCGTAGCTGGCGCCGTTCCCGAGCAGCTCTTGGACCTTCTCCGGCATGATATCACCCAGAATGACGCCGACGTCTGTTATTCCTGCGTCCCGGAGGTCTTCGAGGCAGTACAGGATGTTCGGCTTGTTGGCCAAGGGGATGAGTTGCTTTGGACCTGTGTGGGTAAGCGGCCTCAGATGGGTTCCGTGGCCGCCCGCCAGGATGAGCCCTTTCATGAAGCTCCTTAGGACTTGAACCGCGCGGGGGGCACAAAGCTTTCGAGGGACCGCTGCGCTTTCATTGTCTTGATGCCGTCGCTCGCGGCGACGACCGTGATTCGGTGACGCTTTGCGCGGTTGTTCGTGAGGGACGAGTCCGGTGGCCGCCGCGCTTTCATTCCAAGGTCTGCTGAACGAACCGGTTTGATCAGTGTGTCATCAGGGCCGAAAGCCTTCGCGAGTCGTACGGCGAACTCGTAGCGGCTTATCGCATCCGCGCCGGCGAGGTGATAGATGCCGCCATCCGGAAGGGAGAGGAGCTGGAGGATGCAGGCCGCGAGCCCGTCCGCCAGGGTTGGGGACCCAATCCAATCCGTGACGACGTTGATCGATTGGCCTGCCCGCAACGATGTCAGGACCCACGTGGCGAAGTTGAGCCGCGTGTCGTCCCATCCATATATGACGCTCGGCCGGACGACAATGTGCCCCGCGGACGCCGCGAGGACCGCTTCCTCTCCCGCGAGCTTTGTCTTCCCATAGTGGTTCACGGGCCGCGGGACATCGTCCTCCGCGTAATGTCCTTTCGCCCCGTCGAAGACGAAGTCCGTAGACACGAACAAGTAGCGCGCGCCGAGGTCTGTAGCCGCGCGCGCGAGCGATCCGGTGGACCCGGCGTTCACCTGCCAGGCGAGCTCGCGACGTTCTTCGGCCATGTCGACGTTGTGGAAAGCGGCCGTGTCGATCACGACGGCGGGCTTTACTTTCCTGACGAGCGCGAGGCCTTCCTCGACCCGCTCCTTACACAGCTCGACGAACGCGACTCCGTCGATTTCGGGCGCGACACTTCGATATGTGCCAATGACCTTGTATCTGTCTCGGCCGGCTGCCGCGATTTTGCTCCCAAGCAGGCCGCTCCCGCCGATGATGAGCAGCACGTCCACGCCTACGCCTCCAAAGTTGCCCTCGGAACGCGGACAGGCCGGACGCCCTCAAATTTCTGGGCAAGTTCACGTATGCCCTCGACGATTCCGACCTTCGGCCGGAAGCCGAGCGCCCGGAAACGGCTGCCGTCGACCTCGTAGGACAACTGGTTCAGGCTCGGGGTCTTCGTCGTCGTGACGTCGACAAAGGAAAACACGGTCCGGATAGCGCCGATGATTGTCTCCATGTTTGAGTTCTCGTGCAAGACGTTGAAGACTTGGCCCTTCGCTTTGGCCTCCGTCGCGGCGATTCGATAGGCTTGGATTACGTCCTTCGCGGCCACATACGGCCGCTTCTCTTGCCAGGCTGTGTCATAGACCGTAAGTGGACGTCCCTGGGCTGCAAGGTATGTAAATCGGTTGACGATCGTGTCGAACCGCATGCCGATGGTCCAGCCGAATACGGTCCCGAGACGGAGTGCCGTCCAGTCGAAGCCTCCTGCGGCCGCCCGGGTGTGCATTTCCCGCTCCGCGGCAAGTTTCGATTCCGCGTACGGCGATGCTGGATTGCACTCCGCGTCCTCCGTTACGACGCTCGCGGTCGGGCCGTAGACACTGCAGGTAGATGTATACACGAACTTCCTGACGCCGGCGTTCAAGGCGCGAGTAAATAGATTCAGGACGCCTTTGTGGTTCGTGTCCCAAGTTAGCTCCTTTCGGTCGAAGGAGATGGCGGCGTTCGTAATGTCGGACAAGGAAAAGACGACGTCGACATCGGCGAGGGCACGCCTCACATCGTCCGAGTTTCGGACGTCTCCCTCAAGGAATTCATAACGGGCGCCCTTCGGTAGACTCCATAGAGAGACGTAACGCTCTCGGAGCATCGTGTCGAGAACGCGAATCGAATCCCCGGCAAAGGCCTTGCTCTTCGGCAGCTCGCGGATGAGCAGCGAGCCAAGGTAACCGGCGCCGCCGGTGACGAGGACGACCATCTTATGGAATTTCCTCCGTGCTCGGATTGAACGGGATCTGGAAGCGAGGCGAGGCGCCGATGGTCCCGGTGGATATAAAATATGCCTCCCCGCCTCGCACGGTCATTCCTGACACCACGATGAGCTACTTGTTTGGCGGATGGATTTGCCACGCGCATCGGAACTGTGACCGCGAGTTTCAGTGGCCTGTCCCGACCGCGCTACACTGTTCCCGGGAGTATACGGAGCGGCTCCTCCTTCTGGGGGACTGTCCGGAGGCGACGTCACGCATCGCGTGCAACAGTTTGGTGCAAGGCGCTGCCCGTCACACACCTGAATCTACTTCATGACAATGTCCCAGTTGTACGGGATCTTAGGATCGTTGAACGGCCGTCGAGCCTCGTCCGGGTTCCCATAGTCGTACATCTTGTCCGGGAAGTTGATCAGGAGGCACGGCTTCGTACCGATGCACTTGAACCCATGCCATTTCGAGCCGTCGAACGACAGGAGGACCGGGTTGTCCTCGCCGAGGATGTGCTCGTTCACCTCCCCCGTCGCCTCGTCGAAGACGACGGCCTTGATCACGCCGATGGGCACGACGAAGCTGTCCCGCTGCTTGGTCCGTGGGTGCGCGTGCCAAGCGCGAATGACGCCGGGGTATGAGAGCGACACGTACGACATGGGGACGTTCTTGAAGACATCGGGCCAGTCGAGCCGCATCGTTTCCATGAGGTACCCACGTTCGTCGACGAGGCGCTTCAGGGGCCGGATGATTGTGCCGGGAATCATGGACGGGATCCTCCTGAGCCGGGTTCGATAGGTCTCTCCCTCCGGGTTGCGAAACGGCAACGCATCGGCTTTCGATACTAAAGGGTAGTGTACAGACGGAAACGGGGGGCCGCGCCGAAACTCGCGATTCTAGGGTGGGAGGTCGATCTACCCAACTCAGCCTACCGACAGCCTCGTGGCAAACCACCCGCTGCGACCTCGCGCTGGCAACGAATTGCCTAACCGCAAAGGAGGTCTCGAACCCGCTTCCGATTCAATGTCCGCTCATCTGGCTCCGATGTTACGCTGTGGCGCGGTTGCTTCGTGGACCACAGAAAAACCGTAAGCGCTCGTGTTTGGCTCTCAGTTAAGTGTTTGCTCATTCGCGGAGAATCTGGTCCGATTTTGACAAGTCCTATTCGGAACTGATGACTACCCTCGCGGAACCCTAATGAGCAGATGCAACTCCTGGTACGGTGCCGCGAGTTCCTGATCTTTGAACAGGAGGAATTGGACTTTCCAAAGGCCCTGAGTCTCGATTTGGAAGGCATACGGCTGTGTCCACGTCTGGCTGTTCTCGAGGCTGATATTGAACCACGACCAATTCGTTCGGTTCAGATCGACTGTCTCGTTGAGCCCTGTAGTGATGTTTGAGACGATTCTCACGCCGACGAGGTCTATTCGAAGGGTGTAAGTCGTGGCGGCGAGCTCGTGATTCGCGAGGCCGAGTGTTATTGCCGCGCGCTCCGACACATTAAGCCGCGTGGGGTAGTCAGAAGCGTTTCCCGAAGATCCTAGAATGTAAAATTCCGAAAACCGATCCGCGGGTGCCGGCGTTGTGAGTATGTAGCCGAGGGTTCCAAATGCAACAATAATGCCAGCACCGAGCCCCACCACAAGAGCTTTGTCAAGAGTTTCGTATTCTCGCCACGCTGGCGCTCGAAGGTCAAACTTGGCCGAGAGCCTCAAGTTCGACGGTAATCGCATACGCCTCCGATAAGCCACCAGTGCGCTCACGAGGGTGACGGTGGTGAGCACGACGGTTAGAGGAACGAAGCGGATTCCCCACGGGGTGAAACTGAGCCCTAGACCCACCACCGCCGCGACGGCCAAGCTGAGACCGATGCTTAGGGCGACCCGTTCTGTCCAGTCGATTTGCTTGTCGGCGGGGAAGATGGCTGCGATGAGTAGGTATCCCGGAACAAACGCGATGAGAAACACTGTGAGGTAAAGACCGGCCTCAAGGGAGAGAAGCGCGATGGCCACGGCCGCCGAATACGCAGCGACGAGGTATAGGTCCCAGGGCGATTTCCCCAATTGCACTTGCACCGCATCAACTTCCCAAACGCAGCGACGTCATCCGGATGTGCTCGAACATTCCCGGGAAACTCAGAGACTGTCGTGCTGGTCTAGTGCTAGGTGAATGAGATCTCATGCTCACACCCTTTGAATTGTGTTTCGAGGTTCGCATATGCATCTTGGAGGCGCGGATCTCCGATCTCGACGCTTCGCGTCCGGGCATACTCAAGATACGCATCGACAGCTGAGCGGACGGTGTCTCCGTCCAACATCCGTCCGTCATAGGCACGCAGAACCTCGCGCGCGATAGCATAAAAGCCGCCGTCCGAAAGGAACATCTCGCTAATCAAATCCTTGTCTGACCCCAATGTCCAAGACGCCAAATCGATGAGGAACACCATGAGGTCAACGATTTGCGCGCGGGTGACCGAGAAGCTCCGCCAATCGATTACGCACAAACGGCCATTATCCGTTATGACAATGTTCCGACACAACGGATCGCCGTGCGTCGGTCCCGAGCCCCAGGGTCGAGAGGTGTCCACTTGCGGATTGCGTGCGCCTTCCGCGTAGATCATTCCACGAGTATGGAAGAACTTCAACCACGATGAAACCCGTGGCCCAAGCCGCAGCGCAGCCCTCCTGTTTGCAGATTGCGCGCGTCCAAAAAAGGATGAAAGAACTTTTCCCTGCACGAGCCCAATCACGAGGAAAGACTTGCCGGCTATCTCCACTGTCCCAAAGACTGGCGGGAGCGGCGATTCCTCCTCCCTCGGGAACATTCTGGAAACATGGATCATGTTAGCATGTTCCTCTCGAATGGCCTCATCATGCCTCGTGCGAGGCGCCCGTACCACAGCGATTGGGCTCTTGTTCCGGTAGACAACAACGGTAAGCGAACCATTCCTCCCACGACTGTCCCCCCGGGTGACCACGTCATAGTTGCCTCGTTCTCCACGGGTTGGAAGGATAGCCTGCGTAGCCTGCTCAATTTCGCCGTCAAGAATCAACGTCTCTCACCAACCACATAGTATGTCGGAACCAAGAATTCAGCAAGACGGAGCCTGATAGCACTCTTCAATGCGTGCATTTCGAGCTTTCGGGCGAGTCGATGGTACTGGCCGACGTATCGATTGGCTAGATAGTCCCCCATTGTCTCCGGCTGCAACGAAGTGGCCAAGAATACCGTTTCTTTGTACGTAGGGACTGGATAGATGAATCGAACTTCTTGGAAACCCGCGGTCCGCAACAGCTTGCGGTAGCCAGAGTGTGTGTACAAGTAGTGTGTGAACCTCTCGCGCTTGAAGACTCTCGTGAGCAGACCTGCGACCGCCCGAGGCAGAAGAGGGGTGAACGGGAGCTCGCCATGATCGGTATGGCCCACGAAGTAGAACGGGTTCAACCTGTTTTCAATGCCGAGGAGAAGCGAGCCGCCGGGTCTCAAACCCCCGTATATTCTTCTGAGGAACTCGAGCTGAACTGCTCGCGGGGACTCATCAAACCCACTAGGCAGCCACTCCAAGAGTCCTACCACAATCGCTATGTCGTAGGAGTTGTCTCTCCAACGCATTCTCGCAGCATCTCCGTGCACGATGGCCATGTTTGCTAGTTTCTCGTGGCGTGCGCGGAGGGCCAGCAGCCTTAGCCTTTCTTCCGTCAGGTCCACCGCGATTACGCCCCTTGCCTGCAGAGCCGCCGGAACGGAATAGGTGCCCCAGCCGCAACCGAAATCGATAACAATTTTGTCCCGAAGATCTAGATACTGAAGAATGTCGGCTCGTTTCCATCCGACCGCGTAGTCCCAACCAAATTCACCTTCCAACCTCTCCTTGCCAGAAAAGACTTCTCCGGGAGGCAAGCTTCCTTGTTCCATTCTCTCGAGCAACAGACGCGTCGTGGCTCTGTTAGATCCAAAATAGTATTGCTGGTTCCCCACGAAACTCCAGAGGTCGGCTTCCGAATTGCACCGCCAACCGCATGCGCAATCGATAGCTCTTCCCTCTCGCCGCCTGAGCTCGCGTTTGCATTTTGGACAGAGGAACACGGAAGTCAGCAATTCGGAGGGCTGAAGTTGTTCCATTGGTGCAGAGGTCCTTGATCCGGTCTCTTCTTCATAGGCCCGTACTCATGAACACAAGCGTCGAGCCTGAGCTGTAAATCACACTTGAAGGCGACGTGGCGGCGTCAGGCAGGTCAGTGATTCTTGAGTATGCACGAATCAACGGAGCGAAGCTGTTGGCGGATTCAGCTTGTAGCACCAGAATGCCGCCGTTTCCGTATGCCTCGATTCTCACGATTGAGTAGCCAGATGAATTCACGAGCGTGCCGTTTTCGTAGACGGAAAACGGTGTAGCCTTGATGTAGCCAAGACTTAGCAGGAACGCAGACGTGGGAACATCAGAATTGATCGTCGCCTTTGGACCGAGATGCATGGTGACGAACGTTACGGCACTGACCTCGTCAGCGTCGAAGAAAAGTCTAGGCTGCCGTATGCCAAGAAGGTCAGTGAGCGAATCAGAATTCGGCCGTAGGCCGTTCGATGCTGTGAAGCCGGCGACAAGAGACACGACAACGATTGCTGCCACCATTGCTACCTTCTCTTGGCTGTGCGCGTTGGATCGAGCGCCCTTCAATAATCTGAGCAGAGTCAACGATGCGCCAAGTACGATGATCGGCTCAAGAATCCTGCCGAGTCTGTCGAGCCCGAGGCCAGCAAAAGTCGGAGAGAGCCAGAGTGGATTGGGAAAATAGAAGACGGCCCCCGCGAGCGCCAGTGTACTCCAGGAGCGGATGTCACTGACTTGGACGTCGTGAGTTGCTAACCTTAGGAAGCATAGAACGAGAAGAGCGAGGAGGGGAGCAAAGCCGACGGTATTGATTAGGAACGACAAATCGGACAGTCCTCCCACATTATACAGTTGTGAATACTGATACTCGGTAAACCCTGTCAGACGCTGAGCCACGACAGGAACAAGCCAATTGCCAAACGAGCTGATGACCATCCAGTATCCCGCGAGGAGGACGCCCAGGTACAACAGCGAGTTCAGGCTGACTCGCAATGCGTTGGATGGTGCGAAGCCCAATTTGTCCAACACGAAGCTGAACGCGACAAAAGATATTGCGAACAGGACGGAGATCTGATGCGTCAGAATCCAAACGACCGAGATCAGCGCGAAAACGGAGGCCCTTGACAGCCCAAACCGACCTTGAACGGAGAGAATCGAGAGCACGAAAATGAAGAAGATCATGCTGAGCGACTGCGGTCGAGGGCTTATGGCGATGTACAGCCACTCAAATCCAGTGGCTAGCAGTAGCGAAGCGACTGCCGCGCCGAGGATCCCTCCTAGGACTCTTTTGGCGAGGACGTAGAACGCGATGAGCCCTCCGGCAGACGCCAAGAGGACACAGATGAACATCGACTCGAAGCTTCCCGTGCCGACTAGTTGTGAAATCTCGGACGAGAGCACATGGAAAACCGGGAAGCTCACATATATTCCCAGGGTGTCCGACGATATCGTTCCCGTCCGAGTCAGGTTATCAACGAAACTCGCGTGGACAATCGGATCCAAGTCTCCGTAATAGAACGGGTGCAAGGCGCGAAGCTCGAGGGTCCCAAGGAATGCAAAAATCGCGAACTCTACGACCAGGCCAAGCCGTCCCCATGTTGCACGATACATTCCGGCCCACAGCTGGATTACGATGATGATAGCCATTATGGCAGAGAAAATCGCCCTCAATGCGAGGTCCTGTCTGAAAACAAAGAACACGATCAATGACGCCGAAAGGACCATCGAGAAGCAGAGACTTGTTGCGAGACTTACCCTTCGCAGCATTCCCCTTGATGCCGTTCCCCACATCTCGTTCAATCCCGATCGGTGCGCTCTCGGGAGCCTCGGTTTCGTGTTCCTTTTCTGAAACTCGAATGCAAGGCCTCCGATGAGCACCGATGCGCAATAGATAATGCCACGCGTCGCTAGACTCGGGTAACCAGCGACGGCTACCAGCACGTCGAGTGAGATTATCAGCGCCGAAATGATGTAACCGAGCATTCTATCCTGTTTCCCTCACGTTCCATCATACGGGTTTCCAGAAACTGTCGCTGACTCTGGAAGGATTCACGTGCCAGAGTATCGCCAGCAAAGGGGCAAGCAGTACTTGGTGTTTCTCGCGTGCTGACTCTGCCCGGTCGAGGGACTGGAGCATCAATATCGGAGTCTGAATGCCCAGAATCGAAAGGAGCGCGGACAGAATTCGCACACCGGAGCAGTACCGATTCGCGAAAATGAGTGCATTCCGAATGAACAGAAACGTTTTCGTATGCGGTGGCGCACTCTGAGAGACCTTGTGCCACACCTTCGCCACTGGGCAATAAACGATTCTGAAGCGACCTCGGTGCAGGCGCATACTTAGATCTGCATCCTCCCAGTACGCAAAGAGGTTCTCATCGAACAGGCCCACCTGTCTCAGGGCCTCAACCCGGTAGACACAAACAGACGCTTCAGCGAATTCGACATCGCAGACTCGATCGTATTCTCCCGTGTCTGTCGAATTGATCCCATAGTGAATCGTCATCCCGAGAGCGAGGGATATTCTGCCGCCGGCGCATTGGATGACACTCGGTCTGTGCCAGTAGTAGACTTTTGGGACTACCGCCCCGATTGTTTCATCAACTTCCGCAGTCTTCACCAAAGCGTTGACTGCCCTCGGATCTAATCTTGCGTCGTTGTTCACGAGCATCACGTATCGATACTTCTCCTCCATGGCTCGCACAAAGGCCCGGTTGCACGCTGCGGGGAAACCCAGGTTCACGCTCAATCGGGCGATTTCAATCGCGTCTCGAAATTTGCCTTTCAGGGTCACTAGCTCCGCGTCAGAGGAGCCATTGTCGACGACTAGCAACTCGAACCCGATAGTGGTCTGCGACAGCAGGGATTCAATGCACTGTATTGTGTTCTCGCCACCTTTCCAGTTAACGACGACCACTAACAGGAAGCGCTCAGGTTTTTGGGTCGCGGGACCACCAGTTCGTTCCCCATCCTCATGATCCGTCATCTGGCCACCTTCTGGATGGCTTCGAGAAAGAGCGTGTTGACATGATTGAGCGCGAAATGAGAAATGACATGCTCTCTCCCTTGGCTGCCGATTCGCTTGCGAAGGTCATTGTCTCTTAGCAAAGCAACCACCGCGGACGAGAATGCGCCTTCGATATCGTCCGAAATGAACGCGTTGACAGAATCAGTCAGACCAAGGCCACGGTTGCCGAGGTTCGTGGTCACAACTGGGATGCCACAGGCGAGATACTCGAGGATTTTTACCTTCACCCCTCCGCCCTCAAGAACCGGGACGACGGCGACGTCACAGCCCTGCAGAATCTCCAGCACATCGGGAACGAATCCCAAGTATCGTAGACCTGCGTCCGTTTGCTTTGCCAAACCCCTTCCGAACGCCACAAGCTCGGTTCCAGGAACGAGCGCGCTTACCCGTGGGAGGACAGTGCTCACGATACGTTCCAGCGCGCGCCTATTCGGCACGTGATTGAAGTCTCCATGGAACACGAGTCGCGGCTTGGCCCATGGCAAGTTCGAATTGGTATCCCCGGCTGATGGCAGCCATTTTGGGGTGAATCGAGAGATTTCGATACCCACTGGGATAATGACGACATCCTGGCGTCTGAAATCATGGGCCAGTTCTCTTGCATCCTCGCGACTCAGTGCAATAACTGCGTCCGCCTTTCTCACCGCGTGTCGCTCTACAAGATACACCAGAGGCCACCACGACCTCGCAATCATTCTTTCGGCTCGATGTTCCACGTTGTGTTCGCTGAGAACCACCTTCATATCGAGAGACCTCGAAATGCGATCTACTATCCGGTACAGATAGGGATACTCTACGATTACGACGCGAGGGCGGTAGGTTTCCAGCAAGGATCGAAGCCGTCGGGACGTTCCCCAACCAGAGTGGTACAGCAACTGCCTAACCCAGTCTGCGCTGCCGTGATGCACCGGGGGTTTCCATGGCACCGAGATGTTCCGGGTGGAGAACCCAACCTTTGTGTCATGCGCGGCCATGTCCGGACGTGGCGAGAGGTAGAACACCTGCGTTTCATAATGTTCCGCCAGGGCGCTCGCCATTTGGTAGCACCTGACCTGTAGACCGTTGGACAAGACCGCTGGATCCGAATGGGTGATGATTGCGATACGGTCTCTCGTCATTGGTATGATTCTCTCGTTTACTTGACGATCTAGTCAGGTTCGATTTTGATGGCGTTCGCTATGTATCATCAATGAGGCGAGTGAGTTGCACTGCCCGTTGTCTGTAGGTGTGGTCGCTTAGCACTCTCTCGCGCGCCCGAGTTCCAAGAGCCGACGCCACTTCTGGATGGCTCAGTAGTTCCTCGTACAGCGCTGAGGCTTCATCCGCGCTGTGTACAATTGCTATTTCCTTTTCTGGTTTGAACCAAAGCTCTATCCCATCGTAGGGCTGGGAAACGATGCAACATCCGAAGGCCGCGAGTTCGAACGGCCTTGAAGTTGAGGTACCCCGAGCTGTCGCATGTGTCCAGGACGTGATATTCAGATTAATGGAGCTGGTGCAGCAGAATCGTCTGTACTCGCTGTACGTTAGATCTCCTCCATGCATTGCATTCCCAAGGTCCACGTCAAATCGGCCTCCGGCAACCCGGAACGTTCGATGCTCAAGCTTGAGACTCGGAATTGTAATCATATCCCTTATCCAGGCCTCCCTCGCTGTGCTGCTGAGCGCATAGTAAGCTACGTCTGTCTGCTTCCGAGGTACGATCAGCGGCGTGAAGAGGTCCGGGTCGATAGCGTAATGAAATGGAGAGACTCGCTTCGCCCCCATCTGTTTGATTCTCGGTATGACAGCCTCCGAATTCACCAAGAACAGGTCGAATTCGGACAAGTCGGCACCTTCGTAATAACTGAACCTCAGTCCGCGCTGGACTGCGTGGTCTGGCAAGGCTGACGGCATGTCTCCGTCATAGAATACGACCGGAATCCCATACTCCTCAGAAATCGATAGCGGGATTCCGGTAATGTGATTGATTGGTACATTCATGAAGAGAAGCACATCAATGTCTCGCTCCTCTGTGATGATGTGCTGGAGATGCTTCATCCACCGAGGGCGGATTCGGAGCTCGATGACCTTTCGGAAGAGTGGACTGAGTGCTGTTTTTCGGCTAGGCGACTTGCCTGACGCCTTTCTGGAGGCTAGATACTTGTTGAAGAGGGCGCTTTCGGTTCTGCAAGGGTTTGGGTAGGTCCGCCACCACAAGGCCTCAACGGGGTCTCCGAGATACGGAGTGACGATCACCTGGTGCCCGGTTTCGTGCAATGCCTTCCACAGCTGCCACCACGAAGGAGTGCATCCAAGTTTGAGGGCCAAGTCCATCGTTGATGCGACTGCGAGGACCTTCATTTGCCGCCATCCTCTGGCTCAAGCTCAAGAGCGCGGACGCGAAGCTTCGTCAAGCAGCCTTCACGGCCAAGGGCCCCGGTGGTCGGGCTCGGCCTTGCCGATCGAGTTCCTGCCATACCCACTCGTACGTCGCTTCCAACCCCGCGCGCAACGGGATTTTCGGTTCCCATCCAATGGTTCGGCGCAAAAGGGCGTTGTCGCTGTTGCGTCCCCGGACGCCTTGGGGCCGCCCGGGCTTGTACACCTTCCTGAGCCGTTTACCCCCAACATTGCACGTCAAGTCAACGAGGTCATTCACGCTCACAAGTTCCTCTGTGCCGAGATTGAGAGGTCTTCTATAATCCGAGTCCATGATTCGCAAAACGCCGTCCGTGCAGTCATCGATGTAGCAGAAACTTCGAGTCTGATTCCCGTCACCCCAAACCTCGATGGCAGCGCCATCATCTGCTTCGGCAACCTTGCGACAGATTGCCGCGGGAGCTTTCTCCCTGCCGCCCTCGTAAGTCGTCAAGGGACCGTAGACGTTGTGGAACCGCACGATTCGAACGTCCAATCCGTGGTCTTCAAAATAGTACGTCGCGAGCTGCTCCGAGAATAGCTTCTCCCATCCATATCCTTTCTCGGGATCCGCCGGTAAGGCATCTTCTTCTCTCAGTGCGACGTTCTCTTCTTGATTCTGACGGAAGCTGGGGTAAACGCATGCCGAGGAGGAGTAAAGATATCGGCTCACTCCCTCCTTGTGCGCCGCCTCTAGCATATTGGAGTTGATCAGCACGTTGTTTCTCGCGAGATTGGCATGAAAGGCCGTGATGTATCCGATTCCACCCATGTCCGCCGCAAGTCCATACGCGTCATCGATCTCCTTCACGGCGCGCTCGCAGTTTTGAAACACTCGCAAGTCGCCGAGAAGGAACTCATCGGCGGGAGTCGGTTCGAAATCAGGGCGCTTAATGTCAGCTCCGCGGACCCAGAATCCTTTCTTCTTGAGGACCTTTACCAGATGGTGGCCGATGAACCCGCCAGCGCCTGTGACAAGAACCTTTCTGTAACGTTCTTTGTTAGTCATCCCCGCCCTCTGATGAACTCACGGATTCCTCGCAACGAAACCACACTAGGCGCCCCTCTGATTCACGTTGATCAGCGCATGAAGGATTAGGCCTGTGAATGAAAGCAGCATCCCACCAACGACCATTAAGACCGTAACTAATGCGAGGCCGACGGCCAGTTGCGTCGTTCGGTAGTAGCCTTCTACCACAAACAGGCCCAAGACCACACCAACCGTGAAAAGGCAAAAACCGGGAAAAGCAAAGAAGAGCAGCGCATGTCTCATCTCGACGTATCGGATCATGGAGCCGATAACGCTCAAGCCATGGCGAACAGGGCCTCGTCCGGACGAAGGCCTGTCGTAGTCGACTTCGATTGGAACCTCGACGATGCGAAGCCCATTCCGGTCGGCTTCCCAAAGGATTTCAGTGCTTGCGCCCATCCTCGGTTCCCGGGGATTGATCAGCTCAATGGCCGCGAGTGAGTACCCACGGAAGCCGCTCTGCGCGTCCCTCAGCTTTCTGTTTCGATGGGTCCCCAAGTTCGTCAGCCTCGTAATAACTCCGATGCCGAATTTTCGGTATCGTGGGACGCTGCTCGACCTCCGACCTTCCAGAAACCTGGAGCCAATGCTTACGTCAGCCTCTCCCGCAGTGATAGGAGCAATGACGCGTGGAATCATTTCCGGCCGGTGCTGGCCATCCCCATCTAGAATCACAAGGGCCTCGCAGCCGTTAGTTCTCGCATATTCGAAGCAGGAACGCAACGCAGCGCCGTATCCACGATTCCTCTGATGTTGGATCACCGTCGCCCCCGCCTGCTCCGCAATCCAAGCCGTGCGATCCTCAGAGCCGTCGTCGACTACTAGCACCCGGTCCACGTAGGGACGGGTTGCTAGGATGACACTACCGATCGTCTTCTCTTCGTTGTACGCGGGGATTGCAGCGATGATTTTGGATTCCGAGAATTCCCTTCGCACGACCGCAGCGACAGGAACAGACTGGTTTTTGAGCATCTCGGACTCCTGACTCTCTCGGTGGGCAGGCCGGTGCTTACCGGGTCGGCCCTCAGCGCGCAGACTTCCCTATAAGTGTTTTGGCGGAATTTCCGGTTATTGAGACGGTGACTCTACCTCCGCTCGACCAGACGCCGGACCGCGGAACCATTAAGTCGCCGTACCGGCGTGTACCCTGGGGTCGACCGGAGGATGCCCGTGTCAGACCTGGGAGATTGATCTTCGTGCGCGCGGTTCGACCGAATTCCTTCCGTCCGGCTCCCTGGGGCCGCAAGCGCTACTTCGCGCCGCTGCCCGTCCTCTCCGTCCTCCTTCTCGCGACCGTCATCGCGAACCCCGACATCCTGAAGACGGACTTCCTCCTCTACCAGGACTCCGGCCTCTCGATCGTCGCCCGCGTCTCGCAGGTCGTCCACCTCTCCGGCCCGAGCGGCACGATCGTCGGGACCATGGAGGTCACGAACACCCACTCGTTCGGGATCAGCGTCCTGCTGCTCGGCGCGACCCTCATCTCGATCACCGGCTCCCCGATCCTCGTGACGATTGGCACGTCCCCCGGTCGTCCCCCGGTCTCCGTCGACGCCGGCTCG
>DASPZJ010000005.1:0-26923 GCA_035636315.1 Thermoplasmata archaeon
AAGCATCTAAGCCGGAAACCGCCCTCAAGACGAGGCATCTTATGGCCGTCGTAGTCGACGACGTTGATAGAGCGGGGGTGTACGCACGAAGCTCGCAAGGGCGACGTGTTCAGCCCGCCGCCACTAACCGCCATAGCCACATTTGCACCCGTCGGTGGTGCGTTGGCGGCTTAGCCGTCAAACAGGACGCATGTGATCGGTACCCGTGATTTTCCCGCGCAATCGTCTCGAAGAGCGGAGCGAATCCAGGGAAGGTTCGAATGGGAGAGCGACTCAGGGCTTTACGCATGAGGAGGAGGAAACAAAAGAAGAGGTGCGTGGCCTCGCTTGCCGCGAGGTCACGCGGTTCGGACTCTACCCGAATACGTGCAACTGGATGTTGCCGCCAGGGAGGTTTCCGCCCTCCGGAGGTGGGCTTCCATCGAAGTTGTCCACGAAGTAGACCGGCGATTGGCTCTCATCCGTCGAGGTCCAGACGCCGACCGCGAACCGGTCGTCCCGGCCCGGCTCCCCGTAGTCGCAGGTGACGGCCGCGTAGTGGAATCCCGGTACGCCATCGAGTGTGGCGTCGCCGGCCCACCGGCGGCAGTGCTGCTCGTCATCCGGAGGCCACGGGAAGTAGTCCGTGACGTCGGTGCCTTCGAGGTGGTGTTCACAGTTCGGGCCGTGATCGACCAAGTTCAGGTGGCCCTTGACGTCCGGCCAGGTTCCCGGCCGGGGCCCTGCGTTGAACCCGAAGTTGATCCGGTCGCCGCTGAACGGTACCCCGTTGCAAGTCGCTTGCCCATCCTGGGCGAAGAAGAACCCGCCGCCTGTCATGAAATCGTGGGAGGGGATGTGCATCGGGGTAATCCCGCTCGTCGGGGAGACGCCTTCGGCTCCCAACGAGAACAACCCGAGGCCGCCACCGCCACCATCCCCGGTGCCGCACGTCACGACGCTGCGCGCGCTGGATACGACCGCCTCGATCCCCGTCGCGAGGACGAGGTGGAGCGCGTTCACGGTCATGTCGTACGTGCCGCCGTTCGAGCCGTCGATCTGTTCGTTGATCACGAGCGTCAGGACGCCCGGGATCGAATAGACCTGGTTCGGCTCGCCGGTGACGGGGACCTCCACTCCCGCGACCGTCAAGTCGGGGATCTCGCTCGTTCCACTTGCGCCGCCACATGTCGCCGTGGCTCCTGCATAGGCGAAGCTCGCGACGACCTCGAGCGGGTCACCGGGGAGCAACGCCACGTCGGAAGCCGAGACTTCGCTCCGCCCACCATCGAGGAAACCCCTCGTGTAGGACAGGAACACGGTCGCCGACGCCACGGAGTCACCGACGGGCGTGAAGTCGGCGAAGAGGACGCCTCCGTCCGCCGGGAGGTCCCCGGTGTCCGCATACGTCGTGTCGCCGATCAACGGGATGCTTGTCGACACCCCGTACGCCCGCCCGCCATACGTTGTGCTGTTCGTGCCGACGTCGGAAGGAGCGATGCCCCCGCCACCGAAGGCGGAGACGCCCGTGGCCACGACCACGAGCGCGAAGAGCAAGGCGAACCCTGCCCTCGCGTGTCCCTTCACGCGTCGCGCACCGTACGCGAATGCGTGCATGAGCCGTCCTCAGTCCACCCCCGCGGATAAGCGACAGACTGTGGGGTGTATCGGGATGTGGTTCGCAACGACCGCAACGGTTGAGAATGAGTACAGATGGAACCGTAGGTCCGGTGAAGGGACCTCGAGCCGGGAGCCTACTTGGGATCCCGGGCGGCCGTCGTCGAGGCACCGACCTTCCCGCCGCCACCGAGGTGGATCGCCCGCGCGAGGAAGGCCATCCCCAGAAGCGAGATCCAGGCGCTCGCCCAGATCCCGAACGCGAAGCTCGTGCGGCTGGCGACAGCGGCCATCGCGGGCGCCCCGACCGCGACGCCCGTCACAAGGAGGGCGTAGAAGAGCCCCGTCACGAGCCCGTGCTGTTCCGGATCCGCACCCCGGGACACGAGCGTCGACGCGGCGGGGAAGACGAAGCCGTGTCCGACCCCGAAGAGGGCCATCAGGACGAGGAGGGACGCCAGGTTGGTCAAGAGGGGAATCGTCGCCATCGCGGCCGCGACGGCCATCAGGCCGATCACGGCCGGGAGGGCGGGTCCGTACCGGTCCGCGAGGACTCCCGCGGGGTAGTGCAACAGGAGGGAGAGAATTGCGAACGCCGTGAAGCTCAATGCGACGGCGAGGGGTCCGAGGCCGAGCTCCTGTTTCAAGTGGAGCGGCACCAGGGTGACGAACGCCCCGAGGATGAAGTATAGGCAGAAGATGGAAGCGTAGCCGGCCGCCGGCGCAGGGCGTCCCGCGAAGCGCAGGAGACGGCTCCATGGCATGACCTGTGCGGGGGCCTGCGGGGGCTCGCGGACGAACAAGGCGAAGAGGAATCCGAGGAGGAGACCGGCCGAGAGGACGTAGAAGAGGACCGAGTAACCAAGGCGTTCCACGATCGGCCCCACGATCCCGAAGCCGATCACGACCGCGAGGGCGAGCGCCATCCCGTAGATCGCCATCGCACGACCCTTCCTCTCGCGGGGCGAAGTGTCGGCCATGATCGCCATGGAGCTCGGGCCCACGAGCCCGCTCCCGACGCCATGACTGATCCGAACGAGGGCGAGGAGGAGGGGGGTTGTCGCGAGCGAGTAGAGGAACAGGGACACGGCGTCCCATACGAGTCCGACCTCGAGGGGGAGCTTTCGGCCGACGCGGTCCGCGATTCGCCCGAAGATCAAATTCGCCGGAGCGTGCACGACGGAGAACAAGCCGACGATGATTCCCGTCTGGAGGACATCCGCGCCCACGAGCTGCGAATAGAGCGCGATCACGGGCACGAGCGCGTTCGAGTCCACCGTGCCGAACATCGTCGCCGCGAGCAGGGTTGCCGTCGCCCGCCGGGCCATCGGATCCCCAGGACGCGGGCGCCGCTAAAAAGGATGCGCTCGTATCGTTCGGCTAACGCCGCTGACACGCGCCCCACCGGAACGTTTACGTCGCGCCGCCGGTTCGGCGCGTCGTGCGCATCCCCCTGATCGTCGACTCGAACGAGCCGGAGGACATCCCCGACCGCCTGCGGGAGCTCGGCGTCGACGTCGAGGTGCGCAAAATCGCGCCGGGCGACTACGTGCTCGGTCCGATCGGCGTCGAGCGAAAGGCCCTCTACGACTTCTTCAACTCCCTTGTGCGGAAGCGCCTCTTCGAGCAGGTGCGACGGCTGCGCGAGGCGTACCCGCAGCCCTTGGTGATCCTCGAAGGGGACCTCGCGGAGATCTCGACATTCAAGCATCCGCAATCGATCCTCGGCGCCCTCCTCGCCCTGGAGGTCGGCGAGCGCGTGCCCGTCCTCACGACGGCGGACAAGGATCAGACGGCGCTCCTCCTCAGCATCCTCTGGAAGCGGCAGGAGAAAGGGGCCGCGGACTACGGGTTACGGCACAAGCCGAAGGCGATGACGGTCGAGCAGCGGCAGCGGTTCCTCGTCGAGGGCCTGCCGAGCGTCGGAGAGACGCTCGCGCGGAACCTGCTCGAGCGCTTCGGCTCCGTACGCGCGGTCTTCAACGCGTCCGAGGACGAACTGAAGCGCGTGTCGAAGATCGGCGAGATCAAGGCCGCGGAGATCGTCCGCCTCGCCTCGGCGCCGTACGAAGGGAAGCAGCGTCACCTCGAGTACGATCCGTTGGACGAGCCGGAGTCTTGACAAACCCTTATGATGGGTCGGCCCGCTCGGGCGGGCGGATGCACTCGACGGAGTGGGGCCGGAGGACTCGTCACGAACCCGCTCCGAAGACCGGGTTCCGCGCGCAGCTCGCCCGCGGCGCGCACCTCACCGGCACGAGCCTGCGGGTCCTCGCGACGAACCCGCGGCTGATGGCCCTCCCGTTCCTCGCGCTCGTCTTCACGGGGTTCGTCTGGCTCATCGTCGTGCTGAGCCTCCTAGCCCTCGGGCTGCCGCCCGCGTCCCCATCAAGCGGCTTCCTGTACCAGGAGATGTTCATCGCGTACCTCGTGACGTACTTCCTGTCCGTGTACTTCATGGCGGCGATCATCGGCGCGGCGCACATCCGATTGCAGGGGGAGCGGCCCTCCCTGATGGACGGGATCTATGCGGCGAACGCGAGCTTCTTCCAGATCCTGATGTGGTCGTTCTTCGCCGCGACCGTGGGCGTGTTCCTGCGGATCACCTCGATCCGGTCCGATGCGGGAGGCCGCCTCGTCTCGCGCCTCCTCGGATGGGGTTGGCCGATCGCGACGCTGTTCGTCCTGCCGACGATGGTCCTCGAGGGGATCGGCCCCATGAAGGCGTTCCGCCGCAGCCGCGCCCTCCTCCGGGAACGGTGGAGCGGACGTCAGACGGGCGTCCTCGGGACCGGCGTCGTGTTCCTCCTGCTCTTCTCCTTCGGCCTCGTGCCGCTCGTCTGGTCGATCGTCGTCGATCCGGGCAACGTCGGCTGGGCCGTGGCGGCGGTCCTCTACTGGCTCGCGTTGAGCGCTCTCTGGTCGGTCGTCGACGGGATCCTGGTCGTCACCCTGTACCACTACGCCACGGAGAACGAGGCGGCATTCGGATTCAGCTGGCAGGCGTTGAACCATCCCTGGATCCGGTAGGCATCCGTTCGATGAAGACCCGCAAGAGATCGCCGTAGGGCGCGTCCGTCCGTACGCCGCGCGGGTGGAAGTGCGTCCGGGCGGCCCGGTACCCGGCGGACCGAAGGCCGTCGAGGAACCTCTCGACCCGAGGAGGGGAGCCGCGCGCTTTCGCCGCGAGCTCGTCCGTCGTCACGAAGTACGCCGGCAGATCCGCCTCGGCCTGGAGCGTCGCCAAGAGCCGCGCCGTCGAAGGGAGCGACCACGAGGACGCCACGAGGGCGCGGACGATGGCGGGGTCGTGCATCGGTCCTGTCCAGAGCGGCCCGATCGCGTCTGCAGCCGAGGGTTCCACCGGAACGAACTCTCCCGGACGCCGTCGCACCACGTGTCCGAGGGGTGGCGAGTTCCGCCCTTTCCGCACGCGGAGAAATATCCGGAGAAAGTGTTCCGCGGCGAATGAGAGGACCGGATGGATCGTCGACCGACGCTCCTCCGCGAGCCGCGCGCAATATCCGAGGAGGATCCGGAGGCCGATCTCGGCGCCTTGGGGGCACCGGAGCGGACGCGCATCGTACCGACGTTCGCAGGCATCCGGGTACGTCCCGGAGAGGACCGCGGTGTCCGTCGCCGTGATCCCAAGACCATACGCCGACTTGTCCGATTGGAACGCGGCGGCCAAGAACGGCGACGGAGGCCCGAACGGGTCGATGTCGACGAAGTCGTAGGATGCGCTCGAAAGATGGGTGGCGAGATCGCCCACGACGACCGGGGCGTCGACACGATTCCGCCGGAGGTTCTCTCGCACGAGGGCCGCCGCCATGGACGACCGATCGTTGAACGTCAGCCCGGGGACCTGCGCCTCCAAGGCCATGCGGATGCCCCAAGCGCCCGTCGCCGCGAGCCCGTCCAGGGCGGACCCGATGGGGTTGGGCCAGCGAGCGAGCACGATCGCGCTCATGTCGCGGTTCACCGCCATCGTCGAGTTGTAAAAAGGCCACGGCCCCGCCTTCCCGGGACCGCGGCGTCGCGGCACGTCGGGCACGAGGAGACTTGCGGCGCCCTCGGCCACCTCGCGAATCGGGAACGGGCGCTTCACGCGGGCAGCGATGCGCCGACGAGGGGATATCTCTTCGGCCTCAGAGGACCTCGCCCTTCATCAGCTTCACGATCTTGTAGGGCAAGAGGTTCCGGTTCACCATCGTGACCTCGAGGATCCGCACGTCGTCCCGCCGTCGGATGTCCTGGAGGAGCGGATTGCGGGATTTCTTGTGCAGCGTGAGCAGGAGCGGCTTGTCCGCGTCGAGGGCGTCCTTGACCGACTGCACGAAGTTCGGCGACTCGACCTCCATCTTGCCGACCTCGTCGATCACGATGACGTCGGCGTTCGC
The DNA here is from genome assembly GCA_035636315.1 of Thermoplasmata archaeon. Lineage (GTDB taxonomy): Archaea > Thermoplasmatota > Thermoplasmata > RBG-16-68-12 > RBG-16-68-12 > RBG-16-68-12. The sequence continues at coordinate 5,997 of DASPZJ010000005.1, forward strand.
GGTCGCGGAACGGAGCGCGTTGACGCCCACCTCCTCGAGCGCGCTGATGTCGACCCCGTACCGGCCGACCATCGTCTTCGACTGGATCTCGCGGGACGCGAACACGCGCTTCTCCTTCGTCGCCCAGTCCATCACGTAGAAGCCCTCGCGACGGTTCCGCTTGACGATCGGCTCGGTGATCATGCCGCCGACCTTGAGGCCGTCCGCCTCGAGCATCTCCATGACCTTGAGAAGGCAGTAGGTCTTGCCGGCGCCGGGGAGGCCCGTAATCCCGATCTTGAGCGCCTCGCCCATGCCACCCACGCGGCACACCGAAAAGGGCCTCACGCTATAAAACACCCAGCATGTCCTTGGAATCGCGACTCGTCGCGGGAGAGAGCGGTCATGGACGGGCGCGCCTCGGGCGCAAACGTGATAAGCGCCCGGGCCCGTTCGCATCGCGAGGCCTCCGTGAGGACCGCGGTCATCGTCGTCGGGCTCGTCGTGATGCTCGTGGGGATTGCGGGCGCGGCCTACGGATTCCTCACCGCCAGCAGCGTCGAGACCTCCTACACCCTGATCTGTCCGAGCGGCCAGATGCCCCCGGAGTTCTGCGCCGCGTTGCTCGCGACCGCGGCCACTTACCGCACGCTCGCCTACATCATGTCGGGCGTCTTCGTGCTCGGCCTCGGTTTCGCGTTGGCCGGCGCGTTCCTCTACGAGCCTGCACCGATGCCGGTCATGGCGCCTCCGGGGATCGGTCCTCCGAACCCGTGGCGCACGTGCATGCGATGCGGCTCTTCCGTCCCGTCGGCCGATCGCTTTTGCATGCGATGCGGCGCGCCGCAATGGTAGTCGCGGCTAGGTCGGTTCGGGCGGGGTCGCCGCCGGAGTCGGCACGACGTCCTCGATCGGGACCGACTCCTCCTTGCGACGGACCTTGCGCACCATGAGGGTGGGCGTCTCCGTGCGGCGGGCGATCTGGTCCTGCATCGGCCCGAAGGCGAACTGGGTGAGCCGCCATTCCGACGACGCGCCGACCGCGAGGAGGTCGTATCCCTTCGCCTCCTCGATGACCGCGTCGACGATGTTGCGGACCTTCACGAACTTCTCCTCGGACGGGACGCCGTGGGTGTGGCACATCTCCATGAGCCTCGCGCTGTAGATGCGTTCCTTCTCCAGTTCCCGGTCCGTTTGCACCGCGCTCAGGATCGTGATTTTCGCGTGGTGCTTCTTCGCCAACAGGATCGCGTAACCCGTCGCGTACGACACGTGCCACTCCGGCGCGTTCAGCACCAGGATCCGGTCGATCTTCGCCTTGAGGTTCGCGCTCTTGAACACGACGACGTCGCACGGCGCCTCCTGCACGAACCGGTCGACGTTCGACCCGAGGATGCGGCCTTTCCGCCAGCCGCCGCGCCAGCCCAGAATCAGCAAGTCCGTCTCGTCCTCTTGGATGTTCTCGAGGATCGCGTCGAACACCTTGTGGCTCACCTCGACCCGCGCGGTGGCGTACGCGCCGAGTTCTTCTGCGCGCCGCCGCAGCTTGCCGAGGTTGTACCGGACCTCGCTCACGTAGAACCGGTCGATCGCGTCGATCGGGAGGGCGGGCGGCACCTCGATCACGTGCAGCAGGGTCAGCTCCGCGTCTTCGACCTGCGCGACGAGCGCGCCGAACTCCACGACTTCCATGCGGTCGAAGTCCTCGATCGGCAGGAGGATCCGGTAGCGCGGGCGGCGGATTGGGAGGATCGACTCGACGACCTTCGTCACGCCGATCACGATCTCCTTCTTCCCGTGCAGGTAGTGCACGGTGAGCCCGATGCCAATCCAGCCCAAGGCGACCAGCCACGCCACAGGCTCGATCGTCCAAAGACTGAGGGCGATGATGAACTTGGAGGCGATGCCCAGCATCGGGATGATCGGGAAGAGCGGCATGAGGTAGTACCGCTTCACGTCGGGCATCGTGCGACGCAGGACGATCGCGGCCCAGTTCACCATCAGGAACAGGAGGAGGAACATGATGTCCGCGCTCGCCGCCACGGTGTTGATGTCGAATGTCAGCGTGAGGAGGACGATGATGAGACCGGAGACCGCAATCGACACGTGCGGCGTCCGCTTGCGCGCGTGGAGCCTGCCCAGGGCCCGCGGCAGACCCCCGTCGCGACCCATCGCGAAGGCCACCCGGCTCGAGGAGAAAATCAGGGAGTTCAGCGCCGCCACCGCTCCGAGCGCCACGCCGAAAACGATAATCTGAACCCCGAAGGGCATCACCTGCCCGGCGATCTCCGCAATCGCGTTGTTGTTCCCCGTCACTCCGCCCGCACCGGATTGCAAGAGCAGGCAGGACGGTCCGGGCCCGCCGGAGCAGTTGCCGGACGTCCCGATGGCGACGAATGCGACGAGGATGAAAATCAGGGTCGAGAGCCCGATCACGAGGAAGTGGGCCCTCGGGATGTTCTTCTCCGGATTCCGCGCTTCTTCCCCCGTCTGGGCGATGATCTCGTAGCCTTCGAAGACGATGAACGTGAAGCCCATCGCGCCGAGGAGGGAGAGGAACTGCGCCGCGGCGGTGTTTCCCTTGAAGAACCCTTCGTAGCTCGTCGCGGGCACGCCGGTCTGGCCAAGGTGCAGGAGGCCCGCTACGATGAACGAGACGACGACCGCGACGAGCGCAATCGTGACGGCCGTCTCGGACCGGCCCGTCAGCTTCGTGCCACGATAGTTCAGGATGATGAAGACGCCCGCAGCGAGGACCGCGAAGAGCTTCGTCAGCGCGCCTTCGTCGAGCCCGGCCAGGACGAGCGTCGACACGTTCAGGACCGTCTTCAGCGCGACGACGATCCCCAGTCCAAATCCGAAGATGTAGAATGAGGCGACGATGCAGTGGCCGAACCAGGACATCCAGCCGCCAAGGAATCCCCATGGATCCCGCATCGAACGTCGAATCCACAGATATCCACCGCCCGTCTCCGGGAACGCGGACCCGAGTTCCATATAGGCCATGGCGGTGAACATCGTCACGACGAAGTTCAGGCCGAACGCGAGGACAAGGGAGGGCCCCGTGATCGCGTACCCCGGCCCGACAAGCAGGAAGATCGTGGTCCCGATCGTCGGGCCGAGGCCAATCATCGTGATCTCGAGGAGGCCGAGGTCCCGGCGGAACTTGACCTCGACCTCCCGACCGTGGGCCACGGTCCCGCGCAGACGGAGGGTTGCTTATTAGGACTTCTCCGGCCCGCCGATGTCCTTCAAATACATGAGCGGGTAGTCCAATTCCGGAACGTAGCGCAGCGCGCCGATCGCCGTTGCCCCGCCGACGCGCACCGCGACCTCGACGTTGAGCAGATCCTCCGTGAGTACGCCGTAGCGGTACGGCCCGCGGATCGTCAAACGCTCCCGATCGATCCGCACGCGGACCCGTTCGACGAGCGGCTGAATCCGGGTGGCGGCTTCGATCGCGCGTTCGAGCGATTCGACGCTCGATGGGGTGAGCGGCGTCCCGACGTACTGGTGAGCGATCGCGCCGAGCTTGATGCCCGCCTCGAACGCTGCGCGGTCGCGATCGGTGCCGGCGAAGTACGCGCGAGTCGGATCCGGGTCCATGGTCTCGCCGCGGTCCGGATGTCGGGACGCCGGATAAGCGCGACGGCAAGGCTTTACGGGACAAGGCCAATGGACGGCACCGCGATGGAATCGAGGCCGGGTTCGGGCGGCCGTGACGACGCCCTTCGGGACGTGACCCATGTCTTCCTCGACGTTGGCGGGACGCTCGTCTACTCCGAACCCTCGGCGACGGACATCTTCCACCGCGTGCTTGCGGCCCGCGGCCACCTCATGGATCGCGAGCGGATCGCGCGCCTCCTTCGGACGCCGGAGACGATCGTCACGCTGATCCGCCCGTTCCCATCGGGGAAGGAAGGCACGTTCTTCCGAGAGGTGAACGCCCGGGTGATCGAGCACCTCGGCCTCGATTTGGACGATGCGATGCTCGACGACATCCACGCGGAATACGAGAAAGGCGTCGCTTGGAAGCCGTACCCGGAGTCCTTGAGGGTCCTGGGGACCCTCCGGGACGCGGGCTACGGCCTCGGCGTCATCTCGAACGCGTCGCACAGCCTGCCCGCCATCCTCGGGAGACTCGGCCTCGCGGAGTACTTCGACACGATCACGTACTCGTTCGACGTCGGCGCGGAGAAGCCCGACGTCCGCATCTTCCGGCGAGCGGTCGCGCAGGCGAACGCCACGGAGGAGCGGTGCGTTCACGTGGGCGACAGCTTCGAGGCCGACTACCTCGGCGCCCGACGCGCGGGGCTCCACGCGGTCCTCGTGTGCCGAGGAGGAGAGCCGCCGGCGCCGTGCCCTCTGGTGCGGTCCCTCGACGGGCTCACGGACCTCCTGACGACGAGTCGTTCTCGGCCTTGAGAACCCTGCGGAAAAGGCTTAAGGCGAGCGCGTGCGTCCAGAGGAATTCCCCCATGTCACGAAAACCGATCATCGGAGTCATCGGTGGTGGCAGCACCGCATCCCCGGAGGGAATCGCGCTCGCGGAAGAGGTCGGATTCCTCATCGCACGTGCCGACGCGGTCTTGATCTGCGGCGGACTGAACGGCGTCATGGAGGCGTCCGCGAAAGGAGCGAAGCGTGGCGGGGGCCTGACCCTCGGAGTCTTGCCGACCGGGAATAAGGCGGACGCGAATCCGTTCATCGATCTTCCCATCGCCACGGCGATGAGCACCGCGCGGAACCTCGTGATCGTCCGCACCGCGGACGCGCTAATCGCCGTGAACGGATCCTACGGCACCCTCAGCGAGATGGCCCATGCCTTCGACCTCGGGAAGACGGTCTTCGCGCTCCACAGCTGGCCGATGGAGAAGGCAGGCGTCGATCCGAAGCTCTTCGTGGCGGTCGCGACGCCGCGGGAGGCGGTGGACCGCGCCATCGAATACGCGAAGCGCGCGATGGCGGCGGAGAAGCCCGGTCCCGGTTTCGCGAAGTGAGTCGGACCATCGCAGGGAGCAGCGGGCTCCGCAGCCTTAAGAGCGCCTTTGCGGTTTCTCGACCGTGCGGTCGACCGTCACGGCTTCGCTGTTCGAGGCCCGTGGGGTCCCGCCAGCGACCGCCCGAAGGCTTGCGAAGATCCTAGACAGAGGCGGAAGCCGCCGTCCGGGAACGAAAGAGCAGGTCCGAATGTGGTCCGAGCTTCGGACCGTCGTCCTGGAGGACTCGAACTCGCGATGGAATTTCGACGCCCACAAACTCGTGCACGATCTCGCGTACACGGACCGCGACCCGAAGGCGGGTCCCGCCCCCGGCTGGTCTCCATCGCCCGGATCGATCCGCGAGTCGAACCTCGGGAAGCTCATGGCTGAGCGGCAGGTCCGCACGTACGAGGACCTCCACCGATGGTCCGTGGATCACCGGGAGGAATTCTGGTCGACGATGGTGGCGAAACTCGGGATCCGCTTTCGAAAGCCTCCCAGCCGCGTCCTCGATCCGCATTCTGCCGTGACGCATCCCGAATGGCTCCCCGGGGCGGAGATGAACATCGCGGAAAGTTGTTTCCCCGCGGACTCCGCCAAGGTCGCCATCGTCTCGGCGTCCGAGGTCGACGAGGCGGTCCGGCGGACGACGTACGGGGAATTGCTACGGCTCGCTTCCCGTGTGGCGAACGGGATCGACGGGATGGCCCTGCCGCCTCGGGCGCGAATCGCGATCTATATGCCGATGACTCCGGAGGCGGTTGCCATCTACCTGGGCATCGTCTTGTCGGGCCGGTGCGTCGTCGGAATCGCCGACGCCACCGCACCGCCGGACTTCGACAAACGGGTGCGGATCGCGGGGGCCAAGGCGGTCTTCACGATGGGTTCGACCGTTCGCGATGGCAAAGCGCACGACACCTACGGGAAGGTCGTCGCGGCGAACGGCCCGCGCGCCGTCGTCGTCCCTGCGGACGGCGAGGATGCGCCGCGAACTGAGCGAAAACACGATGTCCCATGGGAGGAGTTCCTCGGGGACAAGGACACGTATCGCGCGGTTCGCTGCCGCCCGTCCGACTACACGAACATCCTCTTCTCCTCGGGGACGACGAAAGACCCGAAGGCAATCCCGTGGACCCACACCACGCCGATCAAGAGCGCCGCGGACGCGTACCTCCATCACGACGCCGGGCCTTCCGACGTGCTCGCGTGGCCGACGAGCTTCGGCTGGATGATGGGGCCCTGGCTGACCTACGCGAGCCTGGTGAACGGGGCGACGATGGCGCTCTACATCGGCGGGACCCAGCGGCGTGCCTTCGGCGAGTTCGTGTCCCGAGCCGGCGTCACGATGCTCGGCGTCGTCCCGAAGCTCGTGCGGGCGTGGAAAGCCGAGCGGACGATGGAGGGCCTCGACTGGAGTCGGATCCGGCGGTTCAGCTCGACCGCGGAGCCGTCGACGCCCGAGGAGATGTTGTACCTCATGTTCCTCGCCGGGTACGCGCCGGTCATCGAGTACTGCGGCGGCACGGAGATCGGCGGGGGATACATCACGGGCACCGTCGTGCAGCCGTGCGCCCCCTCGACCTTCACGACCGCGGCGATGGGGCTCGACTTCGTCATCCTCGACGACGGCCGGCCCGCGGACCGCGGGGAGGTGTTCCTCATCCCTCCGTCGATCGGCCTGTCGAACGAGCTGCTGAACTACGACCACGACCGCGAGTACTACGCCGGCCTGCCGATGGGCCCGCACGGGGAACCGCTCCGCCGTCACGGAGACCGGATCGAGCGGCTCCCCAGCGGATATTACCGCCACCACGGTCGAATCGACGACATGATCAACATAAACGGCGTCAAGACCAGTGCCGAAGAGATCCGGAGCGTCATCGGGAACGCTTTCGTGTACGATTCGAAGCCGATCGCGGTGGACACGGACGGCACAGGCCAGCACCGGCTCGTCATCTATGCCGTCCCGCGGGACTCCAAGCGGGTGGGATCCGAGGAGCTCCGGGAGAAATTGCGAGGGGAGTTCCAGAAGGCAATCAAGGAGAACCTCAATCCGCTCCTGGGCCACGTGCAGGACGTCGTCCTCGTGCCGGAGCTGCCGCAAGCGGGCCCGGGAAAGACGCGGACGATGGCGGACCTTCGCCTCGACTACCTCGCCCGGATTGGCAAGGGGTGAGGCGTCCTCACGACGTCGGCGCTTCCGGCGTCGCCGGACGAGGCCGCGCCGGGGATTCGAGGCAGCGGTTGACCGTGATCTGCGCGATCGTCCCGTAGTACTTGGCGACGTGCTCGACGGGTCGCAACACCCATTCAGGCTCCGCGACGCCCGCCTCTCGATTCGTTCGCGGCGCGGTGCCCCGCGACGGTCCCGGGAGGTCGGCGCCGATCGACGCCTGCAGATCGAGGGCTTCGTTCGCCTGACCGACGTCCATGGCGAAGAAGGAGGTCATCGTCGTCTCGACGAGCCGCTCGAGCCGCTGTTTGATCGGCGCGACGGCCCGCGCCAGAGCCTTGGGCGGCTTCCGCCCGGCAGGAAAACGTCGAGCGGCGTCGGCGGCGAGCTCCTCCCAGAAGTCCGCGACGTTCTCGAGGCTGACCGCGACCACGCGATCGCCGAGGAGATGCCGCGGCTCGGTGACGCCGATCTTCGCCGCGACCGTCCGGTTCTGCGCCGCGAGCAAGAGCTGCCGGACGACGAGCCAGTACAGGCGGTCGACCTCCATCTCCATCCGCGCAATCTCGCCGAGCGTCGCACCCGCATCGCCGACCAGCGCACCCAGCACGATCTTCTCCATGCGGGAGGTGAGGAAGTGCAGGCGTCGCAAGAGGCCGTCGATCGGGAACCGGGTCGGCTCGACGAAGTTCTCGATCGTCACGAACTTCGGGCCCTGATTCACGATCGTGAGGCCGGTGAGTCCTCGGACCGCCTCGTGGATCTCTTGCAGTTGGCCGGCCGACAACTCCTCGCGGCTCTTCACGCGGATCGTGTTGCAGCCGACGATGTAGTTGCCGGTGATCATGCGCGTCACCCCCTCCGACGACGCCCACGCGTCCGCATCGACCGACGCCTCCGCCGGGATCGGGAACTCCTCGTACGGCCCGAGGCGGACCCGCAGCGAGCCATCGTCCTCGACCGCGAGGCTCAGCAGCGATCCGGGTCGGATCCCGTTCGACTCCGCCCAACTCTTTGGCAGCGAGATGCCGAGGCTCGAATAGCCGAGCTTCTGCACCTTGCGGGTCTCCATCTCCATGGCCTCGAATACGTATCCGCGCCGATAAATAGGTATTCGAGCGGGCCGGCCTCCGGCTCGTTGTTCCTCCGGTCGTCGCCGGCGATGCCGGGGCAAAGCCTCATCAACGGGACGCATGATGGGCCGGGCGAAATGGACCGCGACGTGGACGTCCTCGTGGTCGGTGCCGGGCCCACCGGGAGCACCGCTGCGAAGTACGCGGCGCTCGGCGGCGCGGACGTCCTCCTGATCGAGAAGCGGTCCGAGATCGGCACGCCGGTCCGTTGCGGCGAAGGCGTCGCGAAGCGGTGGCTGGAGGAGATCGGCCTCGACCCATCGAACGGGTTCATCTGCCACGAGGTCGACGGCGCGCGGGTCATCGCCCCCGATGGCACGGCGCTCGTCCTCGACGAGACGCGCGCCGGGAACGAGTGCGGGTACGTCCTCGAGCGGGATCTGTTCGACCGCCACCTCGCCAAGGACGCCGCGAGAGCGGGCGCCGAGATCCTGATCAAGACGAGCGCGATTGGACTCCTCCGGGAGGACGGCACCGTGCTCGGGGCGCGGTGCGAGCACATGGGCGAGACGTTCGATGTGCGCGCGCGGGTCGTGATCGGCGCGGATGGTTTCGAGAGCCAGGTCGGCCGGTGGGCGGACCTCCAGACCCATCTCCGGACGCGCGACATCGATGCGTGCCTGCAGTACACGATGGTCGGGATCGCGGGCGATCCCCGCCTGAACGACGTCTACCTCGGGAGTTGCGCGCCCGGCGGGTACGCGTGGGTCTTCTGGAAAGCGCCCGACGTCGCGAACGTCGGCATCGGCGTGAACCTCTCGAAGATCCATGACCGGGCCGAGGCGAAACGGTATCTCGACGCGCTCATCGCGCGCACCCCCGCGCTCGCGAAGGGCGAGATCGTCGAGGAAGTCGCCGGGGCCGTGAGCGTCTCCCTCCCGCTCGAGCGCACCGTGGCGGGCGGCGTCATGCTCGCGGGAGACGCGGCCCGGCTCATCGACCCGCTCACCGGAGGCGGGATCCTGAACGGATGCCTCTCGGGGAAGTTCGCGGGCGAGGTCGCCGCGCAGGCGGTCGAGGCGAAGGATGCATCCGAATCAAAGCTTCGGGCGTACGAGACCCGATGGCGCGCCCGGATGGAAGAGGAGCTCGCAAGGCACTACCTCATCAAGGAGCGCCTCATCCGCGTCGATGACGACACGATCAACAAGGTCATCCGCACGATCGCGTCGGTCGGCCCGGAGCGCATCACCACGCAGTCGGTCCTCGAAGCCATCCGGGATCGGCACCCGGAGATCCTGGCGCTGTTCGACGGACTCCTCTGACGGACGGCGGGCCGTCAGCCTTTCGACAGGTCCTCGCCGCCCTCGAACACCTGTTGCACGAGGCTGTAGATCTCCTCGAAACCGAACGTGATCTCCGAGGAGACGGGATGGACGCGCCGGTACACGCCGATCGACTCCATGGACTTCAGGAACTCGACGTCCAGGAGGGTCTTCGGCGTGGCCGGGTCCACGAAGAGCGCCTCGTACAGGGCGAACGGGTCCAAGGACCACTTGACGATCCGTTCGAGTTCCTCTTCCGAGAGCAGGTCCGACTTGCTCAGGACGTTGATGAACGGAAGGCCATGGCGGAACTGCACGGTCGCGCTGAGCAAGACCGACGATATGAAGCCGGAAGCGGTCTTCACGAGCGCCGGATCGTTCAGGTACACGAGGACCGAGTCCTCCCGGCCGAGCGCATCGATCAGCACGGGACCGGAGGCGCGGAACGTGAAGAGTTCGATCTGGCCCGGCGTGTCGATCAGGACGTAGTTCGTCTCGAACGTCTCGAGGACCTCGGCGAGCTCCCTCGCGTTCATCGCGATCATGTCCGCCGCGGCGACCTGCGCTCCGTTCGGACCGAGCCCCTGCTCCTGCATGATTTCCTCTGTCTTGACGTAGTCGCGCACGTCGAGCTCGGGCGAGTATTCGAGCGACTCGGCGCCCGGATCGAGGTTCGCGGTGATGCAGTCGAGGCCCTGCGAGTTCATCCACACCTGGAAGGCGTAGACCATCGTGGACTTCCCCGAGCCGGCGGTGCCGAGGAAGTACAGGTTGCGCGCCATGCTCGACGACGGCCAATGTCCCCTCGCGGATGAAGATTGCCGCGATCCGTTTCGCGCGGAGCGGAACCCTTAAGGCGCTCACACAGGTTCGGATGCCATGGAGCCGCAACGGGCCCCCGCCCCGAAGACAGTCGATGAGTACCTGGCCCGCGTTCCGCCCAAATTCCGAGCCCCTCTCCAGCGGCTGCGCAATACCATCAGGGCCGCCGCGCCCGACGCGGACGAGGTCATCAGCTACCAAATGCCGGCGTTCCGGCAGAACGGGATGCTCGTGTACTATGCGGCCTTCAAAGACCACTGCAGCTTCTTCGTCGCGAGCGCCCAAGTCCGCCATGAGTTTTCCGCCGAAATGAAGCCCTTCGAGACGGGGAAGGGGACCCTTCAATTCAAGCCGGACCGACCCCTGCCCGAAGGACTTGTCACACGGATTGTAAAAGCGCGCGTGGCGGAGAACGCGGCCCGTCGCTCCAAGTAGGCGTGCCCCGCCCCAACCTCCAAAGAAAACATGGCCCAGGTCGTAAGCTACATCCTCGAGAGAGACCCGGTGAGGCTCGACCGGTTGCATGATGCGTGCACGACGCACGAGCTCACGAAGGGATCCTCCAGGTGGTTCAGGATCTCGATCGGAAGCATGCTGCGTTCCTCCCTCGGACAGGGCGACGTGGCGGCCCCGAGTCCGACCGAGTTCTCACGATGAGTAGTGGGTACCCTTAATACCCGGTCAGAACTTTGCTTCAACGACAGTCAATCACTACTTGCGGAGGTTTCTAATGAGCCCAAAGAAGGACAAGCAAAAGTCCGCCACGAGCACCACCGCGGTCAACAAGAAGTTCACGGGCTTCACGGACGAGGAACGAGCCGCGATGAAGGAGTACCTCCAAGAGCGGAAGACGTCCGCGGCTCGCGGCCCGCGCGCGGACAAGGCGGACGGGGAAAGCTCCGTCCTCGCGAAGATCGCCGAGATGCGGGAACCGGATCGCGCCATGGCCAAGCGGCTCCATGCGATCATCAAAGCCAGCGCGCCAGCCCTCTCGCCGAGGACCTGGTACGGGATGCCCGCGTATGCCAAGGACGGCGAGGTCGTCTGCTTCTTCCAACCCGCGCAGAAGTTCAAGACGCGGTACGCGACGCTCGGCTTCAGCGACGCGGCGAACCTCGACGAAGGCGCCCTGTGGCCGGTCGTCTTCGCTCTGAAGGAGTTGACTGCCACCGAAGAGGCAAGGATCGGCGCGCTCGTGAAGAAGGCGGTGAGCTGAGGGCAGTTCGACGAGCGTATCGCCGTGGACGCGAATTTCGATTCATCCTAAGGGAAGGCACAGGCCTGAAGGACTCGAATCCAAACTAACGGCCGTGCCCACGGAACCAGCCATCGTAGGTTCGATGATTCACGATTTCAACGACAACGATGTATCGGTCGCCGCGATCGCGCACAAGCGTGTAGAGGAGCCGCCAGAAGGAGGGCAGGTCTTCCACGAACAGGTTCTCCATTCCATGCTTGTCCTTCAGGGCCCTCGGAATCCGGTCTCTTTTGACCACCTCGCCGTGGAGGCAGTCTGCTAAGAGAATCGGCCTGAGGGCGCGGATCCTGCGCACGATGGACGCCGAGATCGGGTCCGAGCCCTTCTGGAGATCCTCGAGCGACTGCGCCGCTGAGGACGCCAAGACGAGGTCCTTGGCCCGTAGGCCCGTTATAGCCTTGGCCCCTTGCGGATCGCCTCAAGGAGTTCCTGCGCGGCCTCTGGCACCCAAATCAGGCCCTTGCTTCCTTCGGCGATCATGCCCTGGTCACCGAGAAAGTTCACTGCGGCATTCAAGCTCTGCCTGGTTGTGGAATGGCCCCAGTCCCCGAGGGTCGCGAGGAGTCGGTTGCGGCTCACAGGACCGGCGGCCTCTTGAAGGGCGGCGAGAACGTATTCGATCGTCTCGAGAGTCGGGTTTGCCCCCGGTTTTGCATACCTTGGCCGAGGGGCTTTTAGGACTTGTGCCATGGTAGAGACTATATGTATCTATCTAGTATATGTATCCATCCTCCCCCCTTCTCGATGGCCAGGTCCGGCGGGGTCGGGGTAGGCTACGGGCCTGAAGGGCTCCCAAACCAAGAATGGGTGACGAACCTTTGGACCTTCCGCTCGCATGCTCCCGACGGGATTTGCTCCACCGACTCGCACCCAGGGAACCGAGTCAATCCGGTCGCCGACCGGTTCAAGAGGTCGATCATTCGTAGCAGCCATCCATGACGAGAGGACTCTGCCTCCTCGGCCTGGGGGTGGGCTAGCGTCCGAGGCTACTAGGTTGAGATGACCGCGCCGGGTTTCGCGGGGAAGACGCTCCTGATTGAGAGCAGCAGAGCCAAGGCTTGCAGGACCCAGAAGGTCAGGAACTGAACGAATACGTTGATTGCGGAGCCCCTCTCTCCCGTGGCTGCAAGGTAGACGCTGAACAACAACGTGAGCAGGGGCGTTGCGGTACCATACCACGCCCACCTCTCTCCTCGTTTGAAGGCCGTCAGGCCGACGGCCGACAGCAGGAGCCCTGCCACGAGTAACAAGACCCCCGCGAGGCGAGCGGAATAAATCAAATCGTTTGTAGCCTGAGTGGAATAGCTGGAGGGGTCACCGGTGAAGAAGACTCTGTTTCCAGGATCTCCGGGAAGGAGCAGGATCACGAGACCGAACAGCACCCAAATCAGCCCGCCCGCAACGGCGAGCCACCAAGCGTACTTTGGGACGCGCGCCACCGGAGTGTTGTCCGCCATAGGTGGGCTCATTGGAGCAGCGAGTCCTTATTTAAGGGTGGTGCCACCTCCGAAATTCAGCGGTAGACGGTGGAGTTATTTGAACAGAAAGGGCTTAGGGAGTTCTCTGCATGTGCCGGGGAAGGGGCCGGGCCGCGAGGCCCGCCATGAGGGGACAGGGCAGGTTCGACGAGCGTGCCACCGTGAGGGCGAATCTCGACCGGTTCGAAGAATGAGGCACGGGCCTGAAGGGATTTAGACCCGTCCAGCTCGCTGGCCTCGAGCCTGAAGGTACAATTCGGACGCGGATGTGTAGCGGTTGGCGGTCTCCATCGCGGAGGCCATGTCGGAGAGGTTGATGCCCAAGTAGTCCATCGTCGTCCTGACGTCTTCGTGACCGAGGGCGCGGCTCACCGTCTCGAGATCCCGCCGGCCCAGGGCTTCCCACATGTGCCGGCCGAAGGTCCGTCGGAGATCGTGATTGCTGAACCGAATCCCGGATCGCTCCGAGACTTTCGACAGGATCCCGTCCATCCCCGACTCCGAGTACGGCCCGACCCGACTGAACTTCTTGGAGTACGCGGGGATGAGCACCGGGTTCTCGGTCCAACCGTTCGCGGCCCGCCACGAGTGCAGATCCGGGAAGATCTCCGCGGTCAGCGGGTTCGGGGAGACGATGTAGTCTTTCTTCTTCCCGCGAACGAGGACCGCGTTCTCCCGGAAGTCGTCGACCATCGCTCGCATAACGGACACGCGACGGAATCCGCAATCGAGCTCCAGGTGCAGGGCCATCAGATGCGGCATCCCCAGGTCGAGCGCCGCCTTCGTCGCGAGCTCGCGCTGCTCGAGCGATAGCCAGCGGATGTGCGTGCGGGGCGGGATCAGGTACTGCACCGTCTCCCGACAGCCCATCCCGGTGAGACAGACACTCAACGTTCGGAGCGAGTGCTGCGTTCTCGCGAGCTCCGCCTCGAGGATCCTCGCGTGCGCGACGGTGAATCGCCGCGGACTCGGCGGCGTCCCGTACTTGCTGAGGATCCGATGGGCTCTCCGCAACTCGTACTCGTATCCCTCGATCGTCTTTCGACTCTTCCTCTCTCCATCCAACCGTTCTAGGTACGTCTCGGCCGATCTCCTGAAGCCGTCGACTCGAGGCACGGCTTCGGTCACGCATCGTCCGCCCCCCGCTTAACGGCTTTGCCAGAACCGGTCGGTTGTGACCCGTCTCTGGAGGGCCGGTTTCCGTGAGGGCCTCCCCTCGTTTCCACGGGGACGTTTGTGGCAAGCCGCCGGGCGCTGGTCGACGGTACCCCGGTCGACTCTGCGATATCGGACCAGGAAAGGCCCTTGGCGCGAAGGGCCGCAATCTTGTCGCGTGTGACTGGGTAGACGACTCGAGGACGTCCGATCGGCCTTCCCGACCGCGTGCCCCTCGCTCGTGCGGTCGCGAGTCCGGCCTTCGTCCGATCGCTGATGCGCTTGGCCTCGAGGTTCGCGACGATCGCCAGGAGGTCGACGACGATCCGGGCCCAGGGCCCGAGCGTGTTGAGGGCCGGCTCGGTGTACGAGACGAATACGCACCCGGTCGCGGCGATCCTCGAAAGGACGTCGGCCGCGTCGTCCGCGCCGCGGCGGGTGAGACGATCGAGGGACCAGAAGACGACGAGATCGAAGTCGCGCCGATGAGCCGCCTTCAGGAGATCCTCGAGCTGCGGCTTGCGAGCGACCTTCCCGGACACGTCCTCGTCGACGCACTCCCGGACGATCGCGTACCCGCGCTTCGAGCAGAACTCCCGGAGTTCGCGGAGCTGGTTCTCCGTCTCCTGGCGATCCGTCGACACGCGGGCGTAGATCGCGGTGCGGGATTCGCCGTCAGCCATCGACGGGCCTCCTGAAAATCAAGGGACGCGGTGACGGATCCTCGACTCGTGATCGGAAACGCGGATCCTGCCTCGCGGCCGAGTGAGCGAAATTCCCGAGCCGCCGGACCGCTTGCTCGATCGTGAGCTCGCCCGAGTGGATCTTGTCGACGATGCGGAGGACGTCCTCGTCCTCAGACATCAAGAGTTCCTGTCAACGCGACGGTCGCGGACACGAACAGGATGCATCACACGTTCTGACTTAAAGGAGTGTGCGCAACGCGACCATGCTAACAGTATTTAAAGGAAGATAAATAACTCCGACATAAGCGGCCCGACACCCGTCGTTCGACGGGTCAGCATTCGAGGGCCTGTGAGTCCGATCTACGGCCCGGTGGAACGTCGGTGCGCCCGGTCAAAAGCTGTGTCCGCGATCGACGCGGGGCGCACCGGAGCCTCGGGAGCTCTCCTCCGTTCCGAGGCCGGTATCGACATCGCGGTATAAAGTTTAGGTGTCAACGTGTCACCTATACGACCTACAAAAGTTTCATCCCAGGGAACATCAGTTCCCCCTCGTAGGCCCCTTGCGGGTCCTCTACGAGGCGAAAACGTGCCTGCGGAAACCAAGCTGACCGCGCAGCTGCACCGAATCGAGAACGAGAGGCGAGCCAGGATCCATTCCGAAGTCTCCATGTTGATGGAGGCCGTCGACGGGATCACGGCCGATCTCGTCAAACGAGGACTGTGGCCGAACGGCGGTGAGTATTCCGCGCAGCCCGAGGGCCGGTACGCCACGGCCTCGGACATCATGAGCTGCGCGAAGAGCGTCGCGTGGAAGGCCGGGATCCGCCCGAAGCTCGAGGACCTCGAGCCCGACCGTCCGGCGGGCGGCGCATGACCGGCGCGGGGACTCAGGCCGTCGAGTTCCTCGCGGTCGGGTTCGCCTTCGCCGCTGGTTTCCTCGTTCGAGGGAATCTCGACGCGGGGCTCGTAGCTCCGATCGAGATCCTGCTCTTTGTCATGTTCCTGGTCCTCGTCGTGCTCCTCGTTCTCCTCAGGGGGAACCGGTCACCGCGAGCTCGTCCGAGACTCGTCTGGCTCCGCCGGGGGAGGAAGGCATGAGAGACAACCCGATCGGCCGGGAGGCGACGATTGCCCTGATCCTGATCGTTACACTCTCCTTCGTCGCGGGCTTCGCCGCCCGAGGCAACCTGAAGAACCAGATCCTGCTGCCGATCAATCCGGTGACGCAGTCGTACTGCGTGGACAACGGATGGCACGGCCTGCTCTACTACGACGGGATCCGCGGCGGCGGGAACTTCCCCGACGTCGGAGGCGGATCCGGGGAGATCTTCAACTCGGACAAGTTCTACATCTCCTGGGCCGCCGGCGGCGCGTCCGAATACATCACCGTCCAAGGCGCGGCACGGGGATGCGACCAGGGCTTCGGGCACTGGAGCAACGGTTTCATCCCGGCCCGGTACGCGTTCTCGATTAACGTCGGGAACGGATTCCAGACATTCCGGACGAACGATGTGCCCAACGGGATCATCGAGGTCGACGAGCCGAATCACTTCTACACGCAGAACTACGTCAACTCGTGGTACTACGCCCGATCCGGGAACTTCCAGATTAAGGGCGTGCAGTTCAAAGACGACGCGGGCAACTACCAGCCGATCGTCGACGGGTCCGTCCTGAAGGTCGACTTCCAGGTCAAGGCCGATGCGGGCGGGGCATGGGTTACAATCAGCTCGGACCAGGCCCGCCTCCTGAGCGCGGTGCCGCGGCTGAACTGGGGCGCAGCGATTTACCAGATCGGACAGACGGCACAGGTCTACTGGACGGTGCCGATCGTGACTTCCGGGAGCTCGACCGCATACTACCTCACGATCACGGACCAGAACACCGGGAACACAATCGGCGTCTACAGCCTCTGGCCGATCACGAAGACGAGCGGATCCGTCACGATCCCGGTCACGAGCTCGCTCTTTGTACCGAGCGGGCAGAACCGGATCCGGGCGACGATCTACTCGCAGGTCTTCCTCGCCGGCGTCACGGACACCGCGACGATCGACGACATCGCGAAGGCGCCCTCGATTACGAAGGTCGCGTACTCGCCGGCGCAGCCGCGGCTCGGCGACACCGTCACCGTGACGATCACCGCGACGACGAACGGCGCCACGGCCCTCCCGATCGTCCGGTATCACGTGACCGCATTCATCGGCGGCAACATCATCTACGACAAGGACTCGAACGCGTCGACGATCTCGTTCCCCGTCTCGGCGAGCGGCAGCCTCCTCATCGAGGCGACCGCGTACGACAGCTACGGGAGGCCATCCGCCGTGTACAACCTCAACGTCCAGGTGGGCAACGTGATCGACGTCTGCGCAATCGCTCCGGATCTCCCGGAGTGCGGCGGGGGCGGCGGCCCGACGGACAGCGGCTGGCAGCTGCTGCTCTTCCTGCTGGTCCTCGGCTTCGTCCTCTTCGCGATCGGGGCGTACGCGCCGATCCCGAGCCTCGTTGCCCGCGGAATCCTTGTGACGGTCGGCGTGGTGATGATCGCGCTGTCCGTGTACGGCCTCGCGTACTACGTCGTCGCGTGGTTCAAGTCCGCCTTCCCGGTGGTCCCATGAACGGCCGGGCGAAGATCGTGATCGCCGGGATCCTGATCATTCGAGTCGAGTGGTGAGCTCGTGCGGCCCGTCCTCCTGCTCGTCGGCGTGGTCCTGCTCGCCGTCGCCTTCTTCGGCTACGGCTTCTTCCCGAACCTGGTCGTCGGCGGACCCGGCGGGCCTGCGACCCAGGGGAACCTCGTCGGCTACGTCACGGACACATCGACAGGCTCGGGGATTGTCGGAGCCCCCGTGACCCTCAGCGTCTCGGGCTCGACGAAGTACACCACATCGACGACGACCGCGGGCTACTACAAGTTCGCCGCGATCACGTCGGGCGGCTATTCGATCGCGGTGAGCGCGACCGGCTACCCGATGTTCCAAGGATCCACCGGAGTCTCGCCCGGGACCACCGCCTACTTCAACGTGCAGCTCGCGCCCCTCGGTTCGTCCGGGTACAGCGGAGGGAGCGGCTGCACGCCGTTGCCAACGGGCGGCGGCTGCAGCAACGTCCCGCCCCCGCCGCCTGGAGTCCTGGCCCCTCCGCCGCCGAGCTCGAGTCAGGGGACGAACGCGACGATCAGCGTGCTCCCGGGGAACCCGAAGGTCCTGCCGGTCGCCATCGGGACTCTTGGCGTCGCGTTCATCGCAATCGGTCTTGTGGTGCGACGGACAGGATAGGATCTGCATGACGAACGAAACGAGCGACGTCGAAGATGTGAGCCGACTCGAGGAGACGATCCGCCAGCAGCGACGGATCCTCGCGAGCCGCGGAGTCGACGAACGAATACCGATACGGCTGCGCGCCCCGGGGCGGCCTTTCGTGTCGCCCCTCGTCGCGATCCTGATCATCGTCGCGATCGTAGGAGTCGTCGCGGCGGTCATCGTGATCTCGCAGAGCTTCCCCGCGATCCCACCTTCGGTGTTCCACGCGAACTGCTCCGGGCTGAGCTCGTCGATCGCCACGGTGCCGGTCGGTGGATCCGGCGACGTCGAGTTCAATTGCGGGAGCGCGGCGTTCTCGGTCGGGGCCCCCGGCGGCACCGCGACGCCGGCGTTCGCACTCCCTGGCGGCTACGTCGACGTCTGGGTCTTCCCCAGCTCGAACCTGCTCGAGTCGACGTGCGCCCTGACCTCTGGCGGGACGAACATCACCTCGAAGGGGACGACCACGCTCGGTGCTGGCACGTACAACTACTGCCTTGATTACGCGAACGTGCCGGCGATCGGGCTCGCGGCGTTCGTCCTGACTTGGTCGCAGTAGTGAGCTGAGGGCCAATGCTCGAGGGGCGACGGCAGCGGTTCGTGGATCTCTGGGACCGGATCGTCGCCGATGAGATCTCGCCGAAGACCCGGAAGATCCTCGCCCTCGCCGCGGTCCTCGTCTTCGCCGGCGACGCGCTCCTGACGGCCTGGTCGTTCGTCTACTACCCGACGCAGACCACGGACACATCGGTCTTCTACCGCCTCCTGCACCCGACGATCGGGGCGTGGTGGATCCCGATCAACTTCGCCGTCGGCCTCGCGATGATCCTCGCGCTCTATCGTCGCTTCGCGTTCGGGCTCGCGATCTTCCTCGCGGTGGATTGCACCGGCCTCGTCGACGGAATCTGGATCGTCGGGAGACGGATACTCGGAGGTTGAATGAAGGCCGTGGTCCTCGTCCTGGTCCTGCTCGCGTCCCTCCTGGCGACGGCCGCGATCGTGCAGCTCGACCCGATCCGGGCGTACCTCGGTCCGAACGGGACGATCGTCCTGCACGGCCACGTCGACCAGGTCCTCCTCGATTACCTCGAGCACGGACCTCGAGCTGCGGATCCTCCGCATTTCGTCGCGGCGCGATCGTCGTATCCGACCCTCGCTCTCGTTTTCGATTCCGATTGGAATACCGCCCTGTCCTCCATGAACGGAGAGCTGAGGCCTGGCGCGATCGCGAGCTCCTCGTATTCCTCCAGGAATGTCACGTTCGCATCGTTCATCCAGGAGGGACAACGCGCTTTCGGCGTCCTGGGGGACCAGCTGCGCGGGATCCTCGCGTGGATCCTGTTCGGTTGGTGGACCGGCGACGCGTCCGCGACCTGCGGCGCGGGGAACGGGTCCTGTTTCTGGATCGCCGGGACGGGGAACTTCAGCTCGACGGCTCACTGGTCCGCGAGCTCCGGGGGCGCATCGTGTACATGTACGCCGGCGTCGACGGACACGGTGACGTTCGACGCCTCGAGCGGGGCCGGGACCGCGACCCAGGACGTCGCGACGTTCACGAGCAAGGCCGTCACCATGACGAGCTCGAGCGTCACGATCGCGGGATCCTCGAACACCTGGAACGTCGGCGGGAACTGGAGCGACGCGAACGGCCACTTTTCCTCGAGCAACGAGACGGTCGTGTTCACCGCGTCCGCGACGATCGTCTCCGCGATCGCGGTCCCCTACGTCAAGAACCTGACCGTGAACGCCTCGGTCACGCTGACCCTCGGTTCGGACCTCGGACAGATCGGCGGGACGCTCACGATCGCGAACACCGCCGTCGTCACGGGGACGGCGTACCGGCTCATCATCTCCGGGAACCTGGTCGACAACAACGTCGCGCCGGGAGGGGTGAGCAACGCGAACGTCGAATGGAGCAACAACAATAATATTCCCGGGGACACATACTATTCCTTCTGCGAGAGCTCGACGGCCGCCGTCGTGTTCAACGGCCTGATCGGGACCAACGGCAACTCTCCCGTCGGAGGGGCGTGCGCGGGCGCGAGTTTCGGGATCCGCACGAACGGCCAGACGGTCACGACAAACGGCCTCCAGCTCACCGTCAGCGGGTCGAATGGCCTTGTCTTCCGCAACGCCGGTGCAAGCCCCACGGGACTCCTGACGGGGAGCTCGGCGGTCACGGTGACGAGCGTGAACGTCGCCGTCGCGGTCGCGTACATCACGTCGACGTCCTCGGGGAGCTGGACGGTCTCAGGATCCTGGACGAACGCGTCGACGTCCGCGTCGTGGAGTTTCTTCGCGCCGATCCTGTTCAACTCGACGACGAATCAGAGTTTCGATTTCAACGGGACGGCGGGTCAGGACCTGATGTCCGGGAACGTCACGTTCAATCCGGCCGCGGGGACGCCGACCTATACGCTCGCAGCTCATCCGTTGCTCTCGCTCGCCCAGGCTACCGTCAACACCCGGGTCGTCAGCGACACCCTCGGACACGCCGGTCCGCTTGGAGGAGATTTCCAGATGTACGGCCAGAACGCGGGCCTCGTCCTCGGAGGATCCGCCGACGTGAGCGGGCTGCTCGTCGTGTACTTCGGCGTCTACACCACTTCGATCCCTGGCGGGACCTACGGCGCTCTCTGGCTCTTCCAGGATGGGAGTCCGACGCAACCCCTGAAGCTCGGCGGCAACATCAGCGTCGTG
>DASPZJ010000006.1:0-41551 GCA_035636315.1 Thermoplasmata archaeon
GTGATGTGGACGACCCGCACGCCGTCGAGCTTGTAGTCGAGCCGGAGCGTGCGATAGCCTTCCGCGCACGACGTGACCAGGGTCTTCACCCCGAGCATCTTGATGATCTTCGTGTTGTAGTCCCGCATCCGCTCGAAGATGTCGACCTTCCCCTGCCAGAGCTGGTCGTGGCCGCAGCACTTCATGAACGACCGGTCGAGGATCATCGGCTGGACGCCGACCGCGCGGAGCAGCTTGATCGAGGAGTCGAAGATGATCCCGTGGTTCGTGTCGCCATAGTTCATGTGCGAGAACTGCATCTCGACGTCGTAGTAGTCGACGCAGCCCGGGTAGTACGCGTATTCGGACTTGTGCTCCACCTTGATCTCGGGAATCGTCGTGTCCTCGGCCTCGCTGTCGAGCACGCGGAACATAACCGGGTGCGGGATCGTCCGACCGGGGCCGTACTCCGTCTCCATCATTCCCGCTGCCCTCCGTCCGCGGCCATGCGGGCGTGGACCTTCGCCCGCTCCTCGAGGATGTAGTCGCTGTACTGGATGTCGAGCGGGCAGACGGCGCTGCACGCGTCGCACGCGAGGCAGGTCCAGAGAGGCACGCCGTCGTGTTGCTTCTTGAACGTGTTGTAGACCAGATTCAGCCCACCGAGGGCGTCGTCCTCGACCTTCGTGACGGGGCACACCGTGTGGCACTTGCCGCACTGGTAGCACTCGTTGAGCAGGTATTCGTACGTGCTGTACGGCCGCCGCGTGCCCAGCCACGCCGTGACGACGGCGAACATTGGGACGAGGACGAGCGTGTTCATGTTCGGCCAGAGGACAGACAGGATCCACCCGAGGGCCTTCGGCTGGTCGAGGTAGGCCACGCCGCCGTAGAACGCCAGGAATCCGAGGAGGCCGAGGGCGCCGGCCCACGTCGACACCTTGCGCGCGGTCGATTCCGGGGCGAGGAAGACCGCAGCCGCCGCGGCGACCGTGGGCACCGCGATGATGGCAAGGGCGATCGCGATCTCCAGGGTGAAGGGCCGCGCTTCCGCGCCCAGGCCGGCGGGGTCGAGGAGGATCCACGCAGCCTGCGCGACGACGATGGCCGCCAAGCCTCCGACGTACGGCACGAGCCAATGGCGCATCGGCTGGTACCCGAGGCGCCGCAACGCGATGTACGACGTCAGCCCGACGAGGACGGGCGGGATGATGAAGAACCACTTCATTGTGAAGTCCGGGATCAGCGCCGCGCCGTTCGGGGAGGTCCACCGTTGCGCGACGACCTCCCGGATCGAGTAGAGCGAGGACGTGAAGATCCAGGCGATCAGGAACGCGAGCCCGAAGGCGGACCGGACCGGCGCTTTCGCCGGCCGAGCCTCCCGGCCGCGGTCGATGAACGGCAAGATCAGGAGGAAGATGACCGGGATCCCGCTGAGCAAGTCGCCCCAGAAGGCCGCGCTGAACTCCGTCTTCAGCGGGGTGCCTTGGCCGATCGTGAATTGCGGGAAGATGTCCGCGACCTTCAGGAGCCCCCAGGAGAACAGCAGATACCAGTCCGGGACGATCAGCTCGGAGAGTTGCGGGCCGCGCGCGGGTCCCAGGAACGGCGTCACGAATGCCGACAGGAAGAACATCATGGCGACCAGGAGGAACGTCACGACGAGGTCCCGGGTGGCCTCCTGGGGGAAGAGCGGGATGCCGGGTTGGTGGTCCGACCGCTCGGGCCCGTACTGGCGGGGGAACCCGGACTGGCGCCCCTCCATGATCTTCCCCTTGACGTATTCGATTTGCATGGACACCTCAATGAGGCTCCGCGACGCCCTGCAGCCAGACGAGCCCCATATGGAGGACCATGAGCCCCGTGCCGACGAGGGGCAGGATGAACACGTGGATCCAGTACCACCGCAGGATGTATACCCCGGACAGCGTGTTGGTGTCCCCGAACAGCAGGATCGCGAGCTGGTCGCCGATCGCCGGCGAGGCGCGCGTCATGTTGATGCCGATGTTCGCCGCGCCCTCGCTCAAGGCGTTCGCGGGAAGCAGGTACCCGGAGTACCCGAACAGGACCGTGATGAGCATGAGGACGACGCCGAGGAGCCAGTTCAGCTCGCGCGGCTTCTTGTACGCGCCCGTGAAATAGACGCGGCACATGTGCAGGAAGACCGCCGCGATCATGATGTGCGCGGCCCAGTGGTGCATCCCGCGGATGATGAAGCCGAACGGGATGACGTTCATGATCGTCAGCATGGACCGCCAAGCCGGGTTCGTCAGGTTCCCCGACGTCGCATCGATTTCGAGCCGGCCGTCGGGCACGTAGAAGAACCCGAGGAGGATGCCGGTCAGCGTGAGGACGATGAACGCGACGAAGGAGATGCCGCCGAGGCAGTAGAGCGGATACCAGTACCAGATCGTCTTGAGTTCGTACTTCTCCGCGTGGCTGCGCGGGACCTGCCGCTGGTCCGTCTCCAACACGACCCGCGTCAACTCGGCGTACGGGACGGTCGGGAAGCGGGACTTAATCCATCCGAAGACCGTCCGCCCCGTGTCTTGCCGAATGTCCCCCGTCGTCGACGTTTCCTCTCACCTCAGCAGTACGTATACCACGCGAAATCCAGCTTCCCGGTCGCGGGGTCGAGCGGCATGCCACCGACCAGGTTCACGCCTTGCGGCTTGACCGGGATGACGGCGAGGGCGCGCGGCGCCGGCCCGTGGACGCGCTCCGCCCCGACGTAGGGTTCGCCGTTCTTCGGGTTGACGTTCACGACCAGGAGCATCGGATCGTACTGGGAACCATGGCAGACGCAGTAGACCGGGTCCTGAGCGAACTGGACGTAGGTCGGCGGGGACGTGCCGTAGGCGCTGTAGTCCCTCGCCGGCGGAGGGTTGGTGACGACGTGCCAGCCCGGGGTGCAGCAGAGGTGGACGCAGCGGTCGAAGAGGACGATAATCCGCGTCCCGCCCCTCGCCGCGTCCAGGGTTGGGTCGTCGAAGTACAGATGGAAGGCCGAGTCGGTCGATTGCAGCTTCTTGAACGTCGCCGGCAGCTGGTCCGCGGGCGGCTCCGTGAAGAACTGGTCTTCCCGCTTGATCCGGATGATCATGCACGGGTATCCGGTGCCAGGGACGTACGTCGTGCCCTGGAACAGCCCGCGCCATACCCCGGTCGCCCCCTGCCACTCCTGGAAATCCGTCACCCGCACGGGGGAGCCCGCCCTCGCGTTCCACCATTGTGGGGTCGGGAACTTCGTATACTGAATCGTCTCTCGGATCTCGCCCTCGAACTTGTACGGCGGGGGCAGGAGCTGGCCGACGGCGAGTCCGCCCAGGCTCGCGATCGAGCCGATCGCGCCGGCGGTCAGGCCGAGCTTGACCCATTCGCGGCGGGTCCATCCCTTCTCCCGTTCCTCTTCCTCCCAGCTCACCGGATCACCTCAGCGGAACGCCCGGTGGAGCACGATCTTCGGGCGTCGAATCTTGTGAATCAGCTCGTCCGGCATGAACTCTCTGCGATATACGTCGACGGCGACGGCCAAAAGGAGGAAGACCATCCCCATGAAGACCGCCATGTACGAGTCGGCCTGGGCGTCCTCCGTGCCGCCGAGGACCTGCAGCGCCACGATGACGGTCAGGATGCTGAACCACAGGATCCCGACGACGAGGCCGCCGATCGCCAGGGCCGCCATCGAACTCCGAATGGGCGCGTCGCTCCGGATCAGCTCGGTCACGGGAGCCCCTTCCTCACGTGCTCCGAGTGGTCGACGAAGTGGCGGCTGGACGACTTGATCACGAAGTACGTGATGCCGACCCACACGAGCGTGATCCCGATCCCGATGATCCCGATCCAGTAGGCCCGGAGGAGGATCCCTTTCTCCGAGGCGGGAGGGGGGATGCTCGCGAGGACGATCTGCCCCGTCATGCCGAAATCCCGGTGCGGGATGCAGTAGAACAGGATGCCGTTCGCCCCCGCCTCCGGGGTGAAGCGCGTGCCGTTCGTCAGGACGACTTGCGTCATCGTCACGACGGTGAACTCGACCGTCACGTTCTGGGTGGCGTTGACGTAGTCCGTGTTGACCTGCCGAGTCCCATTCACGTCGTTCATCGAGAACGTGTGCTGCATCGTGTCGTTGTTGTGGAACGTCACGACGAGGTGGACCGGGACCTGCGGGATGAGAATCTGCGAGGGCGAGAACACCTGTTTTCCGCCGACCGTCTCGCCGAACACGAACACGGTCAGGGTCGGGGTCGGGACGACCTGGGCTTGGGCGGTGGGGAGGGCGACGCCGGCCATGACGGCGACCATCAGAAACGTCGACATGATGAGCGCAAGCGTTCTCATCCTACGACCTTCTGATTCCCGCTCCTTCTGGAGGCGCTCGGACACACGCGAAAGAGGACGTTTCCTATTTATACGTTGTGCAGTTGTCCCGATTCTCTCCTTAGAAATGCGCGAGCGGCGCCCGTTTCACGAGGGCGTAATTCATCTCGAAGTTGCATTCTCACGTAAGTATAAAATTCGGTCGATGAAAATCTACGAGCGCGAATCGCGACGTCGGTTCGCCCCCGCCCGGTAGGACGAAAACCTTTAAGGAGAGGCCCAGTTGTCCCCGACGTTCTCACGTGAAGAAAGAGGAAACTCTCCAGAGAATCAAGGCCGCGGAAGGCCAGATTCGAGGCGCGAAAGAGCGCGCGGCGGCGGAGCGGGAGAGGGTCCTCCGGGACGCGCGGCGAGAGGCGTTCGAGCTCCGCGAGAGCCTGCGGCGCGAGGCCGAGAAGCGGTACGAAGAAATCCTGCGCGAGGCCGATCGCGCGACGGCGCAGGAGACGGAGGCGATCTTGGCCGCCGGCCGGAAGCGCGCGGCCGAACTCGCGGGACAGGCGAGCGGGAACATGGACCGCGCGGTCGACCTGCTCATCCAGAAGTTCAAGGGTGCCGTGAATGCTTAGGCCCGTGCCGATGACCCGGGCCTTGATCGTCGGGCCGCGGGATGAATTGGAAGGAACGATCGAACGCCTGTACGAGCTGAAGCTCCTCCACATCGTCGACCACAAGGAAGGAGAGGAGGGCCTTGAGATCGGCAAGCCGCTCCTCAAGGCCTCGGAGGCGTCCGAGATCCTCGTTAAGCTCCGATCCCTCGCATCCGTCCTCCAACTCGAGGAATCGGAACCCGCCGCCGAGGCCGGGCTCACGGGCGACCTGCGCCAGAAGATCCTCTCTCTGGAGCTGAACATCTCCGAGGAGGACGCGTCGAAGAAGAAGATCCAAGCGCTCCTCGCGGACCTCGACCGCAAGGTCGAGGAGATGACGCCGTTCGCCGAGCTCCCGCTCGCCCTCCAGGACTACCGCGGGTACGAGAGGCTCGAGGTCTTCGTGGGTAAGGCCCCGCGAGACATCGACGACCTCGATACGGTGACGTCGGAGTTTGAGGGGTTCGCCGCGCCGGGATTATTAGCGGTCTTTGTCGTCAAGGCAGCGGCGTCCGCGATGCGGGAGTTCCTCGCACAACGCGGATTCACGTACCTCCCGATTCCGGCGGGCGAGGGGCGTCCGAGCGATCTCCTGGCCGACCTCCGGGCCGAGAAGGAGCGGTGGGAGGCGCGGTCCATGGAGATCGAGGAGCGGCTCACGACCCTCCGAGAGCGGTACGCGGGCTTCCTCGTCGCCGCGAGGGCCCATCTCGAAACCCAGGTCGAGAAAGCGGAGGCGCCCCTGCGGTTCGCGGTGACGGATCACACGTTCCTCGTGGATGGGTGGGTCCCGACCGCGGTCTTCCCCGAGATGAAAGAGCGGCTGGAACGGGAATCGCACCTCTTGGTTTCCGAGCTCGAGATCGCCGCAGGCCACACGGAACCCACCGTGGAGCCGCCCGTCGAGCTGCAGAACCCGCGGCCGTTCCGGCCGTTCGAGATGCTCATCCACATGTTTGGCACCCCCAGTTACCACGAGCTCGATCCGACGCTCGTGTTCTCGCTGGCCTTCCCGGTGATGTTCGGGATCATGGTCGGGGACCTCGGGTACGGAGTCGTCTGGGTCGTCTACGGCCTCTGGCTGCTCCGCCGCTGGAAGGACAAGCCGTGGGGATTCTGGAAAAACCTCACGGTCGCGTTCGTGTGGGGCGGATTCTGGGCGTCCGTCTTCGGAGCGTTTGTCTTTGGCGAGGCGTTCGGCATCCCGTTCCATGCGCCGGACATCGTCGGCATCTCCCGGGCGGAGGCGTTCAACTGGTCCGACGACATCCTGCACGTGAGCATCCCGCTGTTCCCGCTGCTCGAGAAACTCCATCAGGTCACGGACTTCATCGTCCTGTCTCTCGCGATCGCGTACCTGCACCTCAGCGTCGGGTTCGCGTTCGGCGTCGTGAACGAGGCCCGCCACAACCCGAAGCACGCGATCGGGAAGGTCGGATGGCTCCTCATCTTGACCGCGCTGTTCATCATCATCATGGACCGCGCCGGCCGTTGGCACGGCACGCTGGGCTACGCGATCTGGAACGGGCTCCTCGGCTGGGTCCCGCGGACGGGATTGGTCCAGGCGAGCTTCGGCTTCTCGGCGACTAACCCGATCCCGTACCTCGCCCTGGTGATGATGGGAATCGGAATCGGGATGATGCTCGTGACGGAGGGTTTCCTGCACATCATGGAGATCTTCGGCCTACTGGCGAACGTCGTGTCGTACGCGCGGCTCGCCGGCATCGGCGTCGCCGAGGAAACCGTGATCTTCGCCCTCAACTCCCTTGCCATGACGTACTTCCTCTTCCCCTGGATCGACTCCGGGAACGTCATCGGCCTCGTCGTCGGACTCGTCATCGTGGGCCTTGCGAACTTCCTGCTGTTCATCCTGAGCACGATTTCGGGCGCAATCCAATCCGTTCGGCTTAACTACGTGGAGTTCTTCCTCAAGTTCTACAAGGGCAGCGGGACGAGGTTCCGCCCCTTCGGTTTGAGAACGAAAGCGGAGGTGTGAAACCACATGACCGTAACGGCGGGTCAGGAAGGGCTCGTGGCGATGGCCGCCGCGCTCACCGTCATCGGGACGGGGATCGCGACGGCCTGGGCAGAGAAGGTGATCGGAGCGGCATCCGTGGGTGCCATCGCGGAGAAACCGGAGCTGTTCGGCCGGGTTCTCCCCCTGGTGGTCATCCCGGAGACGATCGTCATCTTCGGCCTGGTTATCGCCTTTTCCCTGCTGGGCTCCCTCTGATCGGGACGGATCCGACGTGAGCCTGGAGACCGTCGTCGAGGCGATCCTCAAGGACGGAGAAGTGGAGGCCCAGGCCATCCTCTCGGAGGCCCGCGCGGAACGGGAACGGCTGCTCGGCGAGGCGCGCTCGGAAGGCGCGAAGCTGATGGCCGAAACGGAGGAACGCGCCCGCGCCGACGCGGAGCGCCGCCGGACACAAACCCTCGCCCGTGCGGAGCTGGAGGCCCGCAAGATCGTCCTGGCGCAGCAGCGCGAAGCCCTCGACCGCGTCTACCGAGGGACGCTCGAGCGCCTGGGCAGCTTGCCCGATCACGCGGAGTTCCTCCGCGGCGTCCTCAAGGCCAACGAGGCGGAGTGGCGCGGTGGCGGGAAGGTGTACGCAAACGCCCGGGACGAGCCCGTGGTCCGGAAAATCGCGGGTTCCGCGTTCGCGGGTTCAATCGACTGCGCCGGCGGCGTCGTGATCGAGAGCGCGGACGGGACCCGTCGGATCGATCTGCGGTACGAATCGATCCTGCGGGATGTGTGGGATGACGCGGTCAAGGAGGTGGCGGATACTCTATGGCCTTCCAAAGTGTGAGGCGACGGCCTGCGCCGATCGAGGGCCTCGAACCGCTCCTCGAGCGGTACCGCTGGATCCGGGAGCGCATCCCGTATGAGACGGGCAATTATCCGTACGTCACGGCGAGGGTCCGCGCGAAGCGGTCGGCGCTCCTGCCCGAAGACGTCTACGGCCGGCTCTTGCAGATGCAGATCCCGGAAATCGCGCGGTTCCTCGGCGAACGGGAGTTCAAGGCGGAGATGCTCGCGCTCGGGGGCCGCTACTCGGGCGTGGACCTCATCGAGACCGCGACCTCACGGAACCTCGCGAAGGTGTACAACGAGATCTACGATTTCTGCGAAGGCGATCTGCGGGCCATCGTCGGCCTGTACCTGGACCGGTACGACCTGCAGAACGTGAAGACGATCGTCCGGTCGAAGACCTACGGGGCGTCGGCCGCCGAAGTCGAGGAGGACCTCGTGCCCGCCGGGAGCTTCCCCCTCGAGTTCCTGCGCGATCTGATCGAATCAGAGACGCTCGACGAGGCCTTTCGGCGACTCGAGGACACCATCTACGCGCAGGCCTTGGCCGGCCTCGGGGCGAAAGCGTCCGAGGTGACGGACTGGTCGGCCTGGGAGGATCGCGTCTCCGCGATCTACTACTCCGAGCTCCTCGCGTCGATCCCGCCGTCGACGGAAGCGAACCGCCTGATGCGGCAGTTCGTCCAAACCGAGATCGACATCGTGAACCTGAAGACGCTCCTCCGGGTCTGGGCCGCGAAGGCGTCGTTCAAGCGGGAAATCTTCCTGACGGGCGGCCGCGAGATGACCGTGGAGGACCTGGAGGAGATGGTGACGCTGGACAAGGCGGCCCTGATGGGCCGCCTCTCCGAGACGTCGTTCTACGAGTCGATCGCCAGCGACCTGGAGCGGGTCGAGTCGACCGGGGTCGGCGCGCTCCTCCGGAAGGTTGAGAAGGTCCACCTGATCGAGGCCGCCCGATACTCGCACCTGCATCCGCTGTCGATCCTGCCAATCCTCGATTTCATCGTGCGGAAGGACCGCGAGGTCCAGAACATCCGGCTCATCGCCCGCGGGAAGGAGAGCGGGCTTTCCACGGACGTCCTCCGAGAGCTCCTGGTGGTGTGAGATGGAGATCGCCGCGGTCGGCCGGGACGACTTCGTGCAAGGGTTCAAGCTCGTCGGCGTGCGCCGCACCGTCGCGACGACGAAGGAGGAGATCGAGCGGAAACTCGCGGAGATCCTCGACGACCCGGAGGTCGGGATCCTCGTCCTCGACACCGCGGATATGAAGGGCCTGAGCCATACGATGCGGCGGCGGCTCGAGACGGTCGCCCGACCCGTGGTCATCGGGGTCGGTGCGGCGGAAGACGAGGACCTCCGGACCAAGGTGAAGCGGGCGATCGGCGTCGATCTGTTCAAGTGAGGTGGTGGGGTGGCGGCGAGCACGAGGGGAGCCCGGGACGACATCAAGGGCACGGGGGCCATCGAGCGCGTCGCTGGGCCGGTCGTGACCGCGATCGGGCTCCGCCCGCGCATGTACGACGTCGTGCTCGTCGGGACCGAGCAGCTGATGGGGGAGGTCATCCAGATCCTCGGCGACAAGACGGTCGTCCAGGTGTACGAGGAGACGTCCGGCATCCGGCCCGGCGAGCCGGTGGCGGACACGGGCAAGCCCCTCACGGTCGAACTCGGGCCCGGACTCCTCGGGAACATCTACGACGGCGTGCAGCGGCCGCTGCCCGTCCTGAAACAGGTCATGGGGGACTTCATCCTCCGCGGCGTGCGCGCGCCTGGGTTGAGCCGAGAGAAGCAATGGGACTTCAGGCCCGCGGTGAAGGAGGGCGACGCGGTCAAGGGCGGCCAAGTGCTCGGCACGGTCCAAGAGGCCAAGAACGTCGAGCACCGGGTCCTGGTACCCCCGGACGTGACCGGCAAGGTCACTCGCATCCGGTCAGGGAAGATGAAAGTCGACGAGGTCGTCGCGGAACTCGACAACGGCCGCAAGCTCATGATGAAGCAGGATTGGCCCGTGCGGCAGCCGCGACCCACGAAGGATCGGCTCATGCCGTCCGTTCCCCTGATCACGGGCCAGCGGGTGATGGACTTCCTCTTCCCGATCGCGAAAGGAGGGACCGCCGCAATCCCCGGGGGCTTCGGAACGGGAAAGACGGTCTCCGAGCAGCAGCTTTCGAAGTGGTGCGACGCGCAGGTCGTCATCTACATCGGCTGCGGGGAGCGCGGGAACGAAATGACGGAAGTCCTCACGACATTCCCAAAGCTCGAGGATCCGTACACCGGTGCGCCACTCATGGAACGGATGGCGCTGATCGCGAACACGAGCAACATGCCCGTTGCGGCGCGAGAGGCGTCCGTGTACACCGGGATGACGCTTGCGGAGTACTACCGAGACATGGGATACAACGTGGCCCTCATGGCCGACTCCACATCGCGGTGGGCCGAGGCGATGCGGGAAATCTCGAGCCGCCTCGAGGAGATGCCCGGAGAAGAAGGCTTTCCCGCTTACTTGTCGGCCCGACTCAGCGAGTTCTACGAGCGCGCCGGTCGCGTAACGACGTTGAACGACCGCGAAGCCTCCGTCTCCGTCGTCGGCGCGGTCTCGCCGAGCGGGGGCGACTTCTCCGAGCCGGTCACCCAAGGCACCTTGCGGATCGTGAAGGTGTTCTGGGCGCTCGACACCGCACTGCGCGCGCGGCGGCATTTCCCTGCGATCAACTGGCTCACGTCCTACAGCTTGTACGGCAACGCCCTGGAGGATTGGTTCCGGACGCAGATCAACGAGGAGTGGCCGAAGTTGCGGCAATGGGCGCAGCGGACGCTCCAGGAGGAGGCGGAACTCGAAGAGATCGTACGGCTCGTCGGCGCGGACGCGCTGCCTCCGGAGCAGCAGCTCACGCTCGAGGTCGCCCGGATGATCCGCGAGATCTTCCTGCAGCAGAACGCCTACCACCCCATCGACACGTTCTGCCCGCCGGCGCGGCAATACAAGCTCATCTCTTCGATCCGCAAGTACGCGGACCTCGGCAAGAAGTCGCTCGCCCTCGACGTGCCCGTCAAAGACATCGCGGGGGTCAAGAGCCGCGAGCTCCTCACGCGCGTCAAGTACGAGGAAAAGTTCGATCAGGAGCTCGAGAAGACGCTCGCGATGATGGACGACGACTTCAAGCGATTGGAGGCGCGCTGAAGTGGCGAAGGAGTACCGTACGATCTCGGAGATCGCTGGACCGCTGATCTTCGTCGAGAAGACGGAGCCCGTCGGGTACAACGAACTGGTCGAGGTCTTCCTGCCGGACGGCCGACGCAAGCGGGGCCAGGTCCTCGATTCCTCGACCTCCGTGGTCGTCGTCCAGATCTTCGAGGGAACCGCCGGGATCGATCGCGCGTCGAGCGTGAAGTTCCTTGGCGAAACGATCAAGCTCTCCGTGTCGCGGGAGATGCTCGGCCGAGTCCTCACGGGATCCGGCGAGCCCGCGGACGGAGGACCGCCGATCCTCCCGGAGAAGCGGGTCGAGATCCAGGGCGCGGCCATCAACCCCTACTCGCGGGAGCACCCCGCGGAGTTCATCCAGACCGGCATCTCGACGATCGACGGGTTGAACACCCTGGTGCGGGGTCAGAAGCTCCCGCTGTTCTCGGGCGCGGGGTTGCCGCACAACGACGTCGCGCTCCAAATCGCCCGGCAGGCGAAGGTCCTCGGGAGCAAGGAGCCGTTCGGCGTCGTCTTCGCGGCGATGGGCATCACGCACGAGGAGGCGCGGGTGTTCATGAACGATTTCGAACGGACGGGGGCGCTCAAGCGCGCGGTCCTGTTCCTGAACCTCGCGGACGACCCGGCCGTCGAGCGGCTCATCACGCCGCGCATGGCCCTGACCGCGGCGGAATTCCTCGCGTACGAGGTCGGCATGCACGTCTTGGCCATCCTAACGGACATGACGAACTACGCGGAGGCGCTGCGCCAGATCGGGGCGGCGCGGGAGGAGGTGCCCGGGCGCCGCGGGTACCCCGGGTACACGTACACGGACCTCGCAACGATCTACGAACGCGCGGGCCGCATCCAGGGCCGGCCGGGTTCGATCACACAGATTCCCATCATGGCGATCCCCGACGACGACTGGACCCATCCGATCGCCGACCTGACCGGCTACATCACGGAGGGCCAGATCGCCGTGAACCGGGAGTTGCACCGCAAGGGGATCTATCCACCGATCGACCCGCTGCCGTCCCTCTCGCGGCTCATGGACGCCGGGATCGGGAAGGACCGGACGCGGGAGGACCACAAGCAGGTCTCGGACCAGCTCTACGCCGCGTACGCGGAGGGCAAGGACGTCCGGGGCCTCGTGGCGATCGTCGGGAAGGAGGCGCTCTCCGAACGCGACCGGAAGATGCTCGAGTTCGCGGACCGGTTCGAGCAGGAGTTCATCCGCCAGGGCTCCGAGGAAGACCGGAGCATCGTCGACACCCTCGAGATCGGTTGGAAGCTCCTGGCGACGTTGGACGAGGCCTGGCTCACGAAGATCGACCGCAAGACGCTCGAGAAGTATCATCCGAAGTACCGGGGTGCGGCGAAGGTGAGCGCGTAGGATGGTCCTCGCGGAGTACAAGCCGACTCGATCCCAGCTGCTTCAGCTCCGGCGCACGCGCCGCATGGCGGAGCGAGGCCATCGACTGCTCAAGCTGAAGCGGGACGCGCTGATCGTCGAGTTCTTCCGCGTGCTCGAGCGGGCGAAGACGCTCCGATCGCACCTCGCGGAGAAGTACCGGGTCGCGGAGCAGCGAATCGCGATCGCCCGCGCGATCGAGGGGTCCATCGGCGTCCGATCGGCCGCGCTCGCCTCGAGGGAGGTGCCGACCCTGCAACTCAAGACGAAGAACGTCATGGGGATCATCGTCCCAAAGATCGACGCGAAGAGCGTGCGCAAGAAGCTCGAGGACCGCGGCTACGGAATCATCACGACCTCCGCCCGGATCGACGAGGCCGCGGAGGCGTACGAGGCCCTGGTCGAGGACATCGTTGTGGCGGCGGAGATCGAGACGACGATGCGACGCCTCATCGAAGAGATCGAGAAGGTGAAACGACGGGTGAACGCGCTCGAGTATCGCGTAATCCCGGAACTCAAGTCCACAGAAGCGTTCATCCGCCAACGCCTCGAGGAAATGGAGCGGGACAACTTCATGCGGCTCAAGCGATTCAAGCAGAGGGAAGCGTCGTAGCCGCGTGATCCCGGTGGCTGCCTGCCCTCCAGGGCGGGCCCTAGACTACCGTTGGCGCAGCGGGGTCACGGTCGCTGCGGTCGGCTCGCCTTGCAGCGTAGCGGTCTCCTCTTTCGGCGCCTCCGCGGTCGAGCGACCGATCGTGGGGCCGCGCGCGGGACCCAACTCCGTCCGCGCACCCTTCCGCCAGTTCCCGTGACGGTACCGGCCGCGGCTCGCAAACTCGGCCATCATGCCCGGGAGGCCCGGAAGATCGTCCGCGAAGTACCAGAAGGCCAAGTTCTCGCCGTATCGTTCGGCGAGGTCTGACAAGAATTCCCTGATGCTCCGAGAGACGTCGAGGGGCAGTGCTCCGGGATAAATGGCTGCGAGGTAGACGTACTCCCCGCGTTCGACGGCCACGTTGCGATTCCCAAGCTCGAACTTCTTCAACTCCTCGTGCTCCTCGCGGAAGGCGTCCCGCACGAACGCCGAGATGGCGGTGAGCATCCCCGCCAAGATGTCCTCATCCATCTGGGCCCGCCGGCGGACGGATGTGTGGACCAGGAGGCGTCCGTCGAGGCCGATCAGGAACAGGTCGTCCGTCGGCGATCGGTATGGATACCTCTTCCATCCGAAGTACCCCGCAATCCCGCAGGCCAGGAGAAGGAGGCCTCCCCATGGGCTGACCAGCACGGACCACATCGACGGGCGGTACGATACGGACAACGAGGTGACGGAAGGGGAAACGCTCGTATTCCCGCTGGAAAGGGTGACCCGGAGGACCATGGCCTTTGAGGCGAGCTTCGAGAGATCCTGTCCGTCCACGACCCAGGTCCAGCTCGCTCCCCCGTCCACAGAGATCTCATAGACGATCGCGGTGCCGGGAGGCCGGTTCTCGTTCACGCGGAACGATTCCCATCCGAACACCGACTCCCCCGGGAGGAACGGTGCCGTGTGGAGGATCCCAGGGGGCCTGTACGCGTCCGCTCGGATCGAGAAGTACGTGACGACGGGCGTGGCGGCGCCGTCCGTGCCGAGAGACAGCCGCCACTGGAGGAACCGATTCGGCGGGCTCGTGATCTGCGACCCCGCGGCAAGAGCCCATGCGGTCCATGACGAATCTCCCGGCGACGACGCGTTGCCGGTCCTCGTCTCGACCGCGACGGACGTCGCGGGCGGATCCGCCGTCGCCTGCATCACCGCGGCGGAGAATACCGCAGCGGATCCGGCGTCAATCGGTGCGCCTGTAAAGGAGCCGTCGGCGTACTGCTCGGCTTCCAGGCTGACGTTGTCGATCGACACCGACATCGACGCCTCTTCCGTCCCGACGCGGATCAACTCCAGGGACAACGTGAGGTTGAAGGAACCGCTGTTCCGAAGAGCGGAGTCCGCGCTCAGGTCGAGGGTCAAGGTTCGAGTTCCCACCGGGACCGGCGACTCGCTGGACGTGAAGTCGCCGACGTTCACCTTCAGGTAGGAGACCGTGTTGACGGACGGCGTCGCGGTGACGTCGAATCGCAGGCTGAGCGTCCCAGAGGCGCCGCTCGTCGCGAACGGCTTTGTGAACGCCTGCGAGACGTTCGCCGTCTCGTCGAAGGCCGTGTAGTTGAACAGCACGAGGTCGTCGACGTGGGCCCGGTACCAGCCCGGATATCCGAGGAAGCCGACCTCGACCTGATCGATCCAGTTGTTCGTCCCGAAGGAAGGCGACACATCGAAGATGTACCGGTGCCATCCCGTGCTGAGCGACTGTGGAATCCAGCTGATCCAGTTCTGGCCGCCCAGGTTGCTGAGGAGGATGGACGCCGCGAGGCCGCTCGCGTTCACATTGATCCAGACCCCGAGGCGATTGTAGGCGCTCCAGTTCCAGGTGCCGGGATCGTCGCGCAACGCGCCGACCCAGTTGTTCCCGCCGCCCTGCTTGGCGAGGGTCACGTCGTCCCGGAGCGAGCCGCTCCCTTCGTGCCGGGTGCCGGTCGACTGCCCAAGAGTGCTGGTGCTCTGCCCGTTCGAGACGGCCGTCCAGGGACGTGTCCCGAACACGTTGTCCATCGAGTCGAACTGGGCGCTCGGCGTCAGGTGCCAGAGGCGTGCGTTCCGTCCGGCGTCCCTCGCGGACAACACGCGCCCCGTCGTTCCGTTGACGTACGTCCACGGCCCCTGCGTCTGGTTGAATGAGCCGTCTTGGATCAGGTTCGCCGCCTGGTCCACGAGCCGGAGGCCCGAGCCCACGCTCACGTTCGTGGCGGAGGCCTCGGCCGCCAGGAACTCCGCGTCGCTCGTGAAGTTCCACCACGACGGCACCGGGGCGAGGGTCGCGAGTCCGGGCGCCAGCGCGACGCCCGTCACGTCATAGTCCGCCGCCGTCGAGAAGTCCCACGTCACCCGCTTGGCCCCGCCCGCCTGGTCGCTCAGTACCGGTGCCGCCGCCGCGCCCGGAAGGAGCGCGACGACGACCAGAAGCAGGACGAGCGCTTCGGGCAGGTGGCGTGACGGTTTGTGCATGGGAGGGTAGCTCCGGCAGGCTCCGACGAGCCGCGTCCTCGGCGAACCCACGCCCCTCCCGCGCCAAAGGCTGTCATGGGTTGTCCAGGTCCGCAATAAAGGTATCGGTGCTGGAAGCGCGCGAGCGATGTTTTGGCGGAAGACGAGGACGCGAAACGGGACCGCCGCTCCCTAACACATCTGTGCGTCCGAGACAACTTCATGGTCCGCATGCCGTTGGTGGCGCGATGATTGATCGGTTCGCCGCCGCGTGGGACGATCCGATTCGTCGGGCGAGAATCCTGCGGAGCCTGTGGTGGATCTCGACCGGCTTCACACTCTTCGGGTTCGCGGTGATCTTCTACCGGGTCCTCTTCCCTCGCTGATCATCCGGCCTGCCGGCGGGCGCCTCGCCCGGGTCGGTACCGCACACGGGAGACGAACTTCTCCGAGAACTCCTTGAGCCCTTGCAAATCCTGCGGAGATCCGGTCCAATGGGCGAACGTCGGTCCGAACCGCGTTTCCAGGTTCGACATGAACCGACGGAGGTCTTTGCCGGCCCAGCGCGGGACGCGACCCGAGTAGACGGCAGCGAGGAAGACGTGAGCCCCCCGTTCGAGGAGCGCCGTCTTCCCTCCGATTTCGAAGCGCCGGAGCCCGCCATTCTCCTCGGGATCGAAGTCCCGGAGGAACGTCAGAATCGCGGTCAACATCGCGGACAGGATGTCCTCGTCGCGGTCTGCGCGCATGCGTCGGGTGTTGTGGAGCATGAGGCGGCCGTCCTTCGAGATCAGGAAGATGTCGTCGATCGCGAAAGCCCGCTTGACCCAGACGTCGTATCCCACGTATGCGGCCGCCGCAGCGACGACGGCGGCGAGACCGAACGGGAAGAGCACGGCCTGAATCGACACGGAGGCCGGACGCACCGTCACGCGAGCGGTCGCTGAGACCTGGGACCCGGCCACGGTAACCGTTACGTTCCACGTTCCGACACTTCCTGCCAGATACGTCCCGTCGTTCTGAACCCTGCCGGAAGGGTCCGTGGTGGACCAAACGACGGCGGCGTTGAGGGGATGATCTCCTGAGTCCAAGATACTGGCGTGGAAATGAAGCGACTGGCCCGCCTCGACCTCCAGAGCTCCTTCGGAGGTCAGAAGGACATGATCCGCTGGACCGAGGAACTCGTAGGTGGCCTCGACTCGGGCGAGCGTCGGGGTGGTCAGTCCGTCGGTGGTGGTCAACACGGCTCGCCAACGGAGAACGGGTCCCTGAAGCCCCGCGAGTGACCCCGAAGGAGGAACCACGGAATAGGTCGAGCCGTTTCCGGCCAGGAATTCGACCGAGGACGCGGCGGACCCGCTCCACGAGGCTTTGAGGGACCTCCATACGAGGAAGTCCATGCCTGCGGGCACAACATCGGCGGTGACGGTCCCGTAGGCGACGCGATTGCGGTATTCCAGCGAGAATGATCCCAGGACCGGAGATTCGCTGGCGTTCGTCGTGTTGAGTTCGGCCCGGACTTGGAAGTAGTCGGATGATGGGAGGCCGGCCGAATACCGCCCCGGGTCCGGCCAGCTGTTCCACAAACTCCAGGATGAATCGGTCGTATCCGTCCCATTCCCCGAACGAACGTCCAATCTCGCGGAGGTAACGCGGGTGTTCACGGTTGCGGTCCACGTGACGTTCAACAGCTCGGAGACGCCACCCAAGGCGATGGGGTCAGAGAGATAGGTGCCGTTGCGGCGATCCGGCCAGACCATCGACACGTTGTCCACTCGAAGGTTCGCGTGAGATTCCGATGCGTTGTCGACGACGACGCGGAAATGGAACGAGAGCAAATAGGGACCTCGGTCGCCCGTAGCGCTCGAGATGTCGACCGCGAAGTGCTGCCATGCTCCCGGCGTCGCAGAGGCCAGTGCAGCGTCGAAAGATCCGTTGGATCCGGCAATGTGGACGGATGCGTTCGTCGAAACGACACCCGACGAGTTGACGAGGGACCAATTGAACGAGAGAGAGCCGCTCCCAAGTCTCGGGCCCGTGACGTATGACTTCGAAACCGCCTGGGAGATGGACGCGTTGTCGTCTAGCTGCCTCGGTGTCCCAAGGGAGGAATCATCGAAGTAGATCTGGGTCAACGGAACGTTTTGGCCGTTAATGCGAAAGCGCACGTTCTGAAGTGAGTCCCTCTCGAGCGGCGTTCCGAGCGGGGTGATGTTCACGACAACCTCATGCCAACCCTGGACGAGTGGCAGTTCCGGGGTCGTCCGGAAGGATGTGCCGACCGTGGCGGTAATGTTGAAAGACAGCGAAGGGACCACATCCGTTGCGTTAGTCCAGAGTATCAACGCGTCGTACGCAGACCAATTCGTAATCCCGGAATGAACGGCACTGACCCAGGTCGCCCCCGTTGAGATTGCCAACGTCATGTTCATCGAAGCCGCGCCTTCCACGCGGTTCACCGTCTCGAGCGAAATCCCCCCGAACGTGTTCGGAGGGGAACTCCAGGTCCAATTGGTCAACTGGTCGAAGTTGTCCCACTTCGCAGCGAGAACATTGTACCCCAGGATCGCGTCATTCGCGGGCGACTCATGTCGCGCAACAACCTGACCGGTCGTCCCGTTCAAGAATGTCCAGTCGGATGTACCATTGAAGTCGCCGTCAGCGACGTGGTTGCTCGAATTCGCTCGGAGTTCGAGACCGTTCGTTCCCCCAGTCAAGTTCGAGTCGAGATGTCCGTTCCTGGCGAACTCCGTCGACGAGGTCCATTCGACCCTCTGATCGTTCCACGGCAAGAAGGCCTGACCGCCCGCAAGAGACACATTGTCCAGTGACAGGTTTGCCGCAGAGTTGAAGGTCCAGGTGATTGTCCGCGACGCATCAGGGTTGGTGGTCACGAGCGGGGGGTCCGATCGAGCCCCCTGAGCACTGAGGACGAGCGTGAGGATAATCCAGAACAGAAGCGCCGGGCCCGCCGAAGGCCTCCAGTTCGGGCTACTTCCTCGCCTGAGCATGGGCGTGTCCGATCCGCTAGTCCCTGCTCCCGGCCCGAGATTCTTTCCCTGCCGCTCGCCGAAGCGAGCGCCGGCTCAGGGGACGCAACTATCCGGACGAGCCTACTTAATGATTGTGCCGAGGCGCGTCCAATTCGTGCGCGTTGCGGGTTCACAAGATTCGAAGTTCGAGCCTTGTTCGGGAACCGGAGGCGCTGTAGTCAGGCATGATGATGTCGCGTTGGCGGGCCATCGCCGACTCCCGAGAGCGTTCCCCTCGTCTACCCGTTCGTCCTGGGTCCGTGGCCGAGCCGGTCCAGCAGGACCGTTGCGATGCGAAGGTCCTCGCTCGATTCCGGGAGATTCCCCCGCTGGAATTCGCGCTCCGCACGCGCGATAATCTCCTGGATCTCCGGGAAGAAGCCGAACCCGTTTCCCTGAAGAAGCAAGGCGCGGATCCTCGTCTCGTCCAAGGCCCTCCCGTGCGCTTCCCGCGCATTTGCGGGTCGAGCGAACGCTCGCATGACCCGTTCCACATGATCGACGCCTCGGGCGTACTTACCCTCGCGGATCGAGCGACGCGCGTCGCGCATCGCGGCATCGGCCTCATACGACTGGAATCCTTCCCGCTGCAGTCGAGCGTATAGGAGCTCGGCGTCTGCCAGCCCGCGCGTCGCTTCGCGATACACGGCATCAAGAGACGCCACCTCCCCTCGCAGGCGCGTCGCCATCGCCGCAGCCGGCTCGATCAGACCCGACTCGAGCGCCTCGCGGGCCATCCGCATCTGGCCTTCGAGCGGCGCCGTCAGGATGCCTTCGGTCCGCAACAGGGCCAACTGCGCCTCCATCCCCTCGAGCGATTCCCAGGCGGCGGCGGACTGGGCCTTGAGACGGAGCGCCATCGTCGTGACGTCTTGCGCGATCTCGCCCGCGCCGTCCGCGTTGCCGAGCGCGAGCTCCTCCGTCGCATCCTGGAGCGACTGCTCGAGAGCGGAACCGGCGATGTCCGTGAACACCCAGGGACCCGAAGGACCCGCTATGCTCGCGAGGGACTCGATGGCAACCTCCGCCCGGAGGATCTCGTCGGATGCGCGCATCGCCTTCTTCTCGACCGCGTGGCCGTCTCGCTCCGTCCGCTCCAAGAGGGTCTGGGCTTCGTCGTAATTGGGGACCAGGATGCCGTTCTCCCAGATCCCCGAGACCACGGTCTCTTCAGCCGTCCCGAGCGTCGACTCGAGGTCGCCCGTGCGCAGACCGATCCGCCGCATCGAAACGACCCGAGCTCGAAGCGCCTTTTCGGCCTCCTGGTATCGATGAAACCGCGCATCGAGCGAGGTCGCAAGCGTCTCCGCCTTCTGCGCGGCCTTCAGCGCTTTCGAGAACTGGTGCGTCTCGAAGAACTCCCGCGCGATCTCGAGTGCATCCTTGGCGGGTTTCAAGTCGGCCGGGGTCAGCCGGAGGCCCGAGAGCCGGCCCTCCGAATCGTCGATCGCCTGCTTCGCGCGCTGTGCTCGCATTCGTTTGAACCAGACGATCCCGTCCCCGTCCTCTTGGTGCATAAGTCGGTCCCCGCCCCATGACTCGACGAAGCGTGGCAACGAGAGAGCCTTCGCCGGACCGGTGGGTTCGTTAGCCATGGAACGAGGGGAGTAAAAGCGTTGTGATGGCCGATCCGTGATAATCACGGCCGATAGCGGCTCACACCAGCTGGAGCTGATGCTCCGCGACGAGCGAGCCGAGGCGTAGGAACGCGTCCTCGACCTTCTCGCCCGTCCTGGCCGACGTCAGCATGTATTCCGATCCGTACGCCTTCGCGATCTGCGCGACGTCCCGCTCCGCGAACTGCGCGCCCTCGCGGAGATCCGCCTTGTTCACCGCCAGGAGGATCGGCACCTTTCCGACGACGTGCTCGATACCGTCGACCCAGTCGTCCAGGTCGTCGAGCGTCCGACGCCGGGTGAAGTCGGCGACCGCCAGGATTCCGTTCGCTCCGTAAAAATAGACGTCCTTCAGGAGCTCCCGGAACCCCTTCTCGCCCATGATGTCCCAGATCGTCATGTCGATGTCGACGAGGAGGTCCTGCTCCGGCAGCAGAACGCGCACCTCCTTCTTCGAGACGCGCGTGCCAATCGTCGTAAGGTATTGCTCGTCGAACATGTTCAGCACGTAGCGTCGGATCAGCGACGTCTTCCCGACGGACTTCTCGCCGACGAGGCAGATCTTCGACTTGAGCGATCGCTGCGTGGTCATTCGCTGCCCTCGTCCCGGTACCGCGACGCACTCCCGCGATGTCTACTTAACGCTTCTCGCCCGGTTCTCCCGAGTGAATTCACGGGACGACGGGGATGCCGTCCTTGTGGAGGACCATCGTCCCGAGACGCTTGAAGACGGTCTCGACCTGCTCCCCCGTCTTCGCCGATGTGTAGAAGAACGGAGCCTCGAACGCCCGCACGGCCTGCTCGATCTCCTTGTCCCCGTAGAGGATCATGACCTCGTCTTTCAGGTCGATCTTGTTGATCGCGTACACGACCGGGATCTCGCCGACGACGTTGAAGACGCCTTGGACCCAGTCGTCCAGCTCCTTCAGGGTCGAGTAGCGCGTCAGGTCGCACACCGCCAGGACGCCTTTCGCGCCGTGGAAGAACGCCTCCTTCAGGAGGTCCCGGAAACCTTTCTCGCCCATGATGTCCCAGACGGTCATGTCCATCTGGAGCTTCGAGCCCTTGTCCGGGAGGTCGAACGTCATCTCCCGCTTCGAGACCTTCGCGCCGAGCGTCGTGATGTACCGGTCGTCGAACTCGTCCTGGACGAACCGCCGGATGAGGGAGGTCTTCCCGACCGCCGCTTCGCCGACGAGGCAAATCTTCGTCTTGATCCGCTGGACCTCGGCCATCGAGCGACGGCGTCCGATTCCCCTTGGATTACTTAAAGGGTCCGCCATCCAAGGTCGCCGGGAGAAGCTTTTTGGCCCTCCCGCTCCTGCCGGCGACGATGCGGATCGAGCACCGGCTGATCGTCGCGCTCGACGTGACCGACGGCGGGCGGGCGAAATCGATCGCGCACGCCGTGGTGGACCGCGTCGACGCGCTCAAGGTGAGTTGGCCTCTCGTCCTTGCGGTCGGCAGGGGGATCGTGAAGGACCTGGCTCCTCTCGCGTACGTCCTCTGCGACTTCAAGGTGGCGGACATCCCGAACACCAGCCGCCTCGTGGTCGAGCAGGCCGTGGCCGCCGGCGCGTCGGGGGTGATCTGCCACGGCTTCGCCGGCGAGGACTCCGTGCGGGCGTGCGTCGAGGGGGCGGGCCGCGCGGACGTCTTCGTCGTCACGGAATTGAGCCATCCCGGGGGGCAGGAGTACACGGCGAAGTTCGCGGAGGAGTTCGCCCGAATCGCGGTCCGCGCAGGCGCCGCAGGGATCATCGCGCCGGCCACCCGACCGGACCGCGTGCGGACGCTCCGGGCGATCGTCGGGACGAAACGGATCCTCTCGCCCGGGGTCGGCGCCCAGGGCGGTCGCGCTGCGGACGCAATCGCGGCCGGCGCGGATGCAGTGATCGTCGGACGGTCGATCATCGAGTCGCGGGATCCCGGAGACGCCGCTGAGAGGATCGCAGCAGAGATCCGCAGGCACCCGGCGACCTGAGGGCCCGGAGCGCCAGCCGGCCCGGCGGTGACCGCGGCGGATCCGCACCTCGGCCTCGCCCCGGAGTCCCGAAACCTTTTCCCGACGAAGCCCGTTGGGCGCGACACGGCCGCGTCCACCCTCGTCAACCCCGATTCCGCCCGGACGTTCCTCTTCATGGATCCCGTCGGGAACGCGGTCGTTTGGGACCGGGCGTTCCAGCAGCCTCACCACGACGTCTACACGGAAGGCCGACCCACCCGCGGACTGATTGCGGTCCATCGGACGGCGCGTCGTGAGGGCGCGAACTTCGTCGCGATGCACGCGATCGACCTCGACGCCGCGAGCGCGCTCTGCGAGCATCTGCCGCACGGGTTCACGATCTTCCACCTCACGGAGGAGTTCCCGGTCACCCTGCTCGCCCGCCGCGCGGACGAATTCCACCCGAGGCCGGCGTGGCTCTTCCAGCTCGATCCGCGGGACTTCGTCGACCATCCGGACGACCGCGTGCGACGGCTCGCGCCCGAATGGGCGGGGCGGGTCGCCACGCTGTGGCGCGAGGAGTACCCCGCGGAACCGTACGTCCGAGCGCGGATCGACGGTGGGCCGACGGCGGCGATCTACGAGGACGGAGAGCCGGTGGCGTGGGCGCTGACGCACGTCGTCACGGACCGCGTCGGCATCATCGGCATGGTCCACGTCGTCGAGGACCACCGGCGGAAGGGGTTGGCGAAATCCGTCGTCGCGGCCGTTTCGCGCGCCCTCATCGAGGCGGGGAAGATCCCCGCGCTCCACGCGTACCCGGACAACGCCGCCTCGCTCGCCCTCTTCCCGACCCTCGGGTTCCGGCAGGTCAAGCTCCAAGTCTGGGGCGAAGCGGTCTTCCGATGAAGATCCGGCCGTTGGCGGCGGACAGCCTCGGCGCGCGCTCGATGGCGACCCTCGTCGAGACACCCGACGTCACGATCCTCCTGGATCCGAGCGTCCGCCTCGGACCGTACCGGTACGACCTGCCGCCGCACGACCTGGAGAGGGACCGCCAGAAGGAACTCTGGCAGGTCATCCGGAACGCCACGGCGAACGCGGACGTCCTCACGGTGAGCCATTATCACTACGACCACTTCAATCCATCCGCCCCTTCGATCTACCGCAACAAGATCGCGTTCCTGAAGGATGGGAAGTTTCACATCAACCGCAGTCAGCGCGAACGGGCCGGCGCGTTCGTCCGGAAGCTGAAGAAATATCCGAAGGACGTCCAAGTGGCGGACGGCAACCAGACGGACTTCGGCGGCACGGAGCTCCTCTTCTCGCCGGCCCTGCCACACGGATACGACGACGAACTCGGATTCGTCGTCATGACGCGGATCTCCCGTGGCAACGAGGTGTTCGTCCACACCGCGGACGTCCTCGGTCCGCCGCTGAAGGAGCACCTCGCGTTCCTGATCGACGCGCAGCCCACGGTCCTGTACGTCGATGGACCGATGACCCACATGCCGGAAAACTATCCGGAGCAGCACACGAAACGGTCGCTCTCCCATCTCTCGCGGATCCTGCGCACGACGAACGTGCGCACGCTGATCCTGGATCACCACATCCTGCGCGACCGGGAATGGCGGACCCGGATGGCGTCGGTGTTCACGGTGGGCGAGGAGCATGACGTCAGGGTTCTGACCGCCGCGGAGTTCCGCGGGGACCGTGT
Source organism: Thermoplasmata archaeon (assembly GCA_035636315.1). Classification (GTDB taxonomy): domain Archaea; phylum Thermoplasmatota; class Thermoplasmata; order RBG-16-68-12; family RBG-16-68-12; genus RBG-16-68-12. The sequence continues at coordinate 23,749 of DASPZJ010000006.1, forward strand.
CGATCAGCTCGAGGCGAATCGCGACCGCTTGTACGGCATCGAGGCTCCGAGCCCGAAAGGAATAAGTGGAGCCGGTCCATCGGAGGGATGAGATGGCGAAGGAGCACCACTGCCCGAACGACGGCGCCCAGCCGTGCAACGCGGCCGGGAGCATCATCCACGTGTGCCCGCTCTGCTACGCGCGATGGGAGGAAGTCATCCCGGAAGACAAGCCGATTACCGCGCCGCCGGCCCCGAAACCCGCTCCTCCGACCCCGGCCGCCCCCGCCCCGTCCGCGTGACCATGACCCCGTCGTCCTCCCCTGGATTTCCCCGTGGGGAGGACGGCATCCGGGAGACCCTCGCCGAGGTGCGACGGGAGGTCGCGTGCCGCGTTTGCCAAGGGGACATCAAGCGGTGCCGCCTCGCGATCTGTCCGTACCTCGACCGGGTCCGTCGATGGTTCGAAGGCCGCCGGGATTTGCAGACGACGAACCTCTACGGCGCGTCGCCGCCGAGCGCGTTCGTCGGCTCATGGGGCTACCCGAAGGTCCTCGTGGGGCCGCTCGTCCCTCCCGTCCGGGACGAGGACACATCGATCCTCGACGCCTCGGAATCGTGGCTCGCCTACGACCTCGCGGAGATCCTCCGGTTCCGCTTGTCGCTCGTCCGAGGGAAGGCGCCCCGGCGCGTCGCCGAGGCCCGAGACCCGGATTCGATCCTCTCGACCGTGCAGGAGGGCGCGATGGCCGCGAAGCCGGTCGACACGGAGATGTGGTTCACGAAGAGGCCGTCCCTCGTGAGCCCGTTCTCCGCCCGCGCACCGCCGAGCGGGCCGAGCGCGGACATCGCGAAAATCGACCTCGCCTCGAATCCCTCCGTGCCGCGGCGGGTGGACGACCTCGTCTCCGATACGGACGTCCGCGCCGGTGAAGCGGTCGCGGACCTGTACGATCACGGCATCACGCAGAGCCAGATCACGCGGATCTTCTCCGTCGGCCTCCTGGGGACGAAGGAGCGCCGCCGGCTCGTGCCGACCGAGTGGTCGATCACGGCCGTGGACGACATCCTCGCGAAGGCGCTCGTCGACGAGGTCCGGTCGCATTCCTGGATCGACGAGTACGAGGTGTACAGTGCCAGCGGCCTCGCGAACAACGTCGCCGTACTCCTGTTCCCGCAGGCGTTCATGTTCGAGGGCCTCGAGGCGTGGAACCTCGCCGCCGACCCGACGCCCGCCCACGACCACGAGTTCGCGGGAGGCCGCACGACGTACCCGGACCGGATCGCGGGCGCCTATCACGCGACCCGCCTCCCGGTCTTGGAGCACCTCGCCGCACGCCGGCGTCAGGCCGGGGCGATCGTGTTCATGGAGGTCTACGAAGACTGGGTCCCGCTCGGCGTCTGGCGGTACCGCGAGCTCGCGCGCGCGGCCCTCGCGAAGAAGGCGCTCCGGTTCTCGGGCCTGTCCGAGGCGGAAGGAGAGCTCTCCGGGCGGTTGCGGCTGCGCCTCGAGAACTGGTGGCGGGCGAGCGCGCTCCGGGCGTACCTCCGGACGCAGCGGCGCATCACGGCATACGCGTAGGGCCATGGCGATCCCGCGGGCTCCGTCCGGAATCTACCTCTGAACAGAGGTAGAACCGTGGGCTGAGGTCGGACCCTCCCACGGCCTGCGGGATGCAGTCGAGCCGACGAGGCCAAGCCGCTTCCCGTCCGGTTCGGAGGCGATGTCTTCAAGACCTCGGAGGGCCCTCGGAAGGCTGTGACGAAACCGCGCCGTCGCTTCGCGCGGCGGGATCCGAATGCGCTCGACGTGCTCGCCTTGGCAGACGCGAAGAAAGCGCTGGACCGCCACCGGCAATCCCTTGACGGCGCGCGACGGGCCCGCGACGGCACGATCGAACGGGCCCGCGATTCCCTCCGGACGTACAAGGCGCCCCTCGCCGATGCCGTCGACGGCCGGCGCAGAGGCCTCGAGTTCGAGATGAAGGCGGTCGACCGCTTCGATGGGGCGCTCAAGGCCGCAAAGCCGCAGACCCGACGACGGCACGCGGCCGGACCCTCAAAGGATATCTAGCCGCCGGACCCATGGGCTATGGGGCCCAGGAGGGAGCACCGCGTCGATCGAGCAAGACGTCCTGCAAGTCCATGCCCGGCTCGGGCAACTCCGCTCCTACATCGAATGGACCGCGCCCCTCTACGTGCTGTTCCTGGCAGCCGGCCTAGTCGCGGCGCAGTTCGTGTTCCAGTCGAGCCTGGCGGTCCTCGTGGGCCTCCTCGCGGTCTTCGGCACCATGGACGCGGCGCTCCTCTCCCGCATCCGTCAGCTCGAGTCATCCGAAATCCGGAACGACGTGGAGCTGCGGACGACCCGCGCGCAGATCGAACGCCTGGCACGGCAGGTCCTCGCGGCGGGCGCGGGCCTCGGCGTGGCGTTCGCGATCTTGTTCGTCTGGATGGTCGTCCGCGGCTAAGGGCGCCCTCCTTCCGGGAGGCTCGCACGCGTCCAGCGGGAGGAAAACGGCCCGTGCGTGTCTTCGTCTCGCACGCCTCGCACGTGCGATAGTTTGAACCGGACCTTTTTATAGAACCCGGGAAAGAAAGGATACTGTCCCTCGAAGGACGCGTGATACCGTGGACCTGCTGTGGCTCGTGATTCCCGCCGCGATCGCGATCTTCGTCCTCCGGACGATCGTGATGGCGCGGAGTCTGAAGGTAGCGGCCGCCAACCCGACCCTCGCCGATGCGCGTGCGCTCCGCGCGGCGAAGCGGAGCCTGAAGGCCCACCGCGATCGGCTGAACGAAGCGGTCGCCCAGCCGAAGGGGCACCTCGATGCCGCGAAGCGCCTCTCGACGGTCCCCAAGCCGTGGGCCGGCATGCGGTCGAAGAGGACGTCGCATGCGGACGAATTCGCGGTCGAGCCGCCAACCTGAGTGCACGGCAAGCTTCTTGACATCCGCACCGTCTCGCCCTGCGTGGACGCGGGCTCGAAGCACCTCGTGGAACTCAAGGCGAGGTACGAGGATCTTGGGAAGGCACGGGCCCTCCTGGCCGGCGCGGAGCGCGTCGGGACCTTCCGCCAGGTGGACACGTACTTCTCCGTCGGCGATCGTCGGCTGAAGCTCCGCTCCGTTGCCGGCGCGACCGAGGGCCAACTCATCTACTACGAACGCCCCGACGTCGGCGGCGTGAAGGAGAGCCGCGTGCTGCTCGCCTCGGTTCCGGATGCCGCGGCGGTCCGTGAGATCCTGACCCGCGTCTTCCCCGTAAAGGCCGAGGTCCGCAAGACCCGCGAGATCTTCCGATTCCAGGGCGTCCAGGTCCACCTCGACACGGTCGAGGGGCTGGGGAGGTTCGTCGAGTTCGAGAAGATCCTCGCGGACACATCGGAACGCGAGGCGGGCGTCAATCAGCTCGAGACCTTGCGACGGTACCTGCAGATCGCGGACGAAGACCTCATGTCGTCCTCGTACAGCGACTTCTTCGAACCGGCCTCGACGGCGTAAGCTACTCGAGCTCGAACGAGCGCACCTTGTCGTTCGACCTCAGCGACTCCAGGAGGCTCGAGACGGCCGCCGGCCGGATCCGGACTTCCGCGGTGACGTTCACCCGGTGGGCCTCCTTGTCCACGTGGACCCGCTCGAAGTGCGTGAGCCCGGCGGGCAGAAGCGCGTCGAGTTCCTCCGGGGTCACGGGATTCGCCACCGTCACGCGCACGACCTTGGCGTGGGAGCCGAACCCCTTCCCCTCGAGCACGCGGTCCGTGACCACGACGGCCCAGACGATTCCATAATCGACGGCGACGAGGAGGTACAGCCCCGCGCCCGCCGCGACGCCCAGGGCCGCCATCGCCCAGACGAGCGCCGCGGTCGTGAATCCGAAGACCCGGTCGTTGCTGCGAATCAGCGCGCCGGCGCCGAGGAATCCGATCCCGGTGATGACGCCGCCGAGGAGCGGCAGCGGGTTCTCCTCTTCGATCGTGATCGCGAGGAGGGTCAGGGTCGCCGCGCCGGTCGACACGAAGATGAATGTGCCGAATCCGACCGGCTTCCGGCGCACCTGCCGCTCGAGGCCGACCGCGAAGGCCAGGGCGAAGACGAGCAGGAGCCGGAGGACTGCTTCAACGGGGTCAATCATACGGCGGGCGGTCCGACCTGACGGTGCATCCCATCGCCGGTCGCATGGAACGTTCGCCTATTTCTCGTTTTTCTCAACGCGGGCCGGCGCGGCGATCGTCCGGTGACCGCACTCGCGGCATCCTTTCCGGCGATGATCCAATCTACATTGGACGCATAGTGTGAGCCGGCACGAAGGGCAGATGCGAGTCCTGATCGGCGGGAGGTCGAGAGCCGCGCCGAACAGCGGAAGGCCGCAGCACCCACACCGCCACTCGATGAATTCCTTGGAGGACCGAGTTTCCGTCATCATGGACGGATTGTCGGCGGCTCGATCGTCGGCAGCTGCACGAGCCCGTCGTCCAGGTCGAGGCCTCTCATCGCGCTCTCCTGGAGGATCTGCGCGTGGATCATGTCGCGGGGGTCCTTCGACGCAAGGGCAGGCGCTCCGAAGGTCGGTTGTTTCCCGCCGTTCAGCAGGTCACGGTAGTACGGCATCCATGCGGACAGCAACTCCCGTGGGTTCACGAAGCTCTGCGTCGCATAGTACTGGTACCACGCGCACTGGATGTCGCACGCGGCCATGCGCTGCCGCCGCTCCCGGGCATCGGGCGACTCGAGGTACGTCATCAGGTCCGAGTCGATCAGGTTGATCGTCTTCTCCTCGAGCACGCGGCACGGATACCAGAGGAATCCGTCCGCGTCGACGATGATCGACGACGTGTCGCAGCCGTGGTCCCAGGTAATCCGGTCGAAGTATCCGTCGGGCGAGATGATGACGCCGGGATACTTCTTCTTCATCTCCATCCCGGCGCGGCTCATCTGCCACAGGTCCGGGAGGTGGTCCTTCGTGTTCTTCAGGTGGACGGCGCACATGACGACCGCCTTTACGCCAGCGTCGTGGCACCGCTTGATCTTCTGCTCCAGCGCACCGATGTCGTTCTTCGTGACGACAATCTGCACCGTGACGATCGAACCCCACTTCGTGTACTCCTCGAGGTCGTCGTACATGTCGAGGTTCTTGTGGCCCTCGTCGATCGAGATATGCAGGAAGTCGATGTACTTCCCGTACTCCGGCATGGGGTACCGTTGCTCCATGTCCCTCTCCGAGGTCGTGAAGAGGAGGTACCACGGCTTCTCGTACTGATACCGCAGGAGTTCCCCGATGTCGTCGCGCACGAGCGGATCTCCGCCCTCAAAGCTGCACACGATCACGGAGGACTGAGCGAGGTTGTCGAGGACCGCCTTGACGTCCTCCGTCGGCATGTCCTTCCAGCGGTTCTTCACGTGCCAGCAGTTGCAGAACGAACACGTGAAGTTGCATCGGCGCGTGAGCTTGAAGGAGCAGTAGAATGGATAGATGGCCTCCTTAGCCATCTTGTTCCGCAGGATCTGGCCCGCGACCTGGAGGAACCGCTTCTTCGGGATCTTCCTCATGGCCCGCCCGGCCCACCATGGGCCTCCCCGGGATAATCCTTTGCGACCCGTGGTCCGCGGGAGCGAACCCATCCGACGGCCACGAGCACGAGCGCGGCAGCCGCGATGATCGCCGGCGGCGTGTACAGGACGTACTCGACCGCCTGAGGGAGCGGCGCGATTGTGAGCGAGTAGACGATCGGAGGGAGGCGGAAGAACAGGACGATCAGCGGGAGGAAGACCATCGCCGACGCGAGGGCTTGATGGGGCGCCCCGCCGCGAGACGCGAACTCCCGGAGGCCCGCGAGCGCGGCGAGAGACAGGCTCGCGAAGAGGCCGAGGAGGGCAAGCGTCGTCAGGACCGTGCCTACGGACGCGAGCACGAGCCCCGCGAAAGCGACCGCGAGGCCGAGGCCTCCGACCCGGACGATCATCGGTGAGAGGCGCGGCCGCGCCCGATCGACGAGAACCGCCAGCGCCGGACCGAGGACGAGCATCGCCGCGGCGATCGTCGACAGCAGGTCCCCCTGAACCTGCAATCGAAGGCTCAACACGTACGACGACGTAAGCGCGTACGCGGCGAGGGGCATCGCCATGAGAATGCCGGGATAGAGAGTTCGGCGGGGTCCGGTCCGCGGTTCCATGGGAACCGCCATCGCGGGGAGGAACATCGGTGGGAGCACCAGCAGTACCGCCGTGGCGGTGAGGGTCACGAGGTCGAACGCGCCGAGGAAACCGATCGCCGATCCGAAGCCGAGCGCCGCCACGAGGGTCGAGGGCGTCGCCGGCTTCCGGACAACATACGAATCGATCGCGAGGAGTGCGCCGATCATCGCGAGCGGAAAGGCGGCCGTCGTGCGGATCGCGAGGCTCGACAGGACGAGGCATGCGAGCGCGGCGACGATGGGGGCCCGTCCCGGATATGCGCGGTCCAGGTACCGCCCGAGCGGACGGTGGACTCCCGCCACCGCGATGCCCACGAGAATCGACGAATACGTCCAGAAGTTCTGTTCGACGGCCTCGCGTAGGGCGAACACGAAGAACGCGACCGCCGCCGTGACGAGGATCAGCGCGCCGAGGTCAATCGGCTCGCGTGCGGCGGACCACGGCGGCGATGTCCTCTGGGCGAGGGCCGCGAGTGCTCCTGCCGCAACGAGGACGAGCACGGACATGAGAAGCGCCTCGCTCGCGCCGATTCCGCGGAGGGTCTCGAGTGCAACGTATGCGTTTCGGGCCGCACGATCCGCATCGCCGCTCGACATGGCGGCCCGTGCATCGGCAATCTGCGCGGCGGCGGAATCCAAAGATGCCGCGAACAGGGTCGAAGCGATCGGATCCGCCGAGACGGCTTCGAGCCGAGCGCCCGCTTCGCGGACGAACTCATGGCGGAGGAGCGTGAAGAACGTCGTCGGCGTGACAATCTCCAAGTTCCCTCCGACCTGAGCCGCGAGCCGATCCATCAGGCCGCGCGTGTCTCGAAGGTCGTAACGGAACGTGTAGACGGTGAGCCAGAGGAACCACGGCCCGTCGCTCGAAGCGGCGAGGGCCGCGTCCAGCTTCCCGAAGAAGTTGTCCTCCGTCGTCCAGAAGTGGGTGGATCGGATCACGGGCGATGCGTTGCCTCCTCCCGCGGCTACCCAGGCGTCGCGGGTGCGCGGTTGGTCGTCGTAGTCCAGCACGATCCCGACCGGATGCACGCCGCCGACGTACGCGGAGAGGGTCTCGTCCGAGTACGGAATCTCCGAGGCCGTGAAGGCGTTCAGGAGCCAGACGACGTCCAGGTCGGCCGCGGCCATGTAGCGGTCCGTCAGGGACAGATAGGCCGGGAGGTCGCCCGGGCCCGTGTAGTCCGGATACAGATATCCCGCGCCGCTCGGCGCCGCGATGAACCGGTCAAAGGGCGTGGCGGTGTCGTAGTACCAGTCGAGCAGCGGCGGCGCGAGGTCGGCGAGGAGCGGATTGATGCTCCACGCGAGCGGCATCGTCCGGTTCCCGCGCTCCGGCTCGGACCAGAGCTCCCGCATCCGTCCCGAGACGAAGTCCACATTGTCCCCGTCCGGCACCGCGAGGACGACGTACGTCTTGTTGTCCTCGAGGTTCGGTATCGAGCCGGAGACCGGAACTTGGCGGTGGGTGTCGGCCCGGCCGAACGCGGTCAGCACGGAGAGGTTCGGGAGCTCTTGCACACCGACGATGAACTTGCCCTCCGCGGACGCCATCTGGACGAACGAGTTCTCTTCCGTCAACGTCGGGCTCTCGAACCAGCCCAGGATCGGGATGCCTCGGGGCGTCGCGCGCAGGACGCGCATCGTCGCGGCGGTCTCGGCCGGCGTCGCGAGCACGCCTTGCGGCTCGTAGAAGACGAACGTCCTCGTCGCGATGAGGTAGTCCCGGATCGCCCAACGGTCCGGAGGCAGGATCGCAAGGAGGCTCGGCGACGAGGCGGGGAGGAGCTCGCGGAGCGCCCGGTCTGTCGTGGCGATCGGCCCGAGCGGCGCCCAGTCGCTCGCCGCATAGTCGAAGGTGATCGGCAGGTTGGAGCGGGCCCGCAGCGATTCGGCGAGATCGGGGCCCACGAGGACCGCCCCTTGCTGCGCGGCCTTCATCGTCGCGACGTTCATCGACTCCGGCCTCGCGGGGTCGTACACCGCAATCCCCGCTGCGTTCGGGAGGAAAGCGGAGATCGCCGCGTCGATCGTCATGATGTCGAACGTGAGACTGTACTTCGACACGAGGAACGAGAGCATCGACGACGCGTTCGTGGCCTCGTCGTGGAGGTCGAGGTATAGGTGCGCCCCGGTTCGGCTCGCAAGTCCCTGGAGGGAGGCGAGGAGGAGGCGCGTCGAAAGGTTCGTGCTCGGTCCCACCGGGATGACGTGCAGATTCGATCCGGCGGGCAGAACCGGGAACGGGCTCGATGCCGACGGCCAGCGGGGCTGATCGCCCGTGGCGGGCGGCGCGCCGGGCCACAGGACGTTCGAGGCGACGACGAGGACGAACAGGCCTGCGACGACCGCGCCGGCCATCCGGCCGACAGGACGCCGCCGGTCCGTTTTCAACAACCGAACGCCTCCAGAACCGCGGCGGGATCCCCCGCCGGGCTCCGCAACGGACCGGGACCGCTATAGCCTTTCCTTCGAGAGCGTCGGTTCCTGTCCCACGATGCGGCTCGAACACTTTCGCCCCACTCCCACGTGCAACGTCATACGATCCGCGACCTCTTCGGGCTCCGTGGAAGAGCTGTTCGGCATCTCCGTGCCGAGCCCGCGGGATTCGTTCCAGATCCGCGAGATTCACGTCGATTCCGCGCTTCGCAAAGATCCGCTCCCGTGGCTCGACTATTCCTTCAACCCGTACGTCGGGTGTTACCACGGATGCACCTTTTGTTATGTGCCGCGACTTCTGCAGACGGATCGCGCGGACTGGGGAACCTCTGTGGCGGTGAAGCGGAACGCGCCAACGGTCCTCGCGCGTGAGGTCAAGAGACTGCCCCGCGGCCTCGTCGCGATCTCGACCGCCACCGATCCGTATCAGTTCGTCGAGGGGAAGTACCGCATCACGCGGCACGCATTGGAGGTCCTGCAACGAGCCGACTGGCCCGTCTCCGTGCTCTCACGGTCTCCGCTCATGATGCGCGACATCGATCTCTTCTCGAGATTCGGCTCGATCGAAGTCGGCATGTCGGTCCCAACGCTCGACGACCGCGCGCGGGCCCTCCTCGAACCGTGGGCCCCGCCGATCGAAGCGCGGCTGCGGTGTCTCCGGACCCTCGCGGATGCAGGCCTCGCGACGTTCGTGAGCTTCTCCCCTGCGTACCCGCCCACCGGGGGTTGGACGGCGGAGACGATCGCGGACACGTTCCAAGAACTCGGCATCCGGAAGGGATTCTCGCGACTCCTCGATCCGCGGTGGGGCGCCCGTGACGCGATGCTCGGACGTCTAGCGGGGTCGGACTTGGAGGCGGAGCTCACTCGCTTCACGGATCGAGAGACGATGGTCCCGTTCATCGGGGCCGTCGCCCGGGAGTGCCGGGACCGTGGCATCGCGTTCCGTACGCACCAGGAAGGCGCCTTGCGGAGGACGACGAGCGAGTAGGCTGGAAGGCATCGCCGTTCGAATCGCCCCTCCCGGAGTGAGGGATGTCGCGAGAGCGAGTGCAACGAGCTGTCCTCGGCGATGAACCGTCGAGAAATCGATGCCGAGGAGACCGGCCGTCTCATTGGACCCGTTGCGTCCTCCCGACCCGATCCCTCCTAGGGACGCGATCGGCCACTCCTTCGTACGGCCCTGCGGGAGCGGGGCGACGGGAGGACGATTCCGATCGCCAACAGCCCGACGCCGACTGCCGCGACGAGAAGCGCGAGGTCCGTCATCACGCCGGGAACCGGGAGAGTCGCGGAACGCAGGAGAAGGTACGTGATGAGCATCAGGGACAGCGTGGCCGCGCCGCCTCCGACGAGATCCTTTCGCATCCGCCGCCGTTTGGTCGCATCCGTGGGAGCGGGCTTAACGGTTTGCCGCGAACGTGGCCCCGACTTGCAACCGAGGGTTATGTGGCCAGAGTCACGTCCTCACGGGGCCGGAAAGGATAATTCAGTCGTCGCGCATTCGGCAACGGGGTGAGAGGGATCGCGACGACGCCGTGTCCGGTGTGCGGTGGACCGCTGGCTTGGAATGCGCAGAATAATCAGTGGTGGTGTGGCAACGAACGGAAGTACTATCCGCCGGGCGGGCCGCCCGCGACGGCGGCGAGCTCAACGAGTCCCTCCTCCGCCCAGGCCGCGATGGTTGGCTCGGCCCAGCCCGTTCCAGCTCTTTGGACACAGAACTTCTACCGAATTCGAAAGAAAGTCCTGGCGCTCGCGGGCCAGTACTGGATCGAGGACCAAGCGCGCAACCAGCTCGCGTACAGCAAGCAGAAGCTGCTCCGCCTCAAGGAAGACATCCGGGTATACGCGGACGAGACCATGGCGAAGGAGCTGTTCCAAATCCGGCAGACCCAAATCCTCGACATCTGGGGGACGTTCGCGATCGTGGACTCCTCGACGAACGCGATCCTCGGCTACATCCGCCGCAGGGCCCTGGCGTCCTCGTTGGTCGCAGACGAGTGGGAAATGCGGGACCCGTACAACAACCTGGTCGGGGAAATCAAGGAATCCACGGGCCGCGGCCTTGCGCGGAAATACATCCCCGGAGGCGGGTTAATCCCCGAGAAACTCACGATGACCCTCGGCGGGCAGCCGATCGCAACGATCAACCAGCAGTTCAAGATTATCGGGGACATCTGGGAGATCCAGTGTCTGAACGTGCCTTCGACGTTTGACCGGCGCGTCTTCCTCGGGGGCGTGCTCCTGATGGGAATGATCGAGCGCGCGAGGAAGTGACGGCAAGAGGAGATGCACCCGACGGGGAGCCGACTCTCATGACGTCGCTTGTGATCCTAGCCTTGGAATCCCCAGGGTAGGACTAAGTACCCCTCGGGCGTGCGACCGAAGCGAGGGAGAACCCGATGAAAGCGATCGTCCAAACCGCGTACGGCTCGCCGGATGTATTCGAACTCCGAGAAATCGAGAAGCCGGTGGTCGATGACGACGGCGTGTTGGTACAGGTTCGAGCGGCTTCCGTCAATGCCCTTGACTGGCACCTCATGCGCGGCACCCCGTCGATCATCCGCCTGACGACCGGATTGCGCCGACCCAAGAGCCCCGTCCCGGGCGTCGATCTGGCGGGGCACGTCGAGGCGGTCGGCCGGAACGTGAAGCGGCTTCAACCCGGCGATGAGGTGTTCGGCATGCGCAGCGGCGCCTTTGCCGAGTACGTGGTCGGGAAAGAGAGGAACTTTGTGCCGAAACCGGAACGCCTGACGTTCGAGCAGGCCGCGGCGATCCCCGTCGCGGCCGAGACCGCTCTCCAGGGCCTTCGAGACAAGGGACAGATTCAGCCCGGGCAGAAGGTCCTGATCAACGGCGCGTCGGGGGGCGTGGGTACGTTCGCGGTGCAGATCGCCAAGTCGTTCGGGGCGGACGTGACCGGCGTCTGCAGCCCGAGGAACCTGGACATGGTCCAATCGATCGGTGCGGACCGGGTCATCGACTACACCCGGGAAGACTTCACCCGAGACGGTCAGCACTATGACTTGATCTTCGACGTCGCATGGAGTCATCCGTTGTCCGATTGCAGGCGATTGCTCAACCCGAATGGGACTCTTGTGCTGGCCGGACAATCGAGTCGGGAGAAGCCATCCGTACTTCCCTTCCTGCTAACCCCTGTGGGGTCGCGCTTGCTGGGGCGAAAGCAGGTTACGTTCATCACGAAGCACAGCAACGCGGATCTGCTCGCGGTGAACGAACTCGTTGATGCTGGGAAGGTCACGCCGGTCATCGACCGGTCCTTTCCGTTGCGCGAGGTTCCCGAGGCGATCCGGTATCTCGGAGAGGGACACCCTCGAGCGAAGGTCGTCATCAGCGTGGCATAGAAGGCCTATTAGCAGGGTTCCGTTGAGGGTCTGGAATCGTGGACCCCGAAACGGACGAGCACCTGATGCGCATTCATGTGGCGACCCTCTTCAATTGCGACGCGGACGGACGAATCATATCCCTACGTCGACCATCGAGCCGCCCTGGATGTGCGCCCCGATTCTTCATGGGGCGAAGCCATGCTGGCAACGTTTGGCTCTTTCGCCACGACGTTCCACATGACGTGACACGTAGGCTCGAGGTGCTGTGCCGATCCGAGCCATCGGCCACGGACCTGATGCCTGGGCCCCGCGTTGCCCCGGCGATTCGAGCCGCGCTCCAAGGGGATGGCCCCATCACACGGGAGTACCGCGGGCCCGCTTATCTGATTCCGGAAGGCACGCGGACGCCCACGGACGCCGTGGTGATCACGAAGGAGAAGGGGCACATGCTCGAGGCCGGATTTCCTTGGATGCTCCCGCATCTGACGACCGAGGCCGATATCGGACCGGTGACTGCGGCCATCATGAACGGAAGCGCGGTGTCAATTTGCTACTGCGCTCGTCTTTCTCCTTTGGCCGCCGAAGCAGGCGTTGAGACCTTGGATGCGATGCGGGGCAGGGGCCATGCTACTGCAGCGGTGGCCGCGTGGGCGACCGCCTTGCGGCGGCGAGGCCTCCTCCCTCTTTACAGCACGTCATGGGAGAACCTTGCCTCGCAGCGGGTCGCCGAGAAGGTAGGCGCTGTGTGCTACGGCGAGGATTGGGAGATCGAGTGAGTCGGAAGGGATTCCAACAACTGCTTACCGGACGCGGGAGTAGACCGACCCGAGTTCCGACCCGGAGGCTGCACAAGAGACTTACCCGAGCACGGGTCTTCCCCAGGGCATGACCCAGAAGACTCCGGCCTACGGTGCCCGTGCGGCCAAGGGCCCGGTGGCGCCGATGAACATCCAGCGACGCGATCCCGGACCGCACGACGTCGAGATTGACATCCTCTTTTGCGGCATCTGCCACAGCGACGTGCACAAGGTGAACGACGACTGGGAGAACACGAACTTTCCGGTCGTTCCAGGCCACGAGATCGTGGGTCGAGTCGTATCCCGAGGTGCCGGCGCACCCCGATTCCGCGAGGGCGACCTCGTCGGCGTGGGCTGCATCGTCGATTCGTGCCGAGCATGCGAGGAATGCCGCGCGGGCCACGAGATGTTCTGCGAGAAGGGTGTCACGTTCACGTTTGATAGCCTCGAGCGGGACAAGAAGACGTGGACGTACGGAGGCTACTCGGCGAGCATGGTCGTCGACGAGCGGTACGTGCTGCGAGTCCCGAAGGGGCTGGACCCCGCGCACGCCGCACCGCTCATGTGCGCGGGCATCACCACGTACTCGCCTCTGCGCCAATTCGGATGCAAGCCGGGCGACCAGGTCGCGGTCATGGGCTTGGGCGGTGTTGGGCACATGGCCGTCAAGCTCGCAAACTCGATGGGTGCCGACGTCACCGTGCTGAGCACGTCGCGCGGAAAGGAGGAGGACGCGGCCCGTTTTGGTGCCAAGCGCTTCGTTGCGACCAAGGAGCCTGGCGCGCTGGACGCGCTTCAAGGGAGGTTCGATCTCATCGTGGACACGGTCAGCGCGCCGCATGACATCAATGAACATTTGGCCCTCCTACGGAACTCCGGCACCATGGTGCTGCTTGGTTTGCCCCCGAATGCCGCCGCTGCCACCCCGATCAGCGCGGGCTCGCTCATCTTCGGGAACAAGCGCCTCGCCGGTTCCAACATCGGCGGGATTTCCGAGACCCAAGAGATGCTCGACTACTGCGGCGAGCACGAGATCGTCGCGGACGTAGAAGTCATCCCCATCCAGAAGGTCAACGACGCCTACGCAAGCATGCAGCGCGGCGACGTGCGCTACCGGTTCGTGATCGACTGCGCCAGCCTTGGGGCCTGAGTCGAGCGGGCGGAGGAGTGAAGGACATGGAGATCAAGAGAGGCGGTTCGCGATCGTCGAGCGAGGGATCGAAGGAATCGTTCACCGGAAACGTGCGCGTCGAGCCGCTGTTCCAAGCAAGCGCTCCCGGGCGCGTGCAAGGCGCGAGCGTTACCTTCGAGCCCGGCGCCCGCGCATCCTGGCATACCCATCCGCTCGGCCAGACGCTCATTGTGACGGCGGGTCGCGGCTTCGTGCAAAGCTGGGGAGGTCCCGCCGAAGAGATCCATCGCGGGGATGTGGTCTCATGTCCCCCCGGAGAGAAGCATTGGCACGGCGCCACGTCCGATAGCGCGATGACGCACATCGCAATTCAAGAGGCGCTGGACGGCAAGGTCGTCAACTGGATGGAAAAAGTCAGCGACGAGGTCTACCGGCGAATTCGGTCTGCGCAGGAGGTCGACCGATCATGACCGTCATCGACGGATGGGAAAACTTCTACGTCATCGTCGGCTCGTCCGCCGGCGCCCTGATCGGATTGCAGTTCGTCGTCATTACGCTCATTGCCGCAAGGCCGATCCCCCAAGATGCTGCGAAAGCGGGCAGCGCCTTCGCAACGCCGAGCGTCGTTCATTTCGGACTCGTGTTGTTACTGTCCGCGATGGTAAGCGCGCCATGGGACGCAATCACCGTTCTCGCCGTTCTTTGGGGCGTGGTGGGTCTCGGCGGGGTCGCGTACATCGTCGTCGTGGCCCGCCGGATGCGCATGCAGAGCGCCTATCGCCCTGTGTTCGAGGACTGGCTGTTTCATGTTCTGCTTCCCCTGGCGGCATACACAATCCTGGCGATCTCGGCATTCGCGGCTCCGTACGACGCGCGCCCAGCCCTTTTCCTCGTCGGCGCGGCAGCGCTGGTGCTGCTCCTGATTGGAATTCACAACGCCTGGGACGCCGTCACGTATCAGGTCTTCGTCCGACCAAGGCAGGGCGGGTAGCATGCGAGTTTGGGTTTTGGGTTCAGCGGTCAACCGGGACGCCGTGGAACCTTGCCGGACAGCGCGGACGCCGGCTCGGTCTCAGGATCATAATCTGCTCGAGCGAATTCGTCTTGCGCCTTCTGCAAGAGCCAGTTCTCACGCTTTCCCTGTCCCATTCTCGTCTTTATGATCGTCCATTGTCCTTGGAGTTTCTTGCCATACAGCACGAATCGCACCACGCCTTCGTTGACCGCCACCGCCGCGTCGTGGTCCGCAGGTCCGACCACCTCAAATTCTCCGTAGTCCCACACAATGACTTCGCCCGCGCCGTAATCACCTTCAGGGAGGGTTCCCTCGAACAGAAGGTAGTCGAGCGGGTGGTCTTCCACATGGATCGCGAGGCGCTTCACCTGCGGATCTTTGCTAGGCCCCTTCGGGACCGCCCACGAGACGAGGACCGTGCCGATTTCCAGTCGGAAGTCATAGTGGAGACTCCGAGCCCAGTGCTTCTGGACTACGAATCGGGATCGCGGGTCTCCTGTCCGGGGAGCCGTTTCGGGTATGATTGGGGAGGCCATGCCGGTCTGAGGGCCTCAGGTTTCGTCTTTACTAGACCCTTTGTATTGCGACGCCGTCCCCGTTTGAGCGAACACCTCAATTGCGTCCCATGTCCGGTTCCTCGCGCTCGGTCTCCTGTTCGGACCGACGGCGCCGAGAACGCCAGACCGCAAGAATGAAAAGGAGCGCAACAGCGGACACGACGACAAGGAGGACTCCCGTATCGATCCCGAAGAGAGTCCCCGGCCACCAGCCCGGCGTGGTCCCGGGCGGTGGACCGGCGGTCATGTAGCACCTCTCGGGGTCGAAGATGCTCACGTTGCGGCTACCGTACGCGGGATCAATCGCCGCATTCTCATTGCAGAGACGCGCCGGGATCTTGTAGGCGTGCCCGGCGTAGCCGGGGATGTCCCCGCCGACGACGTCGGGGCCGACGGCGGGCCACGGCATCGTGCCCCACCAGCTCGGCTTGGCGGACAGATACAGGGAAGGCGGCAGCATCTGGCTCGCCGGGACGGGATTCGCGAAGTTCGTCAACCCCGACGGGACCTCCCCGGCGTCGAAGCGGGACCTCGCGCTCACGGTGTCGTAGTTCCCCCATCGCATGGCGGTTTCCTGTGTCCGAGGATCGGCGGATAGACCCGAGTCCGGCACTCCAAACGAATAGATGTCGACGTCATCCGTGCCGAGGTCGGTCTCGTACGTCGTGTAGTATCCGGGCCGCCCCAACACGTTGCCAACGATGTTGAAGAATCGGGAGTACGCCCACAGGTGCATCGTCGCCGTGTTCGCCGTCTTGTTCGGGTCGCCGTGGAAGTGGTTGCGGAAGAACGTCAGGAAATGATGCGTGCCGTGGATGTTGTCGGTCCCCGCCCCCAGTCCGTCGTTGCCTTCGATCAGGAGCATGGCGTCGCCGCCGTTGTGGGAGGCGTAGGTGGGCTGCATCCACCCGCCGCCGCCCGGAGTGTAGAGGTCGTCGATCGAGAAGTTGTACGTGAGGACGTCGCCGCTCGCCGTGCCGACGAGCATCGGCGACGTGACGTGCTGGAAGATGTTGTTCTCGACGAGATTGTCCGAGCCCGGATACCACTCCACCCCGTAGCTCTGCGATTGGCCGCCGGATCCGTAGAAGTAGTTGCTCCGAATCTCGTTTCCGCGGGTCATCGTCAACCACACGTGGTTGCGACCTCCGCCCGGTCCGCCCGGAGGCGCGACCTTGACGGAGCGTACGCCCGTGATCCAACATTCCATGGCGTTCTGGATGTTGATGCCGCCCCCGCCGTCGACCGGCTGGATCGTCATGTTCTCGATGCCCGCCCGTCGCAGGACCGTCGTCGGCCACCAAGCCTGTGGGGCCTGCGAGCTGCGCCAGTTCGGCATGTAAATGCCGGGGGTGATCGTGACCTGGTTGCCCGCGATCGCCGCGACCTTGACGATCTGTCGCTGATTCCGGTAGCCACCCGGGGCGGTCCGCATGCCGTCGCTGCCTTGGCTGACGCAGCCGTTCGCGACCCCACAGTTGTAAATGTCCCCGTTGTCGGCCGCGTCATCGACCTGGTCGAGGATCAGGAAGCTCTCTCCCGCTCGAAGGTTCGCCGTGTTGCTCAGGGTGATGACCGTCGTGCCTTTCGCATAGCCCGCGGTCCAGTCCGCGGAGTTCTCCACGCCTCCGGCCCAGCTGAAGCTCCCCTTCAGGCAGATGACCGGGTAGGGCGGGGGACCGCGGTCACACGGCGTGGTGCCGGTGAAGACCAGCTTCGTCCGGGTCGCCCCGGCGCCGCGCAGGGTCACGTCGCTCTTCATGTTCAGTCCTGCGGAGAGGGTGAAGGTCCCCGCCGTGAGGAAGACGACCTGATCGGCGGGACACGCCGCGATCGCGGCGTCGATCTGCGCGGCGCTGCTGCCGGGGTCGAGGGACGCGCAAATCGTCGTACGGTTCGGAATGCCACCGGGGATGCCTGCGTGACTCCAGTCGATCGCCCGCGAGGGGTCCAGGATCCCGGCCCACGGTTCCGCGGCGGCGCGGACCGTCAAGTCCCCGCCAACGGTAAGGGCCATACACAAGGCAAGTGCGATCCCGAGCGATCGCTTCGCCCAGGCCTTTCTGACCTTGCGGGTTCTCACCGTCATCACCGCCGAGCCGGCCGCGACGGGCTGCCCCCGTCGTCCATCGAGGACCTTCACGAAAATCCCTTCGATTCATAGACTTGGCGGCCTGAATTCACTGGACGGAATCCACCTGCCTACGCGACGCCTAGCTTTTCCTGCGTCCGGATGTGGGCTGCGATCTTCGGATTGTTGTACCGGGTCTCGTGCAGAGGCCGACTGAATCCCGAGGCATGGCGAGTCTTATCTCGGATCCGCCTCGCATTGATTTT
>DASPZJ010000007.1:0-1991 GCA_035636315.1 Thermoplasmata archaeon
CGCCGCAGTGCGGGCAATCCCAACTCGGGCCGAGCAGCTTCGGAAGCTTCCGCGCCCGGAGGCGCCAGTCGACCCACGCGAAGACGACGCCGCCGACGAGGAGAAGGAGGAACGCGCCGGACAGGAGGTCGTCCACGACGATGAAAATTCCCGGGGCCCGCTAATATAGGCTCTCGGCCGGGTATCAGCCGCGATACTTTTCTCGTCGATGTCCGAATCACTGATTGAACGTCTCGACCTTCTCGTACGTCTGCTTCAGGTACTTGATCAAGACCTCGCGGTTCCGCCGAAGGTGGCTCTCGTACCACACCCGCACGAGGTCCGCGAAGATCCGGTGCAGGTCGTCCACGTCCACGCGGTCGAGCGGCTGATCATAGAGCGTGTGGATCGTCCAAATTCGCTTCCACCCGCTGTACTTGTAGTAATGCTCGCCCTCGCAGTACTCGAACGTCACGCGGAGGTGGGCCTTCCGGTCCGCCTCGACGTAGTTCACCTTGAGCGCGTCCCCGATCCGGCCCTGGTCCATCGAGCGGTCGAGGAGCTGCACCGACTGCACGGCCGCGGGGTTGAAACCGGGCCGCCAGCGCCAGTCGCCGTCGGGGAACGTATCCGGGAACACGGCCCAGTTCGTGTACGAGGGCTCCATCGCGAAGTGCACGTTGATCTTGTTGAAGCGCTTCCAGACCTTCCAGAAATCCTCGATCAGGGTCTTGTTGAGCTCAAGCCGTGCGACGTTCTGCTCCCCGACGTCCTCGATGATCTCCTTGGTCTTCTTGTCGAGCTCCGCATCCAGGGAGGAGAACCAATCATCCCCCTTGGCCTTCTTCGCGGCCATGGCCAAGTCCCTTCTCTCCGACGCAGAATGAAATCTCTCGCTATATAGGTATTTGTCAGCCGCATCGGGAGGGAGACCTCACTCGAGGGACGAGATGTTGACGACCGCGTAGAACGTACGGAACGCCTGTTCGAAATCGGGCGCACCGAACTCGATGCGAGTGCCGCCGATCCGGCGAACCGTCGGGATCATGGCGGCGAGGTCCGTGTGGTCCGTGCTCTTGAACTCGATAACCATCTCGACCGGCTTCTTCGCCTGCAGGGGTGGGATCGTCTTGGCGTCCTTCGCCGCCTTCGACGCCTCCGCGCGAATCAGCTCTCGGGCTTTCTTCGGATGGAGGTGCTTCGCCGCGTGCGCGCCCATCCCCTCCTTCACCGCGACCGTGTGCACGTTCGGGATCAGGGCTTTCGCCTCCGCGGTGACCGCGGAATCCCCCGTGACGAGGACGACGGGGACCCCATGGTGGCCCGCAAGGTACGCGTTGATTCCCGTCTCGCCGACCTCCGTTCCGTTCACCGAGACGGAGGCAATCCGGCCCGTGTACGTGTGATCGAGGATGGCTCGCGGCGTCCCGGCCCGTGCATGATAGCCGACGAAGAGGAGCGCGTCGTGCGATTCGTCGAGCCCTTGGACCATCGAGGACGACCGGGGCGTGCCGCGCACCAACGTCGCGGCTTCGTGCAGCTCTTCCGGCATTAGGTTGTCGAAGTTCCAGTGCGAGTCCGCGATCAAGATGTCCGTCGCACCGGCCTTCACACAGCCCTCGATGGCGGCGTTCCCTTCCTGCGTCATGAGCCGCCGATTCGCTTGGTACGCCTCGCCTCCCTTGATCGGATCCGTCTCCAGCTCCCCGACGACCCCGCAGATTCCTTCCATGTCGATCGAGATGAAGACCTTCATCCGTCTCCCCGCGAAGGGAACGGATTCACGACCTTAACGCTTCCCGGAACTGCGTCGACTGCGGCTTCGCGGATTACCGGGCACACGTTTAAGCCGTGAACCGCGAACGATGTCCCGTTAAACGGGGCCTGCCCCCAGGAGGAGTTAGACCCCACCATGGCATCGAAGAAACACGCGAAGAAAGCGAAGAAAGGCAAGCGCTGATAGTTGACTGCGCTCGAGCCGGTTGTGGAGACTTTCACTTTTTCCTTTTCTT
>DASPZJ010000008.1:0-41179 GCA_035636315.1 Thermoplasmata archaeon
CGGATCGGCCGGATTCCCGAGGCGGAATACGTCCGGATGAGCGAGGCGAAGACGGGGCGCCTGTACCTCGGAGCGGCCGCCACCGCGGCGATTGCCGCCGGCGCATCCCCGGAGGATCGCGCGGCGCTCGAATCGTTCGCGGACCACTTCGCGATCGCCTTTCAGGATCGGGACGACCTCCTCGGCGCGGGCGTCGTCCCGTCGAGGATCGGTGGGTCGTCGGAAGGGGACATCCGCCAGGGGAAGCGGACGCGGCTGTACGTGCTTGCGATGGAGCGGCTCCGAACGACGGATCGCGCTGCATTCTCGCGGGCGTACGGCCGCGGCCCTCGAACGACCCGCCGGGACGTGGCCGCCGTCCGCGGATTCCTCCGGGCCGAAGTCCTCGAGGAAACCGAGAAGCGGATTGCGGACCACATCGAGGCGGCGAAGCGCGAATTGGTCCGACTTCCCTCGAAAGATCCCGAGGCCCGCTCGCTCTTGGAAGCGCTCCTCGACGCACAACGAAGCCGCGAGCGCTAGTCCTCCAAGCCGTGCGCCGTGATTCGGAAGGTCGCGCGGCCTCCTTCCTCCTCGTGCCGGTGCTTCTCGAGAACGGCCGCTCGGGTGCTGATCCCCGTCCGCTCGAAGCGCACGATCGTCTTCGCGTTGTGGCTGAGCATGTGGCCGCCCAGCGGCATGTACCGGCCGGTGTCGATGTCCGTGTACACCTGGGACGTCACGACGACGGGGATGTTCCGCTGCCGAGACACCCGGAGCAGTCTCGCGATCTGCCGCGTGAGGCCGTACCGCTCCTCGCGCCTCGTCTCGTCGCGCATCGTCAGGCGATAGTGCATCGTGATGCTATCGATCACGATCAGACCGACCTCGGGATTGCCTTCGGTCATCTTGACCGCCTTCTCAATCAGTTTCTCCTGTTCTTCGAAGCTGTACGGCTCGGAGAAGAGGATGTTCACCGCGACGACGTCAAAGTCGTCCCCGCAGATCTGTCGGAGCCGCTCGAGGGACACCCCTTCCGTATCGATGAAGATCACCTTGTGTCCGGAGCGCACAACGTTCCGCGCGAGCTGCAGGCAGAAGTTCGTCTTCCCGCTCCCCGCTTCCCCGTGCAGGAGTGTGATGCAGCCGTCCTCGACTCCCCCGCTCAAGAGGTCGTCCAGGGCGCGGCAGCCCAGGGCCACCTTCATTGCCGGGACAACCCCGTGACGCCCTTTAATTCTTCGAGGCGTCCGCCGGCAAGGCGGAGAGGAAGGCGCCTTCCGAGGTCCAGACGACGATCGCGCGCGCGGCCCGTTCCTTCGGCCGCGGGGTCACCGGACGCCCCTCGCCGCTCTCCGGATGGACCGCGATCGCCTCGCCGGGCACGGGCCGCTCGATTCGGGCTTCGAATCGTTCCGCGTCGAGCCGCCGCGCGCTCCGCACTTCTTTCGCCTTGAAGCGACGTTCCTCGCCGGACGTGAGATCGCGCAGGACGACAAAGGGCCGCACGGCCACGACCTCCGCGAGCCGCGCTTTGTGCCGGACCACGTCGCCGACCTGGAATGGAGGCAAGCGCACGAGAGAGGTGACTCGAAACACCTCGCGACCTTGCTTTTGACCGAACAACTTCGGGGAGGTGGACACGGAGCCGCCGAAGGCGTCGGCGATTTCGCGGGCGAGGTTCTTCCCAAGAGCGTTCGTGCTCACGTAGAAGTCGAGTCCGCCGTGGACCTCCTCCATTCGCGAGACGAACGTTCCGTCCTCGGCGTTCCGATCCACGCGGGCGGCGACGAACGTCCGGACCGTGCGCACCTCCGCCGGCGTGAGTTCGCGACCCTCGCCTCGCACCTGCAGGATTCCTTCGTAGTACCGGCCCTTCTGCTTCTGGCAGTTGTCGCACAAGGACGGCTTGATGCGCAGCCGCGTGCGAAACCCTTGGACGGACTCGAGGTCTTGGAAGCGGCCGACGGCTTTGACGGTCAGCGAAAAGTTGTTCGCATCCTCCTCGCGCGCGACGAAGGTGAAAGTGACCCGCTCGTACGGTCGCTCGGCGGGGATGCGTTCGCGGAGCAACCGCGTGGTCGCGAGATCCCGGTCGAGTTTCGACCAGCCAGATCGGAACCGGAAGGAACCGCAGGAAGCGCATCGCTCGACGTCCACGACCTCCGGGGCGCGGACGACCGCGTGTTTCTTCGCGAAGTCCTTGGCGCATAGGCCCTCGTAAGTGGGACCCTCGGCGCCGCACTCGACGCAGAACATCGTCGTTACGATTCGAACGGCGCGGCGCTACTTAAGAACTGGCGTCGCGCTCGCGCCCGGGCGATAGTCACGGAGAAGGCCATAAGTATCCGACGGGAGGTCGGCCTCCGTCGATGGCAAAATCCCGCTCCTGGTGGCGCATGCGCCAGATCCGCCACCGCGATGCCGCCATCCTCTCCGTATTGTCGTCGTCGTTCCTGCTCGCCGGAGAACTCGTCAACAACGACCTTCGAACCGCATACGATCAGTACATCCTGCCCTACGCGGGCGACCCGTCGTTGTTCCCTCGGTTCCTGCTGAACGTCGTCCTGACCGTCCTTGGATTCACAACGTACTTCGGCGGGATCTTCGTCCTCCTTGGCGGCCTCCATTTCTCCTGGGGACGGGTCGCTCGAGGTCGGTTCCTCGTTGGACTCGGCTTGGGCGTGAGCCTGCTCGGACTCGTCAGCCGACTCGCGCGGGCCACCCTTTCCGCCGGCACGCCGACCACCGAACTCGAGCTGTACACGGCGACGCTCCCGGGCCTCGGTGTCCTCTTCGGGATCGTGAGCCACACGCTGATGGGTCAGTACGCCTTGATGCTCAAGAAACACGCGAGGCGCGTTTGGCGCCGTTGGCGCAAGACCCAACGTCCGAAGCGTCGGGAGCCCGATTCAGAGGGACGCGCTACATCATCAGGACGAACTGGGCGTGCGGCACGCCGCTAATCCACAGGATCCCGTCGTCCGCGACGAAACCCGCGCGCTTCGCCGCCTCGATCGTCTCCCGGCCGACGAAGTTCCCGATCGTCGCCAGCTGGAGGTTGGAGACGAGCATCTCCTCAGTGACGACGTCGCCTTCGTAGAACTTCCCGACCTCGATCTTGAACTTCCCCTCGCGAAACGTCTTGCCGACGAGGTCCGCATCCGCCGCGGCGACGAGCGTCTCCTTTCCCCGGTGGTACACCTTCATGCGGATCGGCATCGGAGGGCCGCGCTACAACCTCTCGACGAGCTTATACTTGTTTTTCGCGGGGCTGTAGATCTCCCCTTCTTGCGCCCACCGCTTCAACCACGCGTCCACCTTGGCGGGCGGGATGCCGCGCTCTTGCGCGATGCGCACGATGTCCTCGTAGTCCGCGACGCCCTCCGGACCCGCGAGTTCGCTGATGATATCGCGGATCGAAATGATCTGTTCCCGCTGCGACTGACTGATGCCGGTCTGGATGATATCGATGTCGAAGCGGCCTTCCTCGCCGGCGACCTTGCCCATCCAGTACTCGACGATGCGCACGGCTCGTTCCGCGTCGTCCGCGGTTACGGCCTCGCTCAAACGTAGACGCGCGCCCGCTTCGGAGAGGCGGATGATGGCCTCGAGCTGACGTGGCGTGATGGGGACGCTGGAGCCTGCGGCTTCTCCGGTCCTCCGTATGTCGAGGTATTTCTTCTCGATAATTCCCATCGCATCCTCCGTCATCACCGGATAGATGCGCTTCGCATAGGCCACGTACTTCCGGAGGAACTCCGGATTGAAGTATGGCGTGTAGGGTTCCTCGAGGCCCAGCGTCTCCTCAGTGGCCGCACCCGTCTCCCGTCGACGTGCGATTTCTCCGACCCGATGTCCTTTGAGGATGTGCTCCGCGAGCTCGCGGTCCCGTTCGGCCTGCGGGCGATCGATCATGGAGAAGATGATGTCGAATCTCGACAGCAGTGCGGGCGGCAAATCGATTTGCTCGGAGATGTATTTGTGTTCGTCGAAACGCCCGAACTTCGGATTGGCCGCGGCAAGCACTGCGCATCGTGATTGCAGGACCGCAGTGATGCCGGCCTTCGCCACACTGATTCGCTGCTGCTCCATCGCTTCATGAATCGCCGAACGGTCCTGCGGATTCATCTTCTCGATTTCGTCGATGCAATTGTGGACGACCGTACCGTCACACAGGAAGTCATCGTGACCCGGAACCCGGAGATCGTAGACGTATCCGTCATGGTGTTCGACGCGCACCTCAGCGATTCGATCCAACGCGTAGTCGGCACCCGTCAGGGATTGAAGGCGGAGGTAGTCGCGAGCGGAAATGTACGGTCGGATGGCTTCCGTGAGCCGACTCACGGCGCGCTTGAACGGTCTCCGGTTGCCGTTCGAGAGGTCGTGCAAGGTGCTCCAGAGGCCTTTCTCCAGGAGTCTCCAGGGACGCGGTCGAGCGTTCCGCAGGATTTCCATCGTGGGCCTTGAAGGCATTTCTTCGTGGTCTGCGGAAATCAGCCTCCGGGCCGCCGGGATGGGCTTCCACTTTGCGCAATACGGCGAAATCGCCTCTAGAAGCCTCTTCGCGTCCTGACGTGAGGTTATCTGGACATATAGGACGCCGATCGCCTCTCGAATGCGCGCGAACACGTCGAATCGTCGAAGCGCATACAGGAGGCGTTGGTTCGCGCGTAGACTGGGCGAGAACATGATGCTGAGGTCGACCGAGTCGTAGCTTCCGGCGTGAGGCCTTGAGTTCTTGAGGGAGACGCATCCATCCGCGTCTACGAGACCGGCAACGAACCCACTGAGCGATGTGTCGTCCAGTCTCAGGAGATTCGCAAGATCGTTTTGAGTGACCCAACCGTAAAGGAAGGCCAAGACATTGGACCCGCGGTGCATGTGGACGCAAGAGCTCCGGGTGGGTTCGTCGCGAATCATCGAGGTCATTTCCCGGACATGCATCCCCCATGGCCGCGAGGAGACCGTGTCGGTCATGTCCAAGATTCGGCGGATGTATTGCGAGTGAACCAGCGACTGAAAGATGCTGATGCTTGAGCGGCGGTCGCTCGATGAGACGTGCCCGTCTCCGCAAATGAAACCCAGCAGGTAGGCAAGTTCCGGAGTAATTCTGCTCACGCGCAAGCGCTCTGTGGATTGGGAACGGCCAAACGCGAACGGCCGCTCCTTCCAAGTTTCATACAGCCCTAAGTCTCCGAGAAGGCGCCTAAAGGCGGAGACTTGAATCGCACTCCTGCCGGAGAGCGCGTCGCGGCTCATGCCGTATGCGCGGTTGGCCTCCGCAAGCGTGGCGAACTTTCCGCGAAGTTTCGCCCGCAACTCCGCCTTCTCGTCGCGGGTTGGCTGGACGATCCAATCGTCCGGCACGATGTCAAGGATGTAAACCGGCGTTCGGTGCGGAGCTAATCTCTGAACCGCAACGAGGCGAGCGTTCGGCCGTAGGTCCCGGATTGATTTCCATTCAAAGGTCTCTCCATCGAGCACGATGTGATCGGGTGTCAGCCGAAGCTCGAAACCGGACGAAAGTTTCACCCGAGCAATCGAACCTCGATATCTGCGCCGGATAACGGATGCGATCATGCTCTGAGATACGCAGGCCCTCGTGGGGTCGAAGCTGACTGTATTCGCCGCGACGGGTGCGACCTCGATTTCCCGCCCTCCCGCGATAGCTCGCACCGCTTGTGTCTCGTCAAAGAGATCCGAGACGTTTCGGGGCACGCCGTCGATCAGTACTTCGGCCTGCGGATGCAGGCACGCCAGTCCGAGATCAGCGAGGACGAGAGCACCCGCCTCGAGCGTCCAACGTCCTTCTCCGAATTCATCGCGGACGGCACTAGCCGTGAGCCCGGCCGCCGTTGAAGACTTGCCGGTTGCATAAATCCCCCGGGGGGACAGGCGGCTCATGTATGAGAGCAACTCGCTCTTTCCGACTCCAGGGTCTCCGACCATGAGCACATGAATGTCCCCTCGAATTCGCCGTCCGTCCGGCATCGTCTTCGGGACGCCGCTGAACAGCTGGAGGGCGAGTGCTTCCTTTTCGACGTGCATTCCGTACATCGAAGGAGCGATCGAGGCCGTAATCATCCGGAAAATGTCGGGGCTTGAGCCCGCCTCGCGGATGAGCTGAGCATCCTCCTCAGTCACCTCGATCTCCTCGAACTCGACGTGTTCCTTCTCGACCGAGTTGACGTCCATGAAGATGTCGAAGAGGGTCGACTTCGCGCCGGGGCGTCCCTTCTGCACACTCCGCAGGACGCCATTCATCACGACCCGTTCGCCCGGAGTGATGCGTCCGGTGAGGTCGTCCTCGACGTACAGCGTGAGCCTCTGCGGCTCCTGCCCGCCGCGCAGACCCTCCGGTGACTCCTGGATCTCGAGCTTCTGCGTGTCCAGGTAGAGAGACGTCTCCGTCAGGAGCTTGAACTTCGTCGCGCTCGCCGATCGTTTGCAACCACCCTGCTCCTCGTAGCACTCGAGCGGCTCGCGGAAGTTCTGTCCATCTTGCGGTTCCTTGAGGACCGTCCCGCATCGCAGACACTGGAAGAGAGCGTCCGTGACGCGAGGTCGGACCTCCGTGGATTTTCGGACCAGTCCTTCGACCGCGATGTACTGTCCGAGATGTTTCGCCCTCAGGTCGCGGATCGGCACGCGCCGGTCCCTTGGCAACGACTTGATTCGCAGGTGGATCAGTGTCGCTTCCTCTCCCGGAGGCACGAGGCGGCGAATCGCCTCCTCGCCCGCCGCGAGGACGTTCAACGGGTGCCGCAAGAGGTAGATCGCCATGTCCGTGTCGAAGCGGTTCATCTCGTCGAACGCGACCGCGAGGGTCCGTTCCTCCGGGTAGCGGTCGGCGACGGAGATGATCTTCGAGAGGTACCCCATCTCCTCGAAGAACTCCTCCCACTTCGCGATCAGTTCGTCCTGCGGAAACTCGACGAGCACGCCTCTCCCCCGGCTCGGAGGCGGCGCAGCATCGGGCGCACTCATATCGTTTCGAGTCTCCCTTCCACTGTGGTCCGCATCACGCCTGATTCTAGGTGCGGCCGTTTCCACTGGAGATTTGACGATGCGCACCCGTGCGTCATCCGCACGGCGAGTATCCGCACGCGCGGCAGCGAACGCAGCCGTTGGCGTGTTCGAGAGGCGCTCCGCATTCCGGACATTCGACTTGGAGCTGGGCCGTGCGCGGCCGGACCGAATCCGAGGACCCGGATCTCGGGAGGCGCAGACTCCTCACCCATCCGAGTCCTACGGCATCGGTCCATTAAAAGGGGTCCAGGGAGAGGTGTGCGAAAGTGCGAGCCTTCGCGAAGGTTCATTTCGACCGACGCGTTGGTCCGGAGGGATGGACCTCCCGGAGGAACTCGCCGCGCTCCAGCGGTTCCATGGCCACCTCGGCGTCTACGTGACCTTGGGATTGCGGATGGGCGCGGTCGGCAAGCGACGGTTCGGCCACTACAAGGGGCTGACGGCGTCGGTGCGAAGCCAACCCGACCCGCCGATGCGATGCGTCTTGGACGGGATCCAGTTTTCGAGCGGATGCACATTCGGGAAGGGGAACATATCCCTTGAGCCGGGTTCGGAGCCCGAGGTGACGTTCGGGAAGGAAGGCAAGCGACTTCGGGTCGCCTTGAAGAAAGGTTGGCGAGAGAAAATCGACCGGGAGATGTCGAAGGACAAGGAGCTCGAACAATCGCTGTTCTACTACGAGATCCCGGAGAGCGACGTCTTCGACATCCGGGATGGTTAAGGTCACCATCCCGCGACGGTCCATGTCGCCTCGCGTGGCACGTGGACCCAGTAGCCTTGGCCCGACACAAGGACGTCGGCGCTTGCCAGATCGCGGACATGATACGGTCCCGCGGGATCGAAGCCCAAGATCTCGTCCGCGCCCGTCGCGGTTCGTAGCATCTGGACCGTCATCCCGACGGTGAGGCCCGGGAGGCCGAGTAGGTTCCATCCCGTGCAGAGTCGCACCAGCGCAATCTCCGGCACGATCCCGAGCACGAGCAAGGTGTCCGATGCCGTCCCGTTGATCCAGAAGCCGCGACCGGCCGGCAACGCGAACGACGTAGGATCGAGCGGGCGCGCGGACGCCCATTGGAAGCCGCCTCCGCATCCGTCGTACGTCCACGCGTCCGCCCACGCGCGCCCCGCCGTGAGATCGAGGAACGCCGGGTCCGTGAGGTCCGCCGGCATCCCGAGCAAGTTCAGGCCGGAACCCAACGCAAGATGGGCCTTCACGGCGAGCGTCGTGGCATTCGCCGTGTTCCCGACGGCATCGATCGTCTCGATGCGATAGAAGTAATCGGAAGCGTCGCTGCCGCGGCCTGGATCCACGAACGTATAGCGGCTCGAGCCGTTCGCGAGGATCGGCCCGGTGATGTCCGCGTACGAACCGCGGGGCGCGTTCGAACGGAGAACCCGATACTCCGTCGTGCCGCCGTACAGGCCTTCGTCCCAGGCCGCGAGCCATCCGATCTCGAGGTCGTTGATGCCGGTCACGAGACGAATCGAGTCGGCGGCCGCAGCTGCTGGCGGGACCCCGTCGGGCCCGACGAGGATGACGAGGAAGCAGTCGGAGGTATACGGCCCCCAGTTCCCCGCGACGTCCCTGGCATGGACCCACGCGCACGTCGCGCCCGGGGGCGCCGCGAGGCCTCCCTGCCACGAGAGGTTCTCGACCATCCCGTCGAACGCGCCGTCGACCGCGGTCATCGACCGGCCGGTTCCGTTGGCGGCGGGGGTTGGCGGTGCGACCTGGACGAAGAGCTCCGCGGCCGCGACCGTGCTGGCGCCGCGATCCCGATCGTCCGCCGTCGCGCGGAACGCGACCGCGAATCCGGCGCCGGGGGGCCGCGGGGCGACGCGGACGCTGCCCGCCCACAGGATCGGTCCGTCCGTGTCGCCGCCCGGACGGTTGATTTCGAAGGTCGCATCCGTGCGATGCACCGCGGACAGGGATGGCGTCCCATTGTCCTGCGCCTGGATTCGGAGGAGATACCGGTCCCCGTTCTCGGCCGCGGTGATGTCCCAGGTGTAGGTCCGCGCGGCCCCGGACAGGGTCGCGATCGTCGTCCACGTCTGGCCCGAGTCCGCGCTCGCGGCGAGGGTGAAGCCCGCGATTGCGACGCCGGTCCCGTACGCGGTCGCGGTCCAGTCGATTGGAATCGAGGGACCCGGGAAGACGCCGCCGTTCGGCGAGGTGATCGCCACATCCGGATGATCGCGGTCGGTCGTCGACGTCGCCGTGCTCACGAGCCATCGAAGCGCGGCGTCGAGGATCGCGGCGCGCGTCGGGCTCCCCGGGTTCAGATTCGTGAGGGTCGAATCGATCCCCGTCGGTTCGAAGGCGAAGTACACGAGGCGCGAGGCCGTCCCACCCCATGCGCCGTTCCCCGCCGTGCCGTTGGCGGAGGACGAGATCCATCGAAGGCCGACCGGCTGGTTCTGAGGCGTGCATCCTTGCACGGAGTTGTCGTCCGTCCACACGCGGGAGACCGTCCCGCCCGCGGCGTTCGTGGCGAGTTCGTCGTCCGCCCCGCCGTCCCGGTGCGGCGTGTATCCGATTCCGCCGGTGTACGCCCCGCTAATCGGATCTCCGTTGACGCCGTCCAACGTGGTGATCGTGGAGGGGTCGCATACGAACGTCGCCTTGAGGACCCCGCCCACCCAGGCGGTGCTCTCCGGGCTTGAGAATGTCGAGCCCGGGCTCCCGAGAGCCCACGCCGTGTCGTGGGAGGCGACGACGAGACGGCCACCGCCGTCGAGGTAGGCTTTCACGAGCGCCCGCGCCGAGGCGTTGAACGGGGGGTATTGCTCGAGGCCGACCTGCCAGATGACTGCCCGTCGGGCCTGCAGCGTGGCCAGCGGAGGCAGGCCGAGTTCTGCGACCCGCCACATGGACCACGTCCACCCGTTCCCGTCGAGCGCCGCGGCGTAGGACGCCTCGCGCACCGGAGGAAACGACGATCCGCCGACGACCACGAGGACGTCGCCGAGGGCGGGGGTCCCGAATGCATAGAGGCGCCCTGCGTTCGTGTCGGTCGTCGCGTTGCCGAGCCGGCCACGGGACACGATCTCGAAGTAGTACGACGTGTCCGGGACGAGCCGAGACAACGGGATTGCGTGATCGAGGCGAAGGTCCGATACGTTTGCGTTCAGGGTGAGAGCGAGTGGGTCCGTCCCGTAGCGGACCTCCCCGGTCGCAGGTTCGTTCGTCGACCATCGGATCGTCGAGGAGAACGCTCCGATGTCCGTCGCGCGCACGTCGTGGATCGTCGGGCCGCTCGCGAGCACGCCGGCGTGCGCGGTCGCCGTATGCGGTGGCGACGAATCCTGGTACACCGCCGTGACCGTGTCGCCCTCCGCGACCTGCAGGACTCCATCCGCTGCGGGGCTGCCGAACGCTGTCGCGATCGTCCCGCGCCATGTCTCGTCGGGGCCTCCGCGGGTCAGGGTGACGTCCTCGCCGGCCGGTTCGACTCCGGAGGTCACGTGGACGACCGCAGACGGAGCGTCGGAGTCTTCCACGGCGATTCGGATCGTGTCCGCCTCGGAGTACGCCGCGCGGTCGAGGAGGACCCGGCCGTACGCGCCGTCGAGGTTTCCGGTCGTGACGAGGGCGAAGGGCTGCGGTCCGACGGGGACATTCGAGCCGACGACCTGCACCTTCCAGTCGCCCGCGATCGCGTTCTTCAGGATCACGGCCTCCTCCACGTTCGTCGTGTCGAACGTCCCGCCCGCGAGAGACTGCCCCTGGGCGAACGGCGCGAAGTTGTTGCCTCGGTACACCGTGCCGTCGGGTGCGGTGACCTCGAGGTCCAGATCGTTCACGAGCGCCTTCGATGCGCCGAGGGTGCCCGGGTAATCGTTCCACGCCAAGACGAACTTGACGCGCCCGGCTTGGCCGACGTGGAACGTGTAGACCGACGCATCGCCAGTGAGGAGTCCTGCGGTCCCGTCGATGACCTGCGTCCGGAACGTGTCGCCAGCGGCGGCAATCGGGAGGACGTTCGTGAGGAGCACCCGGCCGAACCCTTGTTCATTGTTGGGCCAGGTGTCGCTCGGCGACCGGGCGACCGTCCCGCTGCCGGTGACCTGCGCCCCCGAGGCGATCAGGATCGCGCGGACGAGGGCCGCGCTCGGGTTCATGGCGTTCGCGGGCACGGGACGCGCCGCCGGGTACCAACCGTCGACGAAGTATTGGCGGACGATCGCCGCCGCCGCGGCGGCTGCAGGGGTCGCATAGCTTGTCCCCTGCCAATGCGAATCGGCAAGGCCCGAACCGCTCGCGGGGTTGCCGTCCGATGTTGCGGAGTCACCATCGAAAATCGTAACGATCGTAGGCTTGATGCGCCCGTCGATCGTCGGCCCGCGGCTGCTCAGGGGCGCGAGGTCGTTCTGCGTGCCCGCGATTACCGGATCCGGGTTGTACGCGCCGCCGACGGTTACGATATCTTTCGCGGTGCCGGGTGTGCCGACGGAACCAGCGGTGGTCCCGCTGTTCCCTGCCGCAAAGAAGATCGCCATGTCGGGATGCATCCAGACGAACGCATCGACCATTCGTGCTTGGACATCGTACACGTTCGTGTCGGCGCCCCAGCTGTCGCTGTGCACCCGCACGGGCGCAACGGGATCGTTGTACACGAGTCCCGGCGGGCCGAATAAGTCGTCGTAGTTCTCCGGGGCGTAGATGAGGCCCTCTTTCGGGCAGCTCGCAGCTCCTTGGAAACCGCCGATGTCCTGGAAATAGAGCCTCGCGAGGAGGGCGTTCCCGTCGTTGGACGATACCCCGATTCCGTTGTCGTTCCCTGCGAAGACAGACGAGGTGGCCGTGCCGTGGCCCCCGCCCGTTGTGCCGACCGGGCCCGCGCAGTCCGCGATTGACCAAGGATCCCAGGGGCCGCCTCCGCCAGGCCACGTGATCTGCCCCGTGAG
Source organism: Thermoplasmata archaeon (assembly GCA_035636315.1). Lineage (GTDB taxonomy): Archaea > Thermoplasmatota > Thermoplasmata > RBG-16-68-12 > RBG-16-68-12 > RBG-16-68-12. Next base: position 11,923 of record DASPZJ010000008.1, read on the forward strand.
GACGCCCATGTTCACGTAACGGACGACCTTGCGTCGGCCGACATCCGTGACGTTGAAGAGATCCCCGGTGGTGATGGCGGTCGTGGACTCACGGAATTGATTGCCGTCGTAGTCGAGCCCGGTGTCCGCGATGCCGATCACCTGGCCGCGCGCATCGAGGCCATACTGCCAGTATCGATAGTCGCCGGTCCCGTTCACGAACGTGCGATTCGTCTGGACGACCCAATCGGTCTGCGCGTTGAGCGGGTGCACCGGCTTGACGACGTCGATGAACTCGACGGCGGGGAGGTCCGCGAGCGACCGGAGGAGGGCGGCGGGGACCTCCGCGCGTACCCAGCGGAAGTCGCCTTCGCCGAACGAGCCCCGGATGCCGTCGTTGCCGCCGGGTATTCCGTGATGGCCGAGCCAGGCCTCGATTCCCTCGGGCGCGTCGCCGGGGAACGCGACGATCCGGACGTCCACGGAGCCGGAGGTCGGCACGCCGGCCTGCAGCTTCCAGGAGGGATCGAACGAACCCACCCAGTCGACGAACGGGAGCGACGATAACGCACCTAGCGTGGCGGGCGAACCGCGCACTACGAATGCGTCTTGCGGGAGGTATCGGAGGACGGTCACTCCGCGGGCCTCCAGCAGGGGTCCCCACTCCGCCTTGATCGGTGCGTGGAAGTGGACGACCCCGATCGCATGGCCGCTCGAGTCGAGGGTCCACGCGGGCCGTGCGGAGGCGAGGGTCCCGATGTCCACCGGTCCGTTGACGAGGTCGAGGACGGACGTATGATCCAACGCCTCCGAGTGCCGACTCCGGAGGGCCAGTTCGCCCATGCTCGTCGCGGGCCCGCGCGCCACTCGATAGGCGTCGTACGATTCGAGCAGCTGTGCCCCGGCGTCGCGGATTTCTGCGGCAGTCGCGTCCGTGCGGAACGTCAGCATGGGGCCCGTCGGCGCGGCCGGAAGGACGGAACCGCGAGGGCTCGTCGATGGGATTTGGGTGAGAAGGACGATGGCGAGTGCGACCGTGACGACGAGACGGGAGCGACGAAAGACCGTGCGGCGCTGCCTCCTGACTCGCGTGAAGCGGGTTTCCGCTCCGATATCCGCTGAGATGTCACGTACCGCACATTAGTCTTTTGGCACGATTCTCGACTCGCCTCGGCGCGTCCTGTTCGCTCAAGCGATGACCGGTGCAATTGCGAACCGCTCAGGGGGAGGATGGTCGATCGTGGCACGAGGAAGGGGAACAAAAAAAGAAAGGGGGAGTAAGAGGGAGTGGCAGGGTCTAGCGCACCCCTCCATAAGATGATTTTTGAACTCGGTCTGTGAGCAACCCTTCGGCTGGAAACGTTTATTTGTTATCCGGTTTGTTACCAGGTCGTAGGGCGGGGCCGATGTTCGTTCCAGAGAGGAATCTCAAGGATCTCGTCGTCTCCTATATCCGGGAACGCGAGCGGTCGATTAGCGCCCTTACGAAGCAGCTCAAACAGGACGGATACGCCTTCCACCGGCTGTTCGTCACGGGGTATCTCAAGGCGCTGAGCGACCTCGGCGTGCTTCGTGAGAAAGACATCCCGCCCGCGAAGGTCTACACGACGTCGGCCCATCGGGAGGCGAACCTCTACGAAGCCGTCGGTTCGCGGTGCCGGGATTCGACGCGCGACGAGACGGAGCAGGTCCGGCTCGCGATTGGCGTCCTCCAGAAGTTGTTCCGACGGCCGATTTTCCTCCGGGAGCTGCGCGAGTGCGGCTTCGTGGGGGCGATCGATGCGCCCGCGGCCCCTCGGGAAGAGCGCGACGAAGCCCGACGCGGTCTAGTTAAGGTCGGCCTCCAGCTCCCGACGAACGAACCTGCGTACGCGGTCCCCGAGCGCCGGAACGAATTCCGCGACGAGATCCTCCGCGAGCTGATCGTCGATCGGTTCGGGATGGGCACGCTCGTCCTCGAGACGAAGCAAATGAAGCTGACCGAGCGATGAACGGGGAAGCTAGGCCGTCGAGGTAGATGCTCAGCTCCGACGCCGGGTGACCCGGATGCCTCCTCGGTCCCGCACTCCCGCGAGCGTTGGTAGTCCGCGGTTAGGCTGCTCACTTCCGTGCCTGACCCGTTCCCCACGGTCGGGACAGGGACCACCGCTCTCCAGCTGCGTTCCCTGCCGCCTCCAGCCCCGCGGGACAGAACCTCAACGTCGGCATCCGGACCAGCGCCAGACTGGGAGCACCGCCCCCGACTGTCACCGCCCCATGAGGACGATTTGGGTCTACAAGGGGACGCCCAACCCCCCGGTCAAGCCTAGCGCTTTCTCAACCGAGGCATCGTATTTAATCCTTCGCGGGTGGCGGCTCTACATCAAAAACGATTATCCCGTCACGAGGCCGTCCGTCGTCGGGGCAGGAGAGCCTGACGTTTCTCGTCTCCGGTCGAGTTAGGCTAGTCCCTGTGTCCGCGTTCATCGTCCCATCCTCGTCGCGTACGACGCAGCTGTCCGCGGTTCCGATCGCGGAGGGTTCCCGCTCCCATCTTAGCAAAACGGTTAAGCGGTCGTGTCCCAATCCTCACTGGGCGGGGATCGCGTTGAAAGGGTTTTCGTTCGTGTTGATTGTACTAGTAGTCGCATCGGCGCTGATGGTCCCGCAGGCGACCGCTCGCGCGAGTACGGATTCGGCGGTCCCGCTGGTCCGTCCCGATGCGCACCCGGCGTCCGTCGTGCCGTTCCTGCCGAACATCCGCATCACCGACGGGTCGTCGCCGTTCGCCTGGCAGGTCGAGCCGACGATGGCGATCAACCGTTCCGGGACGATTTTCGCCGGGTGGAAGGAGACGGACGGACCGGAGGCGGCGGGAATCCGGGTCGGTTCGTCGTACTCGACGGACCAGGGCCAGACGTGGGCCCCGAACATCCTCCAGAACCAGTCCCATCCGAACCGGGGGTGCCACAACTCGGATCCCTGGATGGCGCTCGGGCCGGACGACCGCGTCCACTACGCGTATCTGGAGTACGATTGCGGCTCCTACTTCAACGTCCAGAACACGACCACAGGGAATGACTGGGGGACCGTGCACACCGTCGTGGGGAACGGAGGCCTCGTCGACAAGGACGCGATGTGGGTCGATCCGAGCAACCGGATCTATGCGATCTGGGACGAAGGGAACGTCCTCGCGGTGACGTGGTCCGACAACGGCGGCGCGACGTGGAAGAAGCCTTTCGTCAATCCGCAGGACTCGCCGAGCTCGAACGTCCTCGGCACGGTGATCGAGACGGCGGCGAACGGGACCGTGTACGTTGTCTGGTGGGACTTCAGCCGGAGCAACATCTACTTCGACTGGTCCTCGGATCGCGGGACGACCTGGCACACGGACAAGCGAGTCAACGATCGCGACGGGTCCGCGTCGGGCGGAGGCTGGCAGCTCTCGATCCCCGCGATGAACGTGGACCAGAACTCTGGCGCGATCTACGTCGCGTGGCCGGACGTGCGCAACGGGAACCTGGACATCTACATGTCCGGATCGACGGACGGCGGGCTGACCTGGTCCGCGAACAATCGGATCAACGATGACAGCGATTCCACGACGCAGTACATGGTCGACCTCGCGATCGACAGCCACGGCACCGTCCACGCGGCGTGGGAAGACGAGCGGAGCGGCGCGTGGAACATCTACTACTCGAACTCCACGGACGGCGGCGCCACGTGGGCCGCGAACCTCCGCGTGAGCTCGGAGGACACCTCGGGTTCCTACAACCGACCGGGGGACTACTTCGCGATCGAGGCCGGGCCGAACGATTACATCTACGTGATTTGGACGGATGGCCGCGGCGACGACTTCGACATCTACTACGCTCGAAGTCCCGGGTTCCCCGTTGCGACCGTGACCGTCGGCACGGATCCCACGGGATTGCCCGTCACCGTCGATGGCGTGACGGCGGCGAGCCCCAAGACCTTCAATTGGACGATCGGCTCGACCCATTCCATCTCGGTGTCCTCCACGATCCCGATCGGTCCAGGGTCCCGCTACCTGTGGCTCTCATGGAGCGACGGTGGAGCCATGACCCACGAGATCACTGCCGATGCGGACCTGATTCTGACCGCTCGCTTCGTGAAGCAGTATCAAATCTCCGTCGGCGCCAGCCCGGGGAACCGGACGGTATTGGTCGACAACGTGTCGATCGCCGCTCGGACGATGTTCTGGTGGGACGACGGCGTGCCCCATTGGCTGGAGGCCCCTCCGCAGCCGGACGACACGCCGGATGCCCGGTACGAATGGCAGTCGTGGAGCGACGGAAAGGCGAGGGCCCACTCCGTCGCCGCGACGGCTCCTCTCTCTCTGACCGCGACATTCGTCCGCGAGGCGACCCTTCGGATTACAACCTCACCGGAGGGACTTGACTTCTACCTCGACGACATCGAGTATAATTCTTCGCAGACCTTCTGGTTCGAGTTGGGATCCAGCCACTTCGCATTCGTTCCCCCATCGCAATCGGCTCCCGGGGCTCGTTACACGTTTGTGAATTGGAGCGACGGCGGCTCCTTCGGCCACCCGATTCAGTTTTCAGGTGCGATGAGCTTGGAGGCGAGTTTCCGCGCCGAGTTTTACCTGACAGTTACGACCCCCTTCGGAGAGGCAAGCGGTGGCGGCTGGTACGACAACGGCACGATCGCGTTCGCGAGTCTGAGCCGCACCTCGGTTCCCGGGGCGACGGGTGTCCGGTACGCGTTTGTGGGTTGGACAGGGGGTGCGAGCGGCGCCGGGGCCGTGTCGTCCGGCATCTTGATGGACGGCCCGAAGGTGGCGACCGCGGACTGGTCGACCGAGTACGAGGTCACGGTCGTGAGCGACGTCGGGACCATCGAAGGAAGCGGATGGTATGCCGCGGGGGCCACCGTGACCCTTCAAGCGCCGGCTCAGGTCACTCAGGGAGGGACGACCTACGACTTTGCAGGATGGACGGGCGACGCGGTGTCCGAGCAACCCACGCTGACACTGACCGTCCACAGTCCGATGACGGTCCACGCCACCTACACGGCGACGGGGCCGCTGGGGGTGTCAACCACCGGCTGGGGGCTGCTGGTCGTCGTGATTATCGCCATCGCTCTGCTGGTCCCGATCCTCCTGTGGCGTCGGAGGAAGGGCCGGGACGAGGGATGACGCGGCGGCTTCGCGTCGCGCCGCCTTCGTCTTCTGGTACCTTCCGTACGTCGAGAGCATGAGGACGCTGCCGACGAAGAACGCACCGGCGGAACACACGAGCCTCCACGATTCGAGGTCGGCGCTGAGCCGCGCGGTGACGTAGAAGTTGATCGATGTGGCGATGATGAAACTCCCAATCGCCATCGGGGCCCAGACACCGAGGATCGTGCGGACCCGCTCGATGTTCATCGGCTCATCAAGCGGATGATCGCTTCGGCGGGCTCCCCGCCGCATTCCTCGAGGGCTTTCCGCGCCTCTTCCTCGGACACGCCCGCCTTCTCCGCGACGAGCTGCACGTCCTCTTCGGGTATCGACGGGACTGCGCTCTCGGTCGGCTTCGTGGCACCCGCGCGGTCCCGAACGATCGGCTCGCCGACGACGGTCCAAATCTTCTGACCCTGCGCGGTCATCGCGGTCACGTTCGCGTCCCGGATTACATATTCCTTCGAGGCGGTGCGGATGATGACCTCTTCAACGCCATCGAGTTCTTCCTGCTCGATGCCCATCCGCTTCATGGCCTGGCGCATCTGCCGCGGGTTCACGCGTCCGCCCGGGATCATCGCATCACGTCGCAATTGCATGGTGGCGGTTCGGATAAAGGTTCTGCGGACGACGACCCGTCATCATACGTTTAAATATCGCCCGCCACATGGAATCCGCCGTGCGCGTCGCTGTGGTCTTCAAGGACCGATGTCAGCCCAAGCGCTGCCACCTCGAGTGCATCGCCTTCTGCCCGCCGCAACGGACCGGCACGGAAGTCATCTGGATCGATCCGGAAAGCGGGAAGGCTGCTATCAGCGAAGAGACCTGCATCTCTTGCGGAATTTGCACGCGTAAATGTCCGTTCGACGCAATCCGAATCATCGGACTGCCCGAGGCGCTGAAGGAAGACCTCGTCCATCAATACGGCAAGAACGCCTTTCGTCTCTTCCGCCTCCCAGTCCCGAAGAAAGGCGAGGTCATCGGCCTCCTCGGGCCGAACGGAATCGGGAAGACCACGTGCGTCGGCCTACTCAGCGGGGAAGTCGCCCCGAACCTGGGTCACTATCGACGCAAGAAAGCGTACTGGGAGGAAGTCCTGGACTACTTCGCCGGCACGGAGCTCCACGACTATCTCGAGAAGATTGCCAACAAGCGGCTCACGACGGCCATCAAGCCGCAATACGTGGACAAGTTGAGCAAGGTCTACTCGGGTCGCGTGCGAGACCTCCTGACCAAGATCGATCGCCGCGGTCGGCTCGCCGAGCTCACTGCCTCCCTCGAGCTCGATTCGTTCCTCGATCGAGACATCTCCCAGTTGTCGGGCGGGGAGCTGCAGCGGATGGCGATCGCCGCGACGATGCTCAAGGATGCGGACATCTACTTCTTCGACGAACCCTCGTCTTACCTCGACATCTATCAGCGTCTCCAGGTCGCCAAGGTCATCCAGTCTCTGTCGAAGGAGAAGTACGTGGTCGTCGTGGAGCACGATCTGGCAGTCCTCGACTTCCTCGCCGACACGGTCTTCCTGATGTACGGCGAGGAGGGCGCCTACGGGATCATCGCTCAACCACGGCCCGTCCGGACGGCGATCAACGTCTACCTGGGCGGCTATCTGAAGGAAGAGAACATCCGCTTCCGCGACCGCGAGATTCGGTTCGACACTCGTCCGCCGCGCGGCGACTGGAAGGCGGAGACGCTCGTCACGTTCGACGAGCTCACGAAGCGGTTCGAGGACTTCGAGCTGACGGTTCGTCCCGGCCGCCTCCGGAAGGGAGAGGTCGTCGGCGTGGTCGGGCCGAACGCGACCGGCAAGACGACGTTCGTGAAGATGCTCGCCGGCCAAGAGCCGCCGACGAGCGGATCCGTCGCGGGGAAATGGCAGGTGTCCTACAAGCCGCAGTACCTCGAGGCGGCGTACGAGGGCACGGTCGGGGATCTGCTCCGGAACACGGTCGGCAAGAAGGCTGAGTCCGGATATTTCGACTCGGAGATTCTCCAACCGTTGCGCCTCAAAGGGATGGCGGAGCGGGACGTCTCGACGCTGTCCGGGGGCGAGCTGCAGCGGGTCGCGATCGCGCTCTGCCTGGGGCGGGACGCGGACATCTACCTGATCGACGAGCCCTCGGCGTACCTCGACTCGAACCAGCGCATGGAGGCCGCCCGGACGATCCGCCGCGTCATGGAGAAGGAAGCCCGGACGGGCCTCATCGTCGATCATGATGTCTACTTCATCGACATGGTGTCGGACAGCCTGATGGTCTTCTCCGGCGATCCGGGCCGCCACGGGCTGGGGGAGGGGCCCTTCCCCATGCGCGAGGGGATGAACGCGTTCCTGAAGATGGTGGGCATCAGTTTCCGGCGCGACGCGGATACGAACCGCCCGAGGATCAACAAGCTTGACTCGCGTCTCGACCGCGAGCAGAAGTCCGCAGGCGAATACTACTACGCGGTCGAAGAAGCCGCGTGAATCAGGCGGAAGCCGGCAGGAGGCGTCCTCTCCCGTCCGAGACGGGCTCGCCTTGTTCCACGATTGGCTCGCCTCGGAGGTAGACGGCGAGCGGGAAGCACCCTTCCACTCCCTCGAAGGGCGTCCAGTCGCACTTCGCGCGCAGCCGCTTCGCGGTGATCCTCTCGATCCGGCGCGGGTCGACCGCGAGGAGGTCCGCGTCGCTCCCGACCTCGATGGATCCTTTCCGGATGCCGAGGAGTTCCGCGGGACGAGTGGCCATGGCGGAGACGAGCCGCGGCAGATCGATGTCGCCCGCGCGCATGCGGCGCATCAACAGAGGAAACGAGGAGCCCACCCCCGGCACCCCCGCGGGCGCCTCCTCGAACGGTCCTTCCTTCTCCTCGAGCGTGTGCGGCGCGTGGTCGCTCGCGACGATGTCGCCGCGGCCCGCGCGGAATGCGCCCCAGAGGGCCTCGCGGTCCTCGCGCGATCGGAGCGGCGGGTTCACCTTCCCCTGAGCCCCGAGCGGCCGCGTCCAGTCCAGGAAGAGATGGTGGGGCGTGACTTCGGTCGTCACGCCTGGAGGGACCGCATCCAGCGCCTCGAGGCACGTCGCATGAGCGACGTGAACCCTCGCGGATTCGGAGGCCCGGGCGAGGGACGAAATCGCCTTCTGCTCGGCTTCCTTCGGCCGGGCCGTCGAGTGATCGCGCAGATCGCGGCCCGGCACTCGTGCCAACATGGACGGATCCTCCGCGTGGACGACGACGAGCTTCCGCTCGCGTCCCGCGGCGTCGACGATGTCCGGGACGGCGTTCGGTTCGACCTGGAGTCCTCCCGTCGACTCGGCCAAGTAGATTTTGAAAGCGGCCGCGTTGGCCAGGGATGCGACGGCCCGTGCCTCCTGCGGCGCGGCGTAGAGGGCATAGTCGACACACGCCCGACCCCGGAGGACGGAGATCTTGTCCTCGAGGATCCGATGCCGGGTCACGGCGGGCCGCGTGTTCGGCATGTCGGCCACGGTCGTGACGCCGCCGATCGCCGCGGAGCGCGTGCCGCTCGTGAAGTCCTCCTTGTCCGTGAGTCCCGGATCGCGCATATGGACATGGAGATCGACGCAGCCCGGGAGGATGACCGCCTCGCCGTGATCGACTTCCTCTTCGCCCCGCAGGACCTTCTTGATTGCCGCGATGCGTCCGTCCTCGTCGATGCCGAGGCTCAGGGACTCGAGGCGTCCTCGATAGAAGACCCGTCCTCTAATTACCCGCATGCGCCGCCCCCAGGTTCCGGCGCACGACGGCCCCGTGCGGCTCCACCTCGCCGAAGACCTCCGCTTGGAATTTGTAGACCCGGGTCTCGGGGTCGAGCCATGCGTCGGCGAGGAGGCCCGCCTTCATGCACGCCTCCGACAGGAACTCCGATGCGTCCCAGTGGTACTCCATCGCGACCTGCGGTAAGAGGAGTCCGCGGTACGGGCCTTGCGCAACGCTCAGCCCGTCCACGCCGACGGTGAGGTGTTTCGGCAATTCCTTCGGCTTCTTCACTTCGATTAGCTGCGGGGGCGTCAGGATGCTGACCTCGACGGTGATGTGGTCGACCTCGTCCGGCTGGAGCGGCGGGAAGCGGGGGTCCTCCGCGGCGCCCTCCGCGCCCTTCTCGATCGACTTGACGAGCGGGAAGAACGGCTGCGGGTATCCGATGCACCCGCGGAGCTCGCCGCCGGGATGGGTGGCCAAGGTCACGAATGCGCCGGACTTCACTTCGAAGCGTCGAGGAACCTCGAAGCCGCGCTTCTCGCGTCGCATCACGTAGGCCTCGAGCGCCTCGCGCGCGATGCGGACGGCGAGTTCGCCCTCCCGGTCGGGGTATTCCATTCGCTTCCGCAACCAAGGCACGCGCCTTAACATTGTCGGCGTGGTTGTGCGCGTCGTCAGAGCCGAGCGCCAAACCTTTTATCGCCTGCGTCCGCATTGACACCGTTGCCATGCGGGCCCGCATACCCGTCGTAGAAATCATGACGACCACGCCCATCACGATCCCGGCCGAGGCGACGGCCGTGGAGGCGGCGAAGATCATGCGGGACCGAGACATCGGCAGCCTCGTCGTCCTCGAGCACGGGAAGCCCACCGGGATCGTGACGGAACGGGATTTCGTGACGAAGGTCGCGGCCTCGGACTTGCAGCCGAGCCGAGTCATCGTGAAGGACATCATGACGTCCCCCATCGTCGCGATCCACCCTCACGAGGAGGTCGCGGAGGCGGCGAAGCAAATGTCGCAGCGCAAGATCCGCCGGCTGCCCGTCATCGAGGAGGGAAAGCTTGTCGGCATCGTCACGGAAAACGACATCCTCCGAATCTGGCCGCAGCTGATCGAAGTCACGCGCGAGTACGCGCGGGCGGGCCTCGAGTCGCAGTTCGCAGAGGGGATCGAGGGGCACTGCGAGGCATGCGGCGTCTATTCGACGAGTCTGATGTGGGACCGCAACCTGCTCGTCTGCCCGGAGTGCAGGGGCGGATAATCTCTTCACAAGCTTTATAGTCCGTACCCAGGTTCGTGCGATTCCGTGGCTCGGCTCGTGAAGATTTCTCAGGAAGAACTCGACTCCGTCCGGAAGCTCTACGAGAGCGTCATGTCGTACGCGTGCCACGGCCTGTTCTTCCGGGAGGGGATGGTCTTGGCCGAGGAGATCACGAAGTCCCTGTCGCTCGGGGAGGACCCGCTCGAAGTGGGCAAGCAGACGATCATCGATCGAGGCTGGGCGGAGGACGTCCTCTTCACGGACGCGGGCGTGCGCGTCCGCGGATCCATCGAAGCGACGGCCGGCGGCGAAGTGGAGACGTGCCATCGGCTCCGGGGAATCCTGTCGAAATTGCTGGAAGCGAAGACGAAGCACCGGGTGCGGCTCGCGGAAGTCGAGTGCGCGAGCATGGGCGCCCGCGAGTGCGTGTTCGAGCGGGAGGGGGGCGCGTGACGACCCTTGCCGAGATGGTGCGCGCCTTCAAGGACGTGACGAAGGCCGAGGCGGTCGCCGTCATCACCCGCGACGGAGGCGTGGTCGCCGCGGAACTCCCTCCATCCGTCTCGCAAGAGACCTTTTCGATCATGTGCGCGGCGATCGTCGGAGCGGGCATGACCGCGGCGACGGAGCTCGGCCACGACGCCCCGGGCCGGGTCCTGCTGGAATCCGACGATGCGACGTTCCTCATCCAGGAGGTCGGTCGGCGCGGGATGCTCGTCGTCGTCATGGCGCCCGAACGCGCCGTGTCCGACTTGGAAACGGCCATAGCTCGCTTCGTCCAGGCGGCTGCGAAGGATCTGGATTGAGGTCCGAGAAGCCTTAATCCGTCTCCGACCTTTGATGGCCGTGGGCCCGTGGTCTAGTGGTTATGATGCGACTCTTACAAAGTCGAGGTCGTCGGTTCGATTCCGACCGGGCCCACCGACGTCCGGCGGACTTCGCCTGGACTTCGATCGCCGCGATTAGGCGAGGTCGGTCCGCCATGGTCACCGCACGACCTCCGCTCACTGGCGGTAGTCTTCCGGCCGGAATCCCAAGTCGACGCGGATGTCGGCGAGGCGTCCGAGGTTCGTGCCGTCCAGGAGATGGACCACTGCCTCGTCGACGCGGACGAGGTCTTCGTCGAAGAGCGGCCCGATGAACCGAGCTCGGAGGTCGTTCACCGGCATCCCGCCGCACAACTCGTTGAAAGACGGCACGACGATTGCCTCCTTGGGCAACTTCGGGTACCGTCGGTGCTTCGGAAGGAATGGAACGCGCAACCAGCAGGGCACGATCTGGCGCGAGCCCATCGCGTCCCGGAACGCGGCCGCCGGATGGTTGTGGCCCATGAGGAGCACCTTCGCCTCCATGACCTTCTTGTACGGCCAGGCATGGCCGTGGCAGAACCCGACGTCCTCGACGCGGAATCCGTAGGCGGGCTTGAAGCGCACGTTCCTGGGGACGATGTTCTTCAGCATCCCATCGTGGTTCCCCTGAGCGATCGTGATCTCTCGGAACCCCGAGGCCAGGTCGCGAAAGAAGACGTACACGTCGCGTCGCTCGCGGGAGGCCATCTTCGGGACGAGGTGCTTGACGTCGCCGAGGATCGCGAGCCGCGACGCGCCGCGGCGTTCCGCCACTTCGAGGAGCCGCCGTCCCATCGTTTCCGCGCGACTCGGGATGCGGACGCCCTTCTCCCGGAGTTCTTCCTCGAGGCCGATGTGTAGGTCCGCGACGACGAGGATGTCATCCGCCATCAACGCCGGGACATCGGGGACGGGCTCCAGGTCCACGGCCATTCCACGTTTCGGTTCCGCTTAATGGTTGCGCGCCGGCGCAGGGCCGAGGAACTCCGCGAGCACCCGGCCGACGTTCTCCGCGACATCGACCGAGGTGAGTCCGTAGCTCTTCTCCCGGAACGCGAGGTCGCCCGCGTAGCCGTTCACGAAGGCGCCGAGGCGCGCGGCGTCGAACGGCCCCATCCCTTTCGACACGAGGCCCGCCACTACGCCACAGAGGACATCGCCGGTCCCGCCCGCGGTCATGCCGGGATTTCCGGTGTAGTTGAACTTCAGACGCTCGCCGTCCGTCACGATGTCGACCGGGCCTTTGAGCAGGATCGTCACTCCAAGAACCTTCGCGGCCTCCTGCACGATCCCCGCCCGTTCCTCCGGTGCATCGGGCAACGTCTTTCCGGTCAGGACCTGGAACTCCCGCGAGTGCGGCGTCACAACGACGCGCTTGCCCGCGACGGCCTTCGGATCCGTGGCGATCGCCTTGATCGCGTCCGCGTCGATGATCAGCGGCAACGAGACACCTCGGACGATCTCCCGCACCGCCTCGAGGGAGCCGTCGGCGTCTCCCAGGCCCGGTCCGATGGCGACCGCGTCGGCCTTCGTCGCGAGTTCGAGGATCTCGCGCGTGTCCTCGCGGAGAAGCCGGTGGCCGACGAGCGGATGGACGATGAACGTCGGCGAGTAGCCCGCGACGATGGGCGCGGCCACCGCGGGTGTGGTGATGTGGACGAGGTCCGCGCCGGCCCCGAACGCGCCGTACCCGACGAGGGCGGGCGCGCCCGTGTACGGTCCGCCGGCGACGACGAGGACGCGGCCATTCTCTCCCTTGTGGCTCGTCGCCTTTGGGACGGGATAGAGGACGAACTCGCCCGGTCCGATCGTCGTAGCGATCTTCGCCGGGATGCCGATGTCGGCGATGTGGATCGTCCCGGAGTTCTCCGAGGCCATGCCCTCTTTCGCGTCATGCAGCGCCACGGTTGCCGTCGGATGAACCGAGAGGTTCGTCCCGAAGCCGCTCGGGACGTCCACGCTGAGGATCGGTTTTCCCGAGACGTTCAGCTGGCGGACGAGGGACGCAAACGGTTCTCGCAGCTCGCCCGATGTACCGATCCCGAGGAGGGCATCGACCAGGAGGTCCGCGCGGGCAATCGCCTCCTCGCTCTGATCCAGGCCGGCGAGGATCTCCACGTCCCGGAGCCGCTCGAAATTCGTCCGTGCCTGCGGCGTCGTGAACTGGTCCGGTGAGCGCGCGAGCAAGACCGTCACCCGCGCATCGTTCGCGAGGTGGCGGGCTGCGACGAGCCCGTCCCCGCCGTTGTTCCCCGTCCCGCAGAGGACGAGGACCCTCTTTCCAGGCGCCTTCATCTCGGCCCGGGCGATATCCGCGACCGCCTTGCCCGCGTTTTCCATCAGCTCCAGGATCGAAATGCCGAAGTGTTGCGCGTTGCGATCGAGGACCCGCATCTCGGTCGCCGAAATCATCGGGCGCGCATTCGGGCATCGATAGTTAAGCCTTGCCCGCGGCATTAAGTGGGCGCGTCCTTTACCCGGTGCCGATGGATCTCGGCCCGCTCCGGCCGTACACGTGGGCTCTCGTGCTCGGCCTCCTGGTCCCCGTGAGCTGGATCCTCGACCTCGTGCTCGGTCCGGGCGTTGTCGTGTTCGTCGTAACGGGGATCGCGATCGTCCCACTCGCCTGGTTCCTCGGACTCGGGACCGAGGAGCTCGGGAAACACGCGGGACCGGGAATCGGAGGCCTCCTCAACGCAACGTTCGGGAACGCCACGGAGCTCATCATCGCCATCTTCGCGCTCGCGAGCGGCCTCACGGAGGTCGTCAAGGCGTCTCTCACCGGGTCCATCATCGGCAATCTCCTGCTCGTCCTCGGCGCGAGCATGCTCGTGGGAGGCTTGCGCCACAAGAGTCAGACCTTTTCTCGCGAGGCCTCCGGCACTCAGATCACGATGTTGGTCCTCGCCGTGATCGGCCTCGTGATGCCCGACCTGTACGTCCTCTCCGCCGAGTCGGCGGGCGGCGTGAGCTCGCTGACCTTGCAGGAGATGAGTGAGGTCATCGCCGTGATCCTTCTCCTGGCATACGGATTGGGCCTGCTGTTCTCGTTACGGACCCACAAGGACATCTTCAATCCCGTCACGGAGGTCGAGGAGCGGCCACGATGGTCGAGATCGTTCGCGGTTGCGGTGCTCCTCGTCTCCACCGCGCTGGTCGCCGTTGAGAGTGAGATCCTCGTCGGCTCGTTGGAACCGGCAAAGACGAGTCTCGGCCTCACGGATTTGTTCGTCGGGGTCATCATCGTCGCGATTGTCGGCAACGCGGCCGAGCACGGGAGCGCGGTCCTGATGGCGCACCGGAACAAGATGGAGCTCAGCGTGGCCGTGGCGACGACGTCCTCGACGCAGGTCGCGCTCTTCGTGGCCCCGGTCCTCGTGTTCATTTCGCTGCTCTTCGCGAAGCCGATGACCCTCGACTTCGAGATTTTCGAGCTCGCGTCCCTCGTCCTCTCGACCGCCGTCGTGGCCGCCGTGGTGTCCGACGGCCGCAGCAACTGGTACGAGGGCGCCTTGCTCGTCATGGTGTACGCGGTGATTGCGGTGGCGTTCTTCTTCCATCCGGCGTGAGGGCATGGCCGTCACCCGCCGGACCCTTGCGTACGGCCTCACGGCGAACGTCGTCGTGCTGGGCGTCGTATCGCTCTTCACCGACATCAGCAGCGAAATGATCCTCCCCATCCTGCCGTTCTTCCTGACGCAGGTCCTGCTGGCCAACGCCCTGATCCTCGGGCTCGTGGAGGGGCTCTCGGAGAGCGTCGTCTCCTTCATGAAGATCTTCTCCGGGCGGCTCTCCGACGCGGCCGGGAAGCGGAAGCGGTTCGTCGCGACGGGATACGGCCTCTCGACAGCGATGAAGGTCTTGTTCCCCTTCGCGCAGTCGTGGCCGGAGTTCCTCGGGATGCGCGTCCTCGAGCGGACGGGCAAGGGCATCCGCGACGCGCCGCGGGATGCGCTCCTGACCGAGTCCACGCCCGCGGAGACCCGGGGGAAGGCGTTCGGCTTTCACCGGAGCATGGACACGAGCGGCGCGATCGCGGGGCCAATCGTCACACTCGTCCTCCTGACGACGGTCGGCGCCGCGATGACCGTTGAAGGCTCGTACCGGATGATCCTCCTCCTCGCCGCGATTCCGGCCGTCATCTCGGTGCTGATCGTGATGTTCGTGAAGGAACCCGCGCGCGAGTCGAGCCCCCCGAAGCCGCTCCGCGTCACGTTCCGCGGAATCCCGCGGCCGCTCCTCGTATTCATCGGGATCGCGAGCCTGTTCTCCCTGGCGGACTTCTCATATGCGTTCCTCCTGCTCCGGGCGGTGCCGCAATCGGGGACGCCGCAGGCGATCGTCCAGGTGATCCTCCTCTATGTCTTGTTCAACATCGTCTACGCGGCGAATGCATTCCCGGCTGGGATCCTCTCCGATCGCGTCGGTCGGAAGCCGGTGGTCCTCGTCGGATACGTCCTGTTCGTCGGGATGGCCGTCCTGCTCGCGCTTTCCACGGCGCTCATCGTCCTCATCGTCGGCTTCGTCCTCTACGGTCTCGCCTACGGAATGGCGGAGGGGACGCAGCGCGCGTTGGTGGCGGACTTCGCGCCTCCCGAAATCAAGGCAACGGTCCTCGGCGCCTACCACACGAGCGTCGGCGTCGTGAAGCTCGCCTCGGGACTCGTGGCGGGGTTCCTGTGGGTCGCCGTTTCCCCGAGTGCAACGTTTGCGTTCGGCGCAGTCCTCGCCTCGGCTTCGGCCGTGGCCTTGTCCTTCTGGCGTCCGACCGTCACGTCTTGAGCTTCCGGCCCAGGCGTCTCTCGACGGCGGCGATTTTCGATTCAATTTGCCCGGACGCCCCCTTGCGGTCGTCGATCTTGATGATCGTCGACACCCGCTCGGAGTCCCTTCCGACAGACTTGTGGCATCGCGCAATGAGCGCGAGGATGTCGTCGAAACCCCCCTCGACCACGGTCCCCATCGGATTGAGCCGGTAGGCGAGACCGCTTCGATCCACGATGTCGACGCACCGAGCGACGTACTCGCCCACGCTGACGCCCTTGCCGATCGGCGTGATGCTGAACTCTGCGATCGTCATCGAATGACCCGCATCCTCATATGCCGACCGTCTCTTGCAACTTGTGTGGCGGTCGATTACTCTCGCCTTGCGGCGGAGTACGACCGCGGCCGCGCGGACGACGCGCTCGACCGCGACTACTGGCTTCGAGGGCTCCGGGAGGTCGGCCGAATTCGACCCGAGCAGCGAATTCTCGATTTGGGGGCCGGAACGGGACGCTTCTCGCGGTTGTTCTCCCAGACGAATAACGTCGTAGCCCTCGATCCATCGAACGAGATGCTGGGCGTGGCACACGGGAAGGGCCCGTTCGCGGTCGTGCGGGGAGACGCCCATCGTCTCCCGTTCCGCGTCGACTCGTTCGATACGACGATCATCGTCATGGTCCTCCATCACCTCGCCGATTTCCGGGCAGCCCTCGCGGAGGTCTCCCGAGTATCTCGTGGCGTGGTCGTCGCGACGAGCGACATGCCCCATCGCAACCTCGGGATCATGGGGGAGGCGTTTCCGAGTCTCCTCCGCATCGACCGCGTTCGCTTCCCGGCGATCGACGAGATAATCCGAGCGCTCGAGGCGACCCGCTTTCGCGGGGTGCGGATGGAGAGCCGTCCGTACCATCGCGTCTTGACGTCCGCTCAGCAGATCGAACGCGTGCGTCGACGCTACTTGTCGACGTTCGATCTCCTCCCGCCGGGCGAGTTCGAGCGGGGCCTCGGTTTCCTCGAGGTGGAACTGCCGCGCCGTTACGGCGACCGGTTCGAAGTGGACGATGAGTTCACCTTTCTAGCCGCGACAAGGTGAGATCCGCGGTCCGCGTGCACGCCGGGCAGAAGTCCCGCCCCTTTCGGTCCGTGTCTGCGAGGTTCTCCGAGAAGAACATCACGCATTCCGGATTTCCGTCGTGATGGCCGAGTCCCAGGGTATGACCGATCTCGTGGACCGCGGTCTTCGCGGCACGCTCGATGAGTCGTTCTTCTCCATCGCCACCAAACATCGACAGTGAGACGACCGCCCATCCGCCCGTCATTTCCGCGTGGCCGAAGACCCGCTTCATCCCCAGGTCCGGGTCGCACAGCTCGACGTCGGTGATCGCCACGACCCGGTCCGAGTCCGCGGTGTGGCACACCTCCTCGAAGGCGGCCGCCCGGTACTGTTTCGACAGGGGGCGAAAGGCCTGCTTGGGGACGGGCTTTGGATCCGCGATTCGCACATCGCCGAACCGCTCCAGTTGCACCCGCAGTCGTTCGAGCACGGATGAAGCCACGTGACCCACGGGCTGCAGAGTCAAGATCATCCTTTGACGACCCCGAGGGGGACCATCCGCGCGACGATTTTCGTGAGGCCCGCGCCCTCGGCCACTCGGACCACGTCCTCCACGTTCTTGTACGCGCCCGGCGCCTCCTCGACGATTCCCGCCCTCGACGCCGCGCGAAGGTAGATGCCTCGCTCGTCTAGGGCGCGGACGACCTCATTCGCTTGGAACTTGCGGGTGGCGGCCTTGCGGGACATTTGGCGGCCCGCGCCGTGGCAGCTCGACCCGAACGATTGCGTCATCGATGTCGGAAGGCCGACGAGCACGAAGGAGCAGGTGCCCATGTCGCCCGGAATGAGGACCGGTTGCCCGACGTCGCGGTACTTGGCCGGCGTCTCCGGGTGGCCCGCGGGAAACGCGCGCGTGGCCCCCTTGCGGTGGACGACGACCTTGCGGCGTTTCCCGTCCACCTCGTGCTCCTCGATCTTCCCGATGTTGTGGCACACGTCGTACACGATGTCGATCTCGAGGTCTTCGGCGGACGAGCCGAGAATCTTCGAGAAGGCGTTCCGCACTCCGTGTGTGATGAGCTGACGGTTGTTCCATGCGAAGTTCGCACCTGCGCACATCGCCCGCCAGTAATCCTGGCCTTCCTTCGAGCCGACCGGGGCGCATGCGAGCTGAAGGTCCGGGAGCTCGATTTTCTCGCGCTTCACGACCCGCTCGCAGCTCTCGATGTAGTCCGTGGCGATTTGGTGGCCGAAGCCGCGGGATCCCGTGTGGATCATGACGCAGACGCGGCCCGCTTGCAAGTCGAGCGCTTTCGCCGCTGCCTCGTCGTAGATCGCATCGACTCTCTGGATCTCGACGAAATGGTTCCCCGCCCCCAAGCTGCCGAGCTGGTCTTTCCCCCGCGTGATGGCGCGGTCGCTCACCTTCGAGAATTCTGCGTCCTGCAGGCAGCCGCGGGCTTCGATGTGCTCCGGATCCTCCGACCAGGCGTACCCGTTGTCCACGGCCCACGACACGCCTTCCGTCGCGAGCTCCGCCAGCTGCTGCCGGGAGACCTTCGCGATGCCGCCCTCGCCCACGCCGCTGGGGACGTTCTCGAAGCAGGCGTCGACGAGCGCTCGCAACTTCGGCCGAACATCCGCCTCCGTCAAATTCGTCCGCAACAGACGGACGCCGCAATTGATGTCGTACCCGATCCCACCCGGCGAGACCACGCCTTCGTCGAGGTCGAAAGCCGCCACGCCGCCGATCGGAAAGCCGTATCCCCAGTGGATGTCGGGCATCGCCATCGCCTTCCCGACGATGCCGGGCATCGTGGCGACGTTCGCGACCTGTTCCGGCGCTTGATCCTGCCGGAGGAGAAGCATCATCCGCTCGTCGATGAAGATGAGCCCGCTCGTTCGCATCGCTGGCTTGTAGGACCGCGGGATTTCATAGCGGAACGCGTCAAGTTTCTCGAGGGGGCCGCCCCATCCGTCGCCCATAGAACCGGGAGTCGCGCCTAAGGGCGGAGTGCACATAAACGTTCGCGCCGCCCCCGAAGCTCCCGGCAAAGTATATCGTCCACCGTGACATCGCATGCCACGGGTGAGGACGGGCTCCGGACCCGCTCTCTCGGGCCGCCGCGGTTGGGCAGGTGCGGCCTGGGGTCGAATGCTCGCGGCTCCTCGACAGCGGGGGGAGGATCGGGGAAGCCGCGAATCGTGGCGGCGGGGCTCGTCGCACCCTTCGCCCCACGGACGAGTGAACGTGCCGTGTCCTCGGCTCAGCCTCGCGCCTCGCCGATCGCCACGATCGCTTCCCGAATCAGGCGTGCCGCGAGCAGGGCCGTCTGCCCGAAGTCCCAGGTGGGGCTGACCTCGTTCAGGTCCATGCCGACGAGGTGGGGCGCGAGGAGGCCGATCAGTTTCTTCACTTGGAGCGGCGCTAGACCGAACGGCTCCGGATTTCCGACCGCCGGCGCGTACGCCGGATCGATGCCATCGATGTCGATCGTCAGGTAGATCCGGTCGCGGTTGATCGCCTTGAGGGCGCGCTCGACGCCGGCCACGATCCCGCGTTCGTGGATGTCGTAGACGCTGACGTAGGAGAGGCCCAGCCGCTCGAGGTCCTCCCGCTCTTCCCGGCTGTACGACCGCACGCCGAGGTAGACGACGTGTTCCACGCCGACGTGGTCCGCAATTCGCCGCGCGCTGCAAGCATGGGACCACTTCTCGTCCAGGTACGAGTCTCGGAAGTCGAGGTGGGCGTCGACGCCAAGGACGCCGACGTCTTTCGGGAATGCGCGGACGACGGCCGGAGCCAGGCTATGCTCTCCACCGATGACGATCGGGATCTTGCCGGCCCCGACGATGTCCGAAGCTCGCTTCGAGACGCCCTGCACCATCTCCGTCGTCGGCCCGTACGCGGGCAGATCGCCGAGATCTGTGACGGGCACGTCGAGCAGATCCCGCTGGTGGTCCATCATGTACGTCTCGAAATTGTACGACGCCTGACGGATCGCCTGCGGCGCGTATCGGGAGCCGCCCCGGAACGAGCACGTGCGATCGTACGGCACCCCGAACAGGGCGATGCGCGCGTCCTCGTACTTCGCGATAGCGTCGGCGAAGCGCGGGGCGGCCACGGCCACGGAACCCGTTGCCCTTATTTGAGCCCGACTCCGCTCACTGCGACGAAAGCTTGCGTCGGCCGAGCGCCTCCAGGTACATGGTCTCTTGGCCCGGCTGGATTCGCCCCTGGAACTCGTCGGTCACGGGGAGTTCGAACGTCTCGTACGTCGCGAGGTCCATCAGCTGCGCGACGTTGCCATGCATCGAGAGGACCTGGGCCTTCCGCTTGTCGATCATCGGGACCCGGACCTTGTGCGTCACCGGATGGACGATCGATCGCTTCTGGCCGTCGAACAGGCCCACCGCTTCGAGCCTCGCCTTCGCCTCGCCGTGTTTCCCCGGCTTCGACATTTGAACGCTGATGATCTTGCAAGGCTCCTCGTCGATGACCACGTAACGGCCAACCTTGAGCTCCCGCATCTCGGCCTGTTCCCACGACATCGAGAATCCGCCGCTGCGATGTGGCCGCTCCCTTAAAATGTTTCCTTAGCGTCGCGATTGTTTCCGTCGCGCACGGTGTCCGAGCGGGGCCCGTTGCTTCGGACGGACCGGTTTCGTCGCCTTCCGTCTCCGGACTTCTGCGACGGCGCGCTCGAGATCCTTGACCAAGTCCGGCGCGATTCGTCGCTTCGTGAATGCGTCCGCCCGCGCGGCGATCGCGATTTTTGCGGCGAAGACGCGCGCGATGGCGCCGCGTTGCCATGGCGGCGCCCGATGGATCCACGCATGCTGAAAGAGCACGCCGTGTTTCGGCGGCCGAGCGCCGGTTTTTAGATGCCGGAAAAGGGCCCGCTCGGCGCCGAGGAGCTGGATCGTCCCCGACGGAAGCCGTGCGAGGTCCTCGACGCTTCCCGCCTGCGCGACGAGTCGAGCGGCGATCATGGGACCCGCGACCTCAGAGACGTTCGGCGCGAGATCGCGGATTGATTCGTCCACGTAGGCCTCGAGCGCCTTCCGTTCCGCGGCCACGGTCCGGGCGAGAGCCGCGAGTTCCTTGAGGTTCTCCTCCTCCCGCGTACCGAGTTCCGCACCGACGCTCTCGCGGTGATCGATCGGCATGGTTTCTCGCCGGCCGTGCTCGGCGATCAGATCAAGGTACTCGCCGGCATCCACCATCCGGGCCAGTTCCGGGAAGTGGAGCCCGTACCACTCCCGCACGCGCTCGATGATCAGGTTCCCCTGTTCCTGGAGATCGTCCAACGCCCCGACTGCCTGGCGGAGATGGTCTTCCGGCCGGATCGCCTTGCGCATCCGCCGCTTCGCGAGGTCGACCATCGCGGCGTGCAGTAGCTCCCTCCCATAGCCGAAGTCCTCGGACCTCAGGAACGGCGGCGACTCGGTCGTGCGGTTGCCGCCGGCGCGTTCGAGGCGGGGTTCGACGACGAACACCTCGTCGGCGAGGCCCATGAGTTCCCGTTCCTCGTCCAGGACTTTCCAGTCCTCGACGAGTGCGAGGCGGTCGGCGAGGCGCGCCGCATCTGACGGGAAGAGCCGCTCGTGGACGATCTTGTCTCCGTCCAGGAGAAACGATCCGAACCAGGTCGTGAGCAGGAGCACGGGGCCCGGCGAACGTCCTGGCCGGGTAAAAGCGTATGGCCCTACCGGCGTTTCTTCGCGGGCGTTTTCCTCCGCGGCGCCTTCGCCGCGCCGGATCGGAGTTGGCCCGGCTTAACGATGCCGTCTTCCGTGATGATGCCCGTGATATACTTGGCCGGCGTCACGTCGAACGCAGGGTTGCGGGCGGGACTCTCCTTCGGGGCGATCGGATGGCCATCGAGATGCAGGACTTCTTGCGGCGATCTCTCCTCGATCGGGATCTTGTCGCCCGATGCCAAGTCGAAATCGATCGTGGTCGTTGGTGCCGCGACGTAGAACGGCACCCGGTTCTCCTTCGCGACCACGGCCTTCCCGTACGTGCCGATCTTGTTCGCGGTGTCGCCGTTCGCCGCGATCCGATCCGCGCCGACGAGTACGAGATCCACCTCGCCACGGCCGAGGAACGCGGCCGCCGCGCCGCCCGTGATGATCGCATGGTCGATTCCCTCCTGGAGTAGCTCCCACGCGGTGAGGCGCGCGCCCTGGAGCCGCGGGCGTGTCTCGTCGACGTAGACGAAGAAACGGCGACCCTGTTCCTTCGCGACGCGCAGCGGCGCCATGACCGTGCCGTAGTCGACCGTCGCGAGGGCGCCCGCGTTGCAGTGGGTCAGGATGCGGATCCCGTTCCGAATCAGCTTCGCCCCGTGCTCGCCGATCTTGCGGCAGCGGTCGATGTCTTCCTGGGCGTAGCGGTCGGCCGCGACGACGAGGTCGTCCCCCGACGCGCGCGCCTTTCGCATGTATTCGATGGCGTAGAATAGGTCGTTACCCGTCGGCCGCGTCTTCCGCAGGCGATCCCCTGCCTCCTTCAGGTCGACGCCTTGGAGGCCGGCCTGCGCCATGCCGTACGCCGCGGTCGCCCCGATCGCCGGTGCGCCCCGGACGACCATGTCCTCGATGGCGACGGCGACCTCCTCTAGGTTCTTCGCCTCGAATACGCGGAGATCGAACGGGAGGTATCGCTGATCGATCAGTTTCACGAGTCCATCGTCGAGCCACACGGTGCGGAGCTCTCGGGAATCACCGCCGACGGTGACGCGCACGCAATTCCCCCTAGGGTCGACGGAACGAGGAGAGGAGGCTCGACAGGCCGGGACGTCCGAGTTCCCGCTTCATCTCGCGGGTGAGGGAGTCGTAGTAGAGGACCTGCTGCTCCACCTTGGCGCGCTCTTCGGTGAGGCGGCGGCGCTCTCCGTCGACGCCAGCGAGGGCGTCCAGGATTCGGCGCTCCTTCTGCTGCCACTGATCGAACTCCTTCTGTGCCGCCTGGATCGCCGACATCTCATCGACCTGGAATGACCGGCGGGGCGGGCGGTGCGGGCGTGCGCGTGAGCGTCGACCCCTTGACGTTGCCCAGGACATTCTTGCAATTCGCCATTTTCTTGTGCACGCGGTCGAGCTCTTTCGACAACGTCGCTCTCTTGCGATCGAGCTGGCCGATCCGGTCCTGGATCCGCATCAGGCGGTCACGCCACTTCTTCTGTTCCTCGAGAGCGAGGAGCACGCTGGAGGAGTCCATCGGGGCGGCACTCCAGAAGTTCGACACTATTTAACGATGATGTGTCCGTTCTCATCCTTCCTTCGTCTGGGCTCCCGGGATCACGTACCGAAAGAGATCGAAGAGGTTCATCGCCTGGTTCATGAAATCCCTGGCGATCCCTTCGCCTGCGTCGACACCGAACACTAGTTCGAGGTTGTCGATCTTCCAGACGCTGACGAGGTTCGCGACGGTCCGATGCGTGGACGCCTCGCTGACCCTCAGCTTTCCGATCAGATTCTCGCCGTCTCGGTTCGTGGAGAGCGAGACCACGTAGCCGCGGCCTTCCAACTGCTTCTTCGCGATCGTCGTCATTTCGGACTTCTTCTCCTCCTTTGCCATCGAGGTCGCCTCCGGCCGGCGCCATCCGGGTCAGCGGTAATAAAGACTCTTGATACGCGCCCCAACACCGTCCGAGTTCGATGGAGATTTATACCGCGGGACGTTTAGCGCGGCCTCGCGGGCTCGTGGTCTAGCGGTTATGACATCGCTCTCACACAGCGAAGGTCACCGGTTCGAATCCGGTCGAGCCCATCATTTTCCGACGTCGCGGCGGGCGTCGAGAGTCGAAGCGTTCCGACTCACGGATGGACGGACGTCGACGTGAGTGCGGCGACGAGGACCGCCACGAGCGCGAGGCCCGCGAGCGGAATGAACGCAAGCCACCTCGGTTCGTAGCGCAAGTGCATGTAGTATCCGACGACCAAGCCCCCCTTGACGGTGGCGGTCGCCATCAAGATGGAGATGATCTCGATGTGCGCGAGCGGTATGCTATAGATGAACAGCTCGATAATCGTGACGACAGCAAGGGCGACGAAGACGAGGAGGTAAGGTCGCTTGGCGTGAGTCTCGGACCCCAGTGGTTCCGCGGTTGCGGTTTCGTTCAAACGTGCCACCTCACGCGGGCAGTAGGTATACGATCGGGAAGAGGAAGATCCACACCACGTCGACGAAGTGCCAGTACAGCCCGACGAGTTCCACGGCCTCGTGGTTCTCCTTCGTGAATCCTCCCCGGAAGGCCTTGCGGGTCACGTAGGCCAGGGCGAGCACCCCGGCCGTGACGTGGGTCCCGTGGACCCCGGTCTGCGCGTAGAACGTCGCGCCGTACAGCGGGTTGACCCCGTACGGAGCGCTCATGAACGTGAGGCCCTCTTGGAAGTACAGCTTCTGGTATTCGTACGCCTGGATGCTCACGAACGCGATTCCCAGGATCAGCGTCGCGAGGAGGAAGAGTCGGAGGCGTTTCTGATCGCCCTTCTCTGCCGCCGCGAACGCCTCGACCATCGTCACGCTGCTGCAGATCAGAATGAACGTGTTGAGACCCGTGAGCGGGACGTTCAGGATTTGGTTCGGGGCCCCCCACGGACCCTGGAAGTCCGCGCCCGGCGTGGTCGTCCGCAGGCGCAAGGTCCAAGACGCGCCGATGATCGCGGAGAAGAACATGATTTCCGTCACCAGGAGCAGCCAGGTCCCGAGTTTCCGCGCGCTGACGCGCGGGAACGCCGACTCAATGGCCGTCCCGACACCGTAGAACGGGCTCGAGGGGCGCCGCATGTCGTCGTGAACCCAGCCGCCCGTGCCGGCGACGAACACCACGAAGCCGACGAGGAGGATCGGGATGCTCGGGGTCACAATCCCAACGTATCCGACGGCCATGCCGATGGCGACGATCACGGGCCACCGACTGCCGTGATGCTCCTCCTCTGCATGGCCCGCCGGCCCCGAGTGCGCCATGGACCTCGGTCCGGCGCGTGCATTGTGCGAGCCGCTTTAACATCTTCGGTTTTCCCGGATGTCCTCGGCGCTAGTTCGGACGGAACACCCATGGGTCGTGGGCCAGCGACAAGAAGAGGTCCCGAGACTTCGACCACTCGATCAGCCAGTTGGGCACGGGGATCCGCGGCCCATCGGGGCGAAGTCGCATGACACGTTCGTGCCTCGGGGGCCGGATAAATCCATCGCCATTCGTTCTGATTCCAATTCTTAAGAGGTAGAATGGAGGCGGAAAGAATCGTGATAATCACGAGGCCGTCGCGATCGTGAGGATTCGGACGTCGGTCGCGACCCAAGAGTCGCCAACGACGAAACAGCTTATACTCGCCTCCGAATGCGGAGGGGCCTGGTCCTCCGATGCCGAGCGTCCGTCGCATGAAAACGAAGCTGGCCCTCCTGGGAGAGGGCGGGGTCGGGAAGACCTCCCTCATCCGCCGGTTCGTCCTCAACGAGTACCAGGAGACGTACATGCACACGGTCGGGACCCGGGTCAGCAAGATCGAACTCGCCGTGCCGTACGGTGCGGACGTCGAGGTCCAGATGGACCTGTCGATCTTCGACATCATGGGCCAGCGGGGATTCAAGGATCTGATCCGGGAGACGTATTACCACGGCTGTCAGGCGCTCATGGCCGTGTGCGACATCTCGCGCGAGGACAGTCTGTACACGCTCAACGAATGGATCCCCTCCGCCCTCGAGATCGCGGGAGACGTGCCGATGTACATCCTCGTGAACAAGAAGGACCTCG
The DNA here is from genome assembly GCA_035636315.1 of Thermoplasmata archaeon. Taxonomy (GTDB): domain Archaea; phylum Thermoplasmatota; class Thermoplasmata; order RBG-16-68-12; family RBG-16-68-12; genus RBG-16-68-12. The sequence goes on from DASPZJ010000008.1 coordinate 37,482, forward strand.
CGGACCGACGGGCCTTCTCCGATGAAGACGTGCAGCGGCTCGCCAAGGCGTTCGACGCCCCATACGCGTTCACATCCGCGCGGACCGGGGACTTCGTCGAAGACGCCTTCAACGCGCTCGCGATCGAGGTCGTCGATCGAGCGTTCCGGACCGAACAGGCACGGGCCGTGGATCGCGGACTTCGGGAGAAGATCCTCGAACTGCTTTCGAAGCGAGGCGCACTGGGGCTCAAGAAGAACCAGTTCTTCGAGATCCTCCGGGGGGTGAGCTTCGATGAGCTCCAAGCGGAACTGAAGCGACTCGAAGCCGAGGGTCTCCTGATGCTCTTGTGGGCCGGGTCGGCCGATTTCACCGCGGTCATCACGCCGCGGGGCACGCAGGCGGGCCAGGCGCGGTCGGGCTCGTTCGACGAGTGAGTGCCTTCGCGGAGGGGAGCCGGTGAAGAAAGTCCAACTCGAACGCATCCTCCAATCGCTCGCTCCGGTCCCGCAGCCGAAACCTAAGCGAGAGGCGTACGCGACGCCCGCGACCATCGTCGCCGAGGTCGTCTACGGCGCCTACGGCCGCGGGGATATCGAGACGAGCGCGGTCCTCGACCTCGGATGCGGGAATGGCGGGCTTGGGATCGGCGCGAAGTTGCTCGGCGCTGCGCGCGTCGTCGGCGTGGACTCGGACCCGGCAGCGATCCGGGTGGCGCAGCAGAACGCCGCGACGGTCCGCGTCGAAGCCGAATGGCGGCTCGACGACGTCGCCGACGTCCGCGAGGCGTTCAACACCGTCCTGATGAACCCGCCGTTCGGGGCACAGACCCGGCACGCGGACCGTCCGTTCCTCGATGCGGCCTTGCGGTGCGGCCGGGTGGTGTACACCTTCCTGAACGGAGCCTCCGAAGCGTTCGTCCGACGGTACTTCGAAACCGCGGGCGCGACGATCACGGATCGCTTCCCGTACTCGTTCCCGATCCTGCACACCTTCGACTTCCACCGCGACGAGGAACGGCGCATCGACGTCGTCCTGTTCCGGGTCGAGGTGGCGAAGGGATAAATACGCCAGCTCGTCTTTCGTGCGAACCCAAGGGTCGAGCGGATTCCGATGGAACGGAAGATGGTCCTGCCGGGCGACGAGATCGCTGTCGCCGAAGAGTTTGAACCGGGCGAGGGGACGTACGAAGCGAAAGGCCTCGTATTCGCGGCGACACCGGGCGTCCTCGAACTCGATCCGGCGAATCGAGTCGCTCGCGTCCGAGCCTTCAACCCGCCCGCGGAGCTCCGCGTCGGGGACATCGTCTACGGGGTCGTCGACGACATCCGGGGGATGATGGCGACGGCGTCCATCCTCGCGATCCACGGGCGCACGCGTCAGATTAGCGGCGAGTCCGAGGGGACGATTCACATATCGAACGTGTCCGAGGAGTACACGGAGGACATCCACGACATGTATCGGCTTGGCGATATCATCCGGGCGAAGGTCATCCAGGTGAAGCCCTCACTCCAGCTCACGACCGCAGAACCGTCGCTCGGAGTCGTCAAAGCCCTCTGCTCCGTGTGCCGAGGGTCTCTGGAAATGCGCGGGGGCGATCTCTACTGCCCCCGCGACGAGCGATCGGAACGGCGCAAGCTGGCGGCGGACTACGCGGATCTCAAACTGTCCGTCCCCGCGACCGAGCTCGGGGGCGGCCGGGTCGCGGAGCGCGTGCGCGGCGGCGAACGCCGGGAGGGTCGAGAGCGTGGCGGCCGGGATCGGGGCGGTCACGGCGGAGGCCGGGATCGGGACCGGGGCGGCCGAGGACGCGACGGACGGGGCCGGGAACGCGGTGGACGGGACCGCGATCGCGATCGACGTCGTTAGTCCGCGCCAGAAATTTCGTGGGAATTCCGTTCCGAGAATTAGCACCAAGAATCGAAGGCAAAGGGATATGAACCTACCCTGTGATAGCAGCGCATAGAGGTTGCGAATGGCTCCGTCGAACGATGATGTAATGCGGGAATTGCAGCGCCTTCGCGGCGAAATTCAGCAGCTGCGCGAAGTGGTCAGCGCTCTCTTCAACGCGGTCTTCGAGGAGACGGACGAGGACTGGGATACGGTCCCCGAGAAGGACGAATTCAACCTCTACAACTGACCGCCGGGGCGCCCGGCAACGGCTGCGTTTGTGGATGTACCGCGGCGTTCCGCGTCCCGCACGACGGGATCTGAGGGGGGCCGCAAAAGACCATAAAGCGCCCGCCCCTTTGCCAAACCGTGAGGCGACCGGACCGCTATCGGCGACAGACCGCCCTACAGGAGATCGGCCCGGACGGCCAGCGAGCGATCTCCGAGTCCACGGCCGTCGTCGTCGGCCTCGGGGCGCTCGGGAGCATCTCCGCGGATATCCTGGCGCGGGCCGGTGTGGGCCGGCTTCGGCTCGTCGACCGGGACGTTGTCGAGCTCGTGAACTTGCAACGGCAGTCCCTGTACTCGGAAGAGGACCTCGAACGGCCAAAGGCGGACGCGGCAGCGGATCGGCTCCGCAACGTCAACTCGGACATCGAGGTGGAACCTCTCGCGAAGGACGTACATGCGGGGACGGTCCACGACCTCCTGCGAGGAGTCGACATCATCCTGGACGGCACCGATAACCTCGAGACCCGCTTCCTCCTGAACGAATCGGCGATCGACGCGCACCTGCCGTTCGTCTACGCGGGCGCGATCGCGACGTACGGGATGGTCCTCGCCATCCGGTCGCCCGACACGGCGTGTTTCCGGTGTTTCAACCCGAAACCCTTACCCCCCGGCAGCCTGCCGACGTGCGAGACCGCGGGCATCTTCAATGCGGTGTCCGCCCAGATCGGCGCGATCCAGGCCGGCGAAGCGTTGCGTCTCCTCGTCGGAAACCCTCCGTCCGGCGACTTGCTCGTCATCGACGGTTGGCGCCCTGGGATCGAGCGGATCCGCATCGCACGGCGTGCGGACTGTCCCGCCTGCGTGGGCGGTCAGCGCGACTATGTCGGGGCGAGGCGCACGCAGGTCCTCGCGTCCCTTTGCGGGAGCGACACGATCTCCCTCGACCCGGTCCATCGCGGCACGATCGACCTCGACGGCCTCGCGAGCCGACTCCGCGGCCTCGGCACCGCACGTCGTGCGGGCGACGTCCTCGTTGCCGACGTGGAAGGACGTCGCCTCACGGTCTTTCCGGACGGGCGCGCGTTGATTCGCGGCGTGAAGGACGAGTCGGAGGCCCGCAGCGTGTACGCGAAGTACGTGGGGATTTGACGTGGTCCGCGCCGGCGTCCTCCTCCTCAGCGGTGGATTCGACAGCCCCATCGCCGGCCACCTCATGGCCCGTCAGGGGCTCGGCCTCGTGGCCGCGCACTTTTCCCTCGAGCCGATCACGGACGACGCGGCCGAGGTGAAGGCGCGGGCCCTTTGTGGGATCATCGGTGTTCCCACATTGTACGTCGTGCGGGTCGGAGAGGCGTTCGCCGACGTCGCCCACGCGGCGAACCGGCGCTTCTATTTCATCCTGACCAAGAGGATCATGGTCCGCCTCGCCGACGCCATCGCCGATCGAGAGGGGGCGGAGGTCCTCGTGACGGGAGAGAACCTCGGTCAGGTTTCGAGTCAGACTCTCGCGAGCCTCCGGGCGATCGATGCGGTCGCGAGGCGGCCGATCATCCGGCCGCTGATCGGATTCGACAAGCAGGAGATCGTGGACCGGGCGA
>DASPZJ010000009.1:0-19016 GCA_035636315.1 Thermoplasmata archaeon
CCCGGCGTCGTCAAGATGTACGTCTGCGGCCCGACGACGTACGACCACAGCCACCTCGGCCACGCGCGCTCGTACATCGACTTCGACACCGCGCGTCGCTACCTCGAATTCCTCGGGAACCGCGTCGTGTACGTGCAGAACTTCACGGACATCGAGGAGGTGATCATCCGCCGCGCGAAGGAGGTCGGCCAAGAGCCCCTCGCCTACGCGCAGTACTACATCGATTGCTTCCTGGAAGACATGCGCGCGCTGAACGTCAGGCCGGCGGACCACATGCCGAAAGTGAGCGAACACATTCCGGAGATCGTCGCCCTCGTCCGACGGCTCGTCGACCGCGGCTACGCATACTCCGTCGACGGCGAGGTGTACTTCCGGACGAAGAAAGCGAAGCATTCGTTCGGCATCCTGTCGCACCAGAAGGTCGAGGACATCGTCGTCGATCCGGCGCCTCCGGGCACCCCGAAGGAGGACCCGCTCGACTTCGCCCTCTGGAAGAACTCGAAGGAGGGCGAGCCGTCGTGGCCGAGCCCGTGGGGCGACGGCCGTCCGGGATGGCACGTCGAATGCAACGCGATGGCGTACAAGTACCTCGGAGCGCCGCTCGACATCCACGGCGGCGGCGTCGACCTGAAGTTCCCGCACCACGAGAGCGAGGCGATGATCTGCGAGGGCGCGTGGGGCGGCGAGTGGGCGCGCACCTGGATGCACAACGGATTCATCACGCTCGCGCGGGAGAAGATGTCGAAGAGCCTCGGGAACTTCGTGACGATCCGCGAGATCCTGAAGGATTTCCCCGGAGAGGTCGTGCGCCTGTGCCTGCTGAAGGCGCAGTACCGCCAGGACGTCGAATACGACCAGGAATGTTTTGCGCGCGCGAAGACGGAGTACGAGGCGATGCGCGCGGCGATCGCGGTGGCGAAGACGGCGGACGGACCCGGCACGGGAGGGGCCGTCGATGGGCTCGTCACGCGGACGCGGGACGCGTTCATGAAGGCGATGGACGACGATCTGAACACGAAGGACGCAGTGTTCCGCCTCCAGCAGATGACCGAGGCCGTCGGGGAAATCGGCCCCATGTCGGCGGCGGAAGGCCGCACGCTCCTCGGCGCGTACCGGGAGGCGGGGCGGATCCTCGGACTGTTCGCAGACCGCGCGTGAGGCCGCCGCATCGAGCGATCGACGCATCCGGCGCGGCGCGCGGCGGAAGTCTTTTATCAAAGCCGCGTATGGACGCACCTCTCACTGGGGTACGATGGCGGAGTTCAAGGCGGTCATTGCGGATCCGAAGAGCGGGAAGGCGTACAAGCGCGACGTTACCGGGCACTACGCGAACGCGCTCATCGGCAAGAAGATCGGCGACGAACTCGACGGGCTCTACCTCGGCCTGCCGGGCTACAAGCTCGCGATCACGGGAGGGAGCGACAAGGACGGCTTCCCGATGCGGTCCGACCTGCCCGGGCCCCGGCGGAAGCGGCTCCTCCTCAGCGGTGGCGTGGGGTACCACCCGGACCGCCCCGGCAAGCGCAAGAAGAAGACGGTCCGCGGGAACACGGTGAGCCCGGACATCCTGCAGCTCAATCTGCGGATCGTCCAGCGCGGCCCGAAGTCGATCGAGGACGCGTGGCAGGAGCAGGCGCGATGAAGGTCCCGGGCCAGCCGGAGGTCAACATCGGCGTCGTCGGGCACGTGGACCATGGGAAGTCGACCCTGACGGAGCGGCTCACGGGCGAGCGGACGGACCGCCACTCGGAAGAGATCAAGCGCGGCATCTCGATCCGCCTGGGCTACGCGGACATGGCGATCTACAAGTGTCCGAAGGACGACGAGCCGGCGAGCTACCAGAACACGGAGATCTGCAAGACCCACAACGTGAAGGGCGAGCTCCAGCGGATCGTGTCGTTCGTCGACTCGCCGGGCCACGAGACGCTCATGGCCACGATGCTCAGCGGCGCGGCGATCATGGACGGCGCCCTCCTCGTGATCGCGGCGAACGAGGATTGCCCGCAGCCGCAGACGAAGGAGCATCTGATGGCCCTCGGCATCATCGGCGTCGACAAGATCGTGATCGTCCAGAACAAGATTGACATCGTCGACCCGAAGCAGGCGGCGGAGAACTACCGGCAGATCCAGGCGTTCGTCAAGGGCACCGTCGCGGACGGCGCCCCGATCGTACCGGTCAGCGCGCACCACGAGGTGAACCTGGACGTCCTGCTGATGATGATCCAGGAGGTCATCCCGACGAGGCCCCACGAGGAGGCGAAGCCGGCCAAGATGTTCGTCGCGCGCTCGTTCGACGTGAACCAGCCCGGCATCGCGCCGGAGAAGATCGTCGGCGGGGTGCTCGGGGGCAGCCTGATGCAGGGCCACATGAAGGTCGGCGAGGCGATCGAGATCTCGCCCGGCCGTCAGGTGACGCTGGGCAACAAGACGGAGTGGAAGAACATCACGACCAGCATCCGATCGTTGCACACCGGGGGCGCCGCGAGGAAGGACGTCCGTCCGGGCGGCCTCATCGCGATCGGCACGAACCTCGACCCCGTGCTCACGAAGGCCGACGGCCTCGTCGGGCGCGTCGTCGGGCCGCCGGGCAGCCTCCCGGAGATCGTGATGAAGATGTCGGTCGAGGTGAACCTGCTCGAGCGGGTCGTCGGCGTACCGGAGGAACTGAAGGTCGAGGGGATCAAGACGTCGGAGCCGCTCATGGTGTCGGTTGGCACCGCCACGACGGTCGGCGTCGTGACGTCGGCGCGGGAGAACCGGGCCGACATGGCGCTCAAGATTCCCGTCGTCGCGGAGAACGGCCAGCGGGTGGCCGTCTCCCGCCGGATCGGCGGGAAGTGGCGGCTCATAGGGTACGGCGTCATCAAGTAGACTGGAACGCCACGACAGAGCGGACCCATAGACTTGAGGTTCATTCTGCCTTCCCTCCCCAGACTGCACGATTACAGGTGCGGCCCGAAGCTCGGGACCACAAATCGATTTCGTGTAAATTCACGAAAATGGCCCCGCTCCGCCCGAAGTCGACTCTGGCCTCTCGGCGGTTTCGTGTAAATACACGAACTCAGCCGACGGTGGCGGGGATTATTTCGTGGTCGATGCCATTCGATGAGAGAAACCCGTCAATCTCCGCCAAGAGGCTCGGGCCGACGAAGAGGACCGATTGCCCTAGATACCGGACTCCCTTTTTCTCGACGAATCCCGGGTACCGGTAGGCCTTGCCGTTCGGGGTCGTCACGTCGCCGTACACGAATCGGTAGACGCGTGCCGTCGTAACGCGATCCTTGCTGTCCACGTCCCAACTGACGACGAAACCAGATTCCCGGGACCTCCTCTTTGCTCTTCGAACCCTGGCCATCGTGGTCTTTCGAACCATCGCATCCCTTTTCGTGTAAATACACGAAACGCAAAGGGGCTCATGAACGCAGCTCGCGGAGGCGAGTGAAAGTGTGACTCCGGACGATGAGATCGGAGAGTCCGACCGACGTCGCCCATCCGACGATATGGCCAAGAGGGACCGCCTCCATGGCCGCGACGCGATGCGTGTCCTCCACCGCGATCCGAAGACCGGGGAGATCAAGATCCGCGTCGAGAACGCGGACGACCTGTGGCACCTGCACAACTTGGTCCGCGAGGGGGACACGGTCCGCGCATCGACGTATCGGCGCGAGGACGTCAAGACGGACAAGGTCCGGCCGGAGCGAGGCGAGAAGGTCCGCGTCACGCTGACGATCCGTGTGGAGGGCGTCGAGTTCCAGGCGTTCTCCGACCGGCTCCGGATCACCGGGGTCATCGTCGAGGGGCCGCAGGATCTCGGACGACACCACACGCTGAACGTCGCCACGGACGACGTCCTCTCGGTCATCAAGACGTGGAAGCCGCACGAGTTGCAGCGGATCGAGGAGGCGGTCGCGGCGGCGCAGAAGCCCCTCGTCTCGTTCCTGTCGCTCGACGACGAAGAGGCCCTGCTGGCGCATCTCCGCCAGTACGGGGTGCGGGAGCTCGCGACGATCCGCGCGCCGGCCCACGGGAAGATGTTCCCGTCCGGCGACGCCTCGTCCGTCTTCTTCGAGGAGATCCTCGGGAAGCTCCGGGTCACGGATCTCGGGGAGGCGCTCGTCGTCGTGGGGCCGGGCTTCACCCGCGACGCGCTCGTCGAGTTCGTCAAGTCGCGCGACGCTCCGCTCGCATCGAAGATCCACATGCACGGCACCGCCCATGCGGGCATGCAAGGGATCCAGGAGGCCCTGCGGTCTGGCGTCGGCGCGAAGGTGTTCGGGGAGACGCGCGTGGGCTACGAGACGCAGCTGGTCGAGAAGCTCCTCGAGGCGATCGCGACGGACCGGCCGTGCGCCTACGGCGTCGCGGAGGTCGCCGAGGCGGTGGATGCCGGCGCGGTCGAGACGCTCCTCGTCAGCGATGCGGTCGTCCGCGATGCGGGGATCGAGGATCTCATGCGGGCGGTCGAATCGGCGCGGGGGGCCGTCGTCCTCGTGAGCCGCCACCACGAGGCCGGCCAGAAGCTCGAGGGCTTGGGCGGGGTCGCGGCGCTCCTTCGGTTCCCGATCAAATGAGTCGTCGTGGCGCACGGATCAGGCACGCCCGCGGGACTCCCCGCGCACAATCCCCGCCGCCACGAGGTGCGCGACCCGGAGCGGCTCGGGCAAGACCCCGCGGACCGTCGTGAGCCGGACGGCTTCCTGGACCTCCGCTCTCGTCGTGCCGACGTACGTGACCCAAAGCGTTCCGTGCGTCGTCCGAATCGATTCGAGGCCGTGTCGCCGGATGACGCGCAATCGTTCCTCCCAGTCGTCGAACCGACGGCGCAGTGCCCTCTCCATGGCGGCAAGGTCCGGCTTCTTGCGGGTGACCGTCACCACTGGCCGCTCGATCGACGCGTGCAGGGCGTCCACGTCGACCACGTTAAACCCGCCGACCGCGGTCCCGTCGAGGAGGACCATCGCGAGTCCCGCCCGGTATCGCGACGCGCGGATCATCGCGGCGACGCGGTCCGTCGCATCGTGTCCGTCGACCTCGGCGAGGGTCGTCATCACGCCTTCGATGTACGCGGGCGCTTGCACGACGACGCCGACGACGGGCACGCGCTCGTCCGAGAACCGGAACGGAGCGTCGTCGATCCCGAGGAACCGGGATTTCGATTTCATTCACATCAGCTTGAGCGGGCCGGTGACCTGATCGACGATCGGGTTCGGGCCGGGCCCGATGCCCAGGCACGTCACCGTCCCGGGAGGAAGCTCCGTCAAGCCGGCGTCCTCGACGAGCGCGGTCGAGAGGCCGAGCGATCGGGCTTTCGCCCGCAACGTGTGCAGATCGCGGAGGGTCCCGCCCTTGACGACGACCTTCTTCTGGCCCTCGGCGTACCATTCGGAGAACCACTTCCGATGCTTCGCCTTCGACTCGAGCGCGGCCATGATCGCCGCGTGAGCGACCTGCACCGCCAGCTTGCCCGGCGAGAGCTCCAGGTCCGACCGCACCGCGACGACGAGCTTGTAGTTCATCTAGTACAGCTCCGCGGCCCGCTCCTCCTCGAGCTTCTTCAGTTCCGCCTCGACCTCCTTCAGCTCGGCGCGGGAGCGCTCCCGCCGCTCCTCGAAGTGCTCGCGGGCGTCCGCCGACTGCAGACGCATGCGTCGCTCCGCATCCTTGATCGCCCGGCGCAGCGATTCGCGCCGCTCCGCGAGGCCTTGCAGCTTCAGCCGGATGCGGTGGTCCCGTTCCTCCTCCGTGAGGAGCTCCCCCGGGCCCGGCTTCGGGACGCGGGCGAGCGCCGGATGGAGCCGGGCCATCCACGGGTAGGCGCCGCGCCACCAGCCCAGCGCGAAGAAGAGCGCGGAGAGGCCGACCAGGCCGCCCGCGATGTTCGGCGCGTTGACGTCGCCGAGGTCCGTCGTCGGGTTCACGCCGAGCGAGTTCAGGAAGAACGACCAGAACACCGTGACCGCGATCGAGAGGACGATGCCCAGGGTGAGCCGGTACAGGGCGTCATACTCCCGGTCGAGCTCGCCCTTGCGCGGGTAGAGCGCGTTGATGAGCAGCCAGCCCGGGAGGAAGAACAGGAGCACGAGGGCGCCGATCACGCGGAGCGTCGCGACGACCGCGGCGAATGCGTCCGCCAATGCCGCGCCGAGCGGCCCGAGTCTATTTGAATATTGTGCGCGTGATGCGCGTGATTTTCGGGGAGAAAGGCTTAGGTCGGGCCGCGCATTCGTCGGGCCGCGGAGGGATCCGACGGACCGGAAACGCGTCAAGACGTACGTGCGGGGCTTCGACGACATCCTCGCGAGCGGCATCCCGGAGGGATACATCGTCCTCGTGAGCGGCGCGCCGGGCACCATGAAGTCGTCCCTCGCGTTCTCGATTCTGTACCAGAACGCGCTCCAGGAGGGCCGGAAGTCCGCGTACTTCACGCTCGAGCAGTCGAAGGACATCACGCTCGAGCACATGGCGTCCCTCGGGATGGCGGACCCGAAGGCGTGGGAGCACCTGAAGATCCTCGACATGGGGAGCATCCGCAAGAACCTCAACTACCTCCAGGGCCGCGGCACGTGGCTCGAGTTGTTCAAGATGTACTGCAACAACGTGATGAAAGCGGATCGGATCTCGATCCTCGTCGTCGACTCGCTCGACGTCCTCGAGACGATGGCGAAGATGCAGGATCCCCGGGCCGATCTGTACTTCCTCTTCGAGTGGCTGCGCGACCTCGGTCCCTTGACGTTCCTCATCTCCGAGAAGCCGGTGGACCTCGGCCCGACGTCCCATGCGCCCGCCGAGGCCTATCTGGCGGACGGCATCGTGCAACTCGAGATGCACCCGACGTCGGACCTGTACGTGCAGCGGCGGTTGCGCGTGACGAAGATGCGGTCGACGAAGCACGATGCGGGCGCCTTCGCCCTCTCCTTCGAGGATGGCGGATTCGAGGTGACCCGCGCGGTCACGGGGCCTTCGTGAAGGCGATCTCCGTCTCCCGCCGATCGGAAACGTCGCCGCGGCCGCCGTCGCGTCCGCGCGAATCGCCCCAGCAGGCCTTTATACCGGCCGGGAGGATGGCCTCGATCCTCCGGAGGGACGCCGGGTGAAGATCCTCGTGGCGGACGACGACGCCACGCTCCGGTCGGGGCTGCGCGAGCTCCTCGAGGAGGAGGGCCATCAGGTCGTCACGGCGTCGGACGGCGGCGAGGCGATGCGGCTCATCGATCGCGAGACGTTCGATGTGGCGCTCCTGGACCTCCGCATGCCGAAGGCCTCGGGCCTCGAGGTCTTGCACCGCCTTCGCGCATCGCAACCCGGCGCGGCCGCGGTCATGATCACCGGTACGGGCACGATCGATGCCGCCGTTGAGGCGATGAAAGCCGGCGCGGTCGACTTCGTCGAGAAGCCGTACGAGGTCGAGACGCTCCGACGAACGCTGAGGGCGGTCGAGGAAGAGCGCGCTACCCGGGAGACCTTCAGCGGTTCTCCGTCCGGGCCCGCCGCCGGTCCGATCCTGTCCGAGGCGGCGAAGCGCGGCGCCTTGCTAGCCGTCCTCGGCCCCGCCGGCACGCCGCCCTCGGGGGCGGTTCGCGTCCTTCGGATCGACGTGGAGAGCCGGCCGCCGAGCGTCTTCGCGCCGCGGCAGCTGTACCAACTCAACGTCGCAATCGAGGAACACATCCGGGAGTCGGAACGGCCGGTCGTCTACGCCGCGGACCTGACGATGCTCGAGACGACGCACGGCCGGGCGGACGTCCTGGCGTGGGTCCGCCACGTGAGCGGGAAATGCGCCGCAAGAGAGGGGACGCTCGTCCTGGGCCGGGTCGACCCGGCGCTCGCCGCCGAGATCGCCGCTGACTTCACGGCCGACGTGCCTTCGGGCCCGCTGCAGGGGATGCTCGAGTCGCTCGCCAACCCGATCCGGCGCGCGGTCGTCGGGTACGTGTTCGCGTCGGGTCCCGTCGCATACTCCGCGATTCTGAAGAAGAGCTTCGTTGACTCGTCCTCGAAGCTGTCCTTCCACCTATCCAAGCTCCAGACGGACGGGCTGCTCGCGAAGGTCGACGCGGGCCGCTATGCGGTGACGGACGCCGGCCAGCGCGCGTGGCGGGTCGTCCGGGCCTTCTCCGAACGGCGCGCGCCCACGATCGTGTTATCGGAACCGTGAACGACGGCACCGCTCGACCCGTGCGCGAGGTCGCGGCGCTTGTCAACCCCTCTCAACTGGCCCGTATATAACCGCGGGCCTCCATCGTTCCGGGCGAGACGGATGATGATTACGCTGCCGCCCGAGCCAAAGACGATCCCCAGGTCCATCCTCATCGTCGACGACGATGAGGGCGTGCGCGAGAACCTGGCCGAACTCTTCACCGTCGTCGGATACCGCGTGGTCACCGCGGCGAGCGCCCCGGAAGCGCTGGAGAGCCTCGTCCGCGAGCGCGTCGACCTCCTCTTGACGGACTACCGGATGCCCGGCCCGAACGGGGTCGAGTTGATCGAGGCCGCACGGCGGGCGCGACCCGGGCTGCGGGCGGTCCTGATGACGGCCTTCGGCGACTCCTTCACCGAGATCGAGAGCGTGCGCCGCGGCGCCGTCGGGTATCTCAACAAGCCTTTCGAGGCCGATGAGGTCACGAGCTTGGTCGATCGCATCCTGTCGTTGAAGGGGGACTGAGCGATGCAACCGCTTCAGGTGAGCCAGACCATCATGGACGAGTATTCCGCGCGAATCCTCCTGGGGACCTCGTCGGGCCCGGTATCCGCGATCGAGCTGAGCCGCCGGTTCGGGATCCCAATCGCCGCGTGCTATCGTCGGATCAAGGACCTGGAGCGGCTCGGCCTCATGTTCTGTGAGCGCGAGCTGCCTTCGAGGAACGGCAAAGGTCTCCAGCTGTTCCGGTCCCGACTGAAATCCGTCCGCATCTCGCTCGAAGACGGGTGCCTCTCGGCCCGCGTCGAACTCGGCTCGCCCGCCCTCCGCGGACTTCCCGAGAACGAAGTCCTGGAAGAGGTCGTGAACCTCCGCGGACCCGGCGTGCGCGCGTAAGCCTTTGTACGCAGGGGGCGATCCGGCCCCATGGTCGATGTCGACACGACCGTCGCGGAGTTGCGGGAGCGGGTGCGGGCCTTCGTCCACGCGAGGGACTGGGAGCGCTTCCAGACGCCGAAGGACCTCGCAATCGCCCTGTCCGTCGAGGCCTCGGAACTCCTCGAGCCGTTCCTCTGGCGCGACGCTTCGTCCCGGCTGTCGGCGAAGAAGCGCGCCTCGGTGGCCGAGGAACTCGCCGACGTGGTCATCTACGGCCTCGGCCTCGCGAACGCGCTCGATCTCGATCTTTCCGAGGCGGTCCTCGACAAACTACGGAAAGATGAACGGAAGTATCCCGCGAGGCGGTTCCGCGGGCGCGTCCCTTAACCGGACCCGCCCGCGTCGAGCGGAGTTGCCCCTGGTCTTCTTGCGCTCCCGGAACGACGATCACTCGGCCGCGATGCGCGGATGCGATCCGCCGTCACGAAGCCGCGATCCAAGCACAACGTCCGCAAGGCCTCGTACGCAAACGACGCGAGCGGCTCGAGATTCACGACGTCCTCCATGTTGTAGCGGATGAGCAACTCGAGCGCCTCGTCGTCCCCCGCCTCGTACGCCCTCCAGAGGCGCACGGCATCGAAGCCGCCCAATCCCGAGGTCTCCTCGCTTCGGAGGATGCCCATCTCCCGCTCGATCGCTTTCAGGCCACCCGAGAACCCGAGTCGGCGGAGCGGATGCATCAGGTCCAGGTGAATCTGGTCGAGGTGCATCCGCGGAAACGCCTTCCGCAGGAAGGGCGCGTCGAACCCGCGTCCGTTGAACGTCACGAGCAACTTCGCCCGCTCCAAGGTTCCCGGCAGGTCCTCTAGACTCTCCCCTTGCACGAAGGTCCGCCGACGGTGGCCGTCGTAGACGCCGACGACGGTCACGGCGTCTCGCCCCAGGGAGAGGCCGGTCGTCTCGATGTCGAGGAATACGACCGCGTCGCGGAACTCCGACCACGCGCGCCAATGCTCCCTCGGCGGGAGGGTCCGGGCGAAATAGCGGTGCCGGCCGCGCCGGAGCGCGTCGGTCGACCGAGCCAGTTCTTCTTCGATGCGCGCCGCCAAGCGTCTCGCGAGGCGCGATGGCCGCCGCGCGGATGCAAAATCGTCCCAGTTCCGGATCCCGGAACGCCAGAGCCGCTCCTCCGTCCGATATCCCACGCCGGGGATGTGGACGAAGGTCTCGCGCAGCATCCGGATCGGCGACCCGCCTCCGGGGGATAGCTGTTGCGCCGAGGTAGGCGAACCGGGGAAAGTGCTTATTCGCGTCGCCCGATGGCCGCGCGTGTTCGAGGTCCGGGAGCGGGATGGCCTGGCGCGCATCGGCATCTTGGAGACGGCCCACGGCCCCGTGACGACTCCCGCCCTCTTGCCCGTTGTCAATCCGAATCGGTCTGTCATCGCGCCGAGCGACCTCGCTTCGCGGTTCGGCGCGGAGATCCTGATCACGAACGCGTACATCCTGGGCAAGAGTCCCCGACGGGAGGCGATCCTGCGGGATGGCATCCACTCCGTCCTCGAGTTCCCGCGGGCGATCGTGACGGACTCCGGCGCGTTCCAGTCCCATGTATACGGCGACGTCGACGTCACCAACCCGGACATCATCGCGTTCCAGAAGTCGATCGGCTCGGATTTCGGCACGATGCTCGACGTGTTCTCGGAGCCCGGGCACGACCATGCGCGCGCCGAGGCCGACGTCGAGGAGACGATCCGGCGCGCGAAGGAGGCCGAGTCGCTCCGGGGCGGAATGGCCCTCGTCGGTGCGGTCCAAGGAGGCCTTCATGCCGACTTGAGAGAGCGGTGCGCGCAGGCGGTCTCCTCCCTCGACATCGCGGTGTGCGCGATCGGCGGCGTGGTGCCGCTCCTCGAGTCGTATCGGTTCCGGGATCTCGTCCGGGTCATCATCGCGTCGAAGAAGGGCTTGGACCCCTCGAAGCCGGTCCACCTCTTCGGCGCCGGCCACCCGCTCGTCTTCCCGCTCGCGATCCTCCTCGGGTGCGACCTCTTCGACTCCGCGTCGTACGCGAAGTACGCGCGGGACGGGCGCATGCTCTTCCCGGACGGCACCCGACGCGCATCCGAGGTCCGGGACAGCGGCTGCCTCTGTCCCGTGTGCACTGCCCACGCGATCGGGGAGATCGCGCAGAGCGAGGCGCTCCTCGCGGAGCACAACCTGCACGTATGCTTCGGCGCGGTCCGGGAGGCCCGCCGCGCGATTGCCGCCGGGGACCTCTGGGAGCTTGCCGAGCGACGCGCACGGAGCCATCCCGCGCTCCTCGACGCGCTGCGCGAACTCCGCCGCCACAACGATTTCCTGGAGGCGTTCGAGCCGACCTCGCGCCGCGGGGCGCTATACTACACAGGAACCGAGACCGCGCATCGGCCGAGCCTCCACCGGTTCCGCCGGCGGCTCGCGGAGCGGTACGCCGGCCCGCCGGCGAAGGGGCTCCTCGTCCTCCCGGAGGGGCCCCGCCCGTTCGCGGAGCGAAACGCCCGGCTCGTCGCGCGGGTCCTCGAGCGCGCGGACATCCACGTCGTCGTGAAGTCGGTGTGGGGTCCCGTGCCTCTCGAGCTCGACCACGTTTGGCCGATGTCTCAGTGCGTCGTGCCGGAGTCGCTCGACGTCGAGGCCCTCGAGGCCGCCGAGGTGTTCTTCCGCGAATGGGCCGCGGGCGCCGGCTATCCGTTCGGGATGCTCTGGGAGGGGGACGAGACCCTGGACGCGATCGTCGCGCGGGCGCCTGGGGCGCGCGAGGTCGATTGGAATGCGCTTCGGGTCCGCGCCACCGCCGATTTTCAGTTCGGGCGCGGTGCCGCCGACGCGTTGCTCGCCGGGACCGTCTCCTACGTGGTCTCGAAGAACACGGGGAAGGTCCGCAACGTCCTCGTCGACGGCGACCACGTCCTCTCGCTCCGCGCGGAGGACGGCCTCTTCACGCTCAAGGCGGCCGGGGCCCTGCGCCTGCGGAAGGCCTTCGACACTCCCGCGCTCCGGATTGTCGTCGATCCGGACGCGGTCCCGTTCGTGCGGGAGGGCAAGAACGTCTTCGCGAAGTTCGTCCGCGACGCGGACCCGGAGCTGCGGCCGGGGGACGAGGCGCTCCTCGTCTCGCCCGACGATGAGCTGTGCGCGGTCGGCCAGACAACGATGAACCGTCGCGAGATGCTCTCCTTCAAGCGCGGCGTCGCCGCCCGCGTGCGCGAGGGTGTGCCGCCTGCACCGTCCGTTCCGCGACGCTGATGCAAGCGAGGTAGTCGTCGAGCGTGTGCAACAGGCTCCGCGCGCTCTCCGCGCTCGCGTCCGCTGCAATCGTTCGGCCGCGTCGCGTCGTGCGGATGTACCCGTCGTCATCGAGGGAGACGGACGCCGCGACGGCCTCCGCGGCCCCCGGGTCGTCGAACGTCAGGGTGATGCGCGCGCGCGCCTTCATCGGATAGCCCCGGGCAGATTCGAACTGCCGTCGCGGGTTCCAAAGACCCGAATGCTTGACCGCTACACCACGGGGCTGCGGTCGAGGATTCGTGCGGCCGTATAAAGCCAATTGCGTAATCCTGCGACGATTGGTCCCTGCCGCTCTTCAAACTCGAAGAGACCGATCGTCATGATGCGCGGACGGCGGCCGAATCCGTCGGGGTCGCCTCCGTGCCGAGGACACGACCCGCGAGATCCGTCGCCGTCGCGGATTCGATCCGAACCCGGAGGAACTCCCCGATCGGCGCAGGCTCCCGGAGGACTACTTGCCGATACTCAGGCGTGCGGGCGAGGACGGTGCCTGGCTTTCCTGACTCCGTGACGAGGACCCGCACCTCCCGTCCGATCCAGCGTTCGTGAATCTCCCGCGCGATCTCGAAACGAAGGAGCGTGAGCCGTCGGGACCGTTGCTTCACCCGCCATCCGACGATCTGCTCGGGCATCGACGCCGCCGGAGTCCCGGTCCGCGCAGAGAACCGAGTGACGTTCACGATGTCCGGCCGTACTCGCTGCACGAGATCCATCGTCGATTCGAACTGTTCTTCGGATTCTCCCGGAAACCCGACGATGATGTCGGTCGACAGGGTGATCTCCGGATACGCGCGGCGGAACGCGGCGACGATATCCTCGAACTCGGCCACCGTGTACTCGCGTCGCATCGCGGCGAGGATCCCGTCGTCCCCGCTCTGGACCGGCAGATGGAGGAACTTGAAGACCCTCTCCGAGGCGTACGCATCGACGAGCGCGTCGACGATCGGATGGACGGTCAGCGGGTCGGCCATGCCCACCCGCACGCGGAACGTCCCGGGAATTGCATCGACGGCCCGCAACAGCGCCGCGAGGTCCGTCCCCGCATCGAGTCCGAACGCGGCCGTATCCTGCCCCGTAAGCTTGATCTCGCGCACGCCCCGATCCACGTGCCCGCGGACCTGGTCGACCAACGCCTCCACGGGGTACGAGGCCACGCGGCCCCGCGCGACGCGGGTGATGCAGTACGTGCATCGGCCCGCACATCCCTGGGCGATCGGCACGATCGCGTCGTGCCAACCGAGGTCCGTCGACTCGAGATCCGCCGCGCGGTCTCCGCACGCGGTGCCGGCCCCGAGCAACCCTACGATCTCCGGCCATTTCCGGGGCGGCAGGAGTTTCGCCCGAGGCACGATCGATGTCACGCGCTCCCGTTGCGCGGCGGCCATGCAGCCCGCCACGACGAGCGGCTTGTCGTACGCCGCCAGTTCGGTCATGCGGCGGACCATCTTCCGCTCCGTCGTCTCGACGACCGTGCACGTCACGAGGACGTGCGCGTCTGCCTCCTCTTCGGATGTCGTGATTGCGTGACCGCTCCCGAAGAGGGCGCCTTGCATGAGCCGCGCCTCTCCGTAGTTCTGCGTGCAGCCGTACGCTTCCACGTACACCTTCACGGGCTGGGCCATGGACGATCCGGGTATTTTCGCCTTCGGAGGCCCGCGCTCCACAACTCTTATCCCGTTCCGGTCGATTGCGCCCTCATGCAGCCCCGCGACGAAAGCATGTCCCCTCCACCTCCGAGCGATCGTCCCGTCCCCACGCGGTCGCCCCGAGCCCGTGGCCCGGAACACGAGCTGCGGGACCGCGCGAAGGCCGCGAAACTCCGGTCGAAGGCGGCAAAG
Organism: Thermoplasmata archaeon; assembly: GCA_035636315.1. Taxonomy (GTDB): domain Archaea; phylum Thermoplasmatota; class Thermoplasmata; order RBG-16-68-12; family RBG-16-68-12; genus RBG-16-68-12. The sequence goes on from DASPZJ010000009.1 coordinate 14,182, forward strand.
GCGCGCGTGAAGGCGAACCGGATGACGGACCGCGCGCGTCACCTGAACGAAAAGGCGGCGCAGTGGGAGCGACGCGCGGACGAACTCGACAGCGTCCTCTCGCAGACCTAGGATCCCGGCAGCGGACGCTTCCGGGACGCGGGCAGGTCGAGGTTCGGCCGGACCGCGTAGCCGCGTCTCGTGATCTCGTTGACGTACTCCGTCTCAAGGTACCACGACAGGACGGCGCTGTCCGTCTTCGTGAGTTTGCACATGGCCCATCCCAAGCCCCGATGCGACGTGAATCGGGATAATCCTTTGTCAACGGGCCCGCAGAAGGTTCATGACCGGAGACGTCGGTCGCCGGCGTGGTGGTCGGCGTGGCGCGCGCGATTGTCTACGAGGAGATCGACGAGTACATCGACGGCCTGGCGAACCGCGGCGATGCGGCCCTCCGGGCCGTCGAGAAGCAGGGCCTCGACGAAGGCTGGCCGATCGTCGGTGCCGCGGAGGGAAGCCTCCTTCACATCCTGGCGCGTTCCTTGCGTGCGAAGCGGATCCTCGAGCTGGGCACCGCCATCGGGTATTCCGGCACGTGGCTCGCGCGCGCGCTGCCGGAGGACGGCGAGCTTGTGACCGTCGAGCACAATCCCGAGACCGCAGAGATCGCGCGCAAGAACCTCGAGAAGACCGGCGTCGCGAAGAAGGTGAGGATCCTCGTTGGACCCGCGCAGTCGATCCTCGCGGATCTCAAAGGCCCGTTCGACCTCGTCTTCAACGACATCGACAAGGCCGGATACCCGGCGGTCCTGGAGCCGTGCATCGACAGACTCCGACCAGGCGGGGTTCTCGTAACGGACAACGTGTTGTGGCGGGGCGAGGTCGCGCGGAAAGATCGCTCGAAGGAGACGCAGGCCATCCGGACGTACAACGAACGCCTCGCGAAGGATCCGCGGATGGTCGCGACGATCGTGCCGCTCCGCGACGGCGTCTCGATTGCGCTGAAGGTCCATGAATAGCTCCGGGAGATTGCCTGGCAGGCTCAGCCCGGCGGCCCCTCGTTTGCTGAGTACTTTGAAGAGGGGCAATCGGAAGGGTTAAGGCCCTCGCGATTTGATACGCGCCACAAGGAGGGGGATTGATTCTTGATTCTCGCTCACTACAAACGCGTTCTACTTTTCGCAGTTGTGTTGATACTCGTGTCCGCCGCGGCGCCGGGGGTTGTGCTGACCGTCGAGGCGCACAATCCCCTCTCGACGCTGTCGGCGTGGACAACTTTCCCGCCTCGGATCAACGGTCTTGACGACTGCCTTGCAACGTTTGGTGGTGGGTGCACCAGCGAATGGGCGAACGCGGCCACGTCGTTTTTCGATCTATCGTGGAATGACCCGAATGGGCTCAGCGGGAAGATCCACATGATGAATGATGCCATCAACCTCTACCTTGCGGTGGAAATCTACAACGACGACAAGGATCCGTTGGACTGCCTGACCCTTCTCTTCGACAACAATCACAGCGGTCCCCTTAGCGGCGGGGGCGCAGGAAAGCAAAATGGTGACGATCTCCTGATCATCTGCGGCGACAGCACGTTCAACGACTTGTATGCGGTCGGCGGAGGCCAGCTCGGCGACACCTCTTCCGGCGGGACGATCGACGGAGCCGGAAAGGCCGGGTACGCTGGCGGGGTTTGGTGGTTCGAGATGGTGCACCCCCTCGATACCTCCGACAATTCGCACGATTTCAGTCTGAGCCTGGGACAGACCGTTGGGTTCAGCCTCATCTACCAGGAGAACGGCGGCAGTCCCATCACGCCTGCGACGAACGTCCTCTCCGAGAGGGATTACAAGGTCTCGGGCTGCACGGAGCCGGACGGGTCTGGATGTTCATTCGGCCTCTTTGGGACCACTCGGGATTTGTCGATCACCGGGATTGAGATTACACAGGCCATCGGCAAAGTGGACAACTTCCAGAGTGCCAACCCGGTCTATATATCGCTCGTCAAGGGCAAGGCCACGGTCGTCAGAGTCTATGTCCAATCGGGCCCATCGGACGCGCCTCAGACCTTGTCGAGAGTCTTCCTGTTTGGCGCATCAAACGGGGTGGGCCTCGGAACCGTCACCGGAAACGTCTACGCCAAGCCCGCCGGAGCGAGCAGCCGTCTCAACCTGGCGGACAGTGCGGACATCCAGCTTCCAGCCTCTTGGACGAACCATGAGAGCTTGACCTTGAGGGGGTTCATCACCACCGCCGTCTGGGCCGGAATACAGGAAACGAATCACAAGAACAATTGGATGAAGGAACGGACGTTCCAGTTTTCGAAGCAGTGGGACCTCCGGATATACGTGGTCCCGATCAACACTCCAGCCGGATTGCCCACGGCGGCCGGCATGCAGGCTCAGGAAGACTACCTCCGGACCGTCTATCCGATTCGCAAGGTCACGTTCATCCAGGGGAGCTGGCAGCAAGTTGGGTTCTGGACGAGCGGCGTCAGTTCATCGCTGAACGACGCCCTCGAAGACGTTTTCTTCGACGTCTATTCGTCTCAGACTCCCGATCTTGTCTTCGGGTTCCTTCCTGGGGTATGCCCTGGGGCTCCCAACACGTTCATCGGATTGGCTAGCCCGTGGTACGGCAACTATATCGGGGTGGCAGCAAACGGGATGGCATTCAAAGGGTGCAACGAGGACAACATGGCCCACGAAGTCAACCACCTCATGGATCGCTCAGATTCCGGGACGTTTGGGAGACATGTTTCCAACCCAAACAATAACGGCGACCTGACTTGGGGATGCAAGGCCAAGGGCCCCGATCCCAACTGGCCCCGGAGCAACGACAACATCGGCGACCCGGGGAGCGATTTCGGCTTTGACACTCGCTTTCCCAACGCAGCAACCGCTTTGACGGTATGGCAGGACACGACGAATGACTTCATGTCGTACTGTGGCGGCTGGCCAGCGACCACGCCGAACCAGGGCAGTTGGATCTCCGACTACCGGTGGGCGCATCTCTTCAACCGGTTGAGCTACCCCTTGTCAGGGCTCTCAGAGGTCGCGAAAGGTCCGTATGCAGCCCCGGCTCCCCGTGACTTCTTCATCGTCTCTGGGCGCGTCTTCCAATCAGGAAGGGGATCGATCGACAGCGTGTTCCACGAGGCATTTAGCGTGGTGTTGCCCGCCATGCCAAACGCCACTTCCGGAACTTCGCGCCTCTATGAGCTCGAGTTGGTTGGCCCCGACCGGTCGATACTGGCCTCTGAAAATTTCACGCGTACGTTCGTAGATGATGAGGGCAACGCCCTTGACTCCGAGGGCTTCACGAGGTTGTTGCCCTACATGTCGACGGCGGTAGCGATCCGATTGTCCGAGGGTACCAGCATCCTCGCCGAGCGCGACCGTTCGCTCAATCCTCCCGCCGTGAGGCTCATCTCGCCTAATGGAGGTGAGCGTTGGAGCGGGATTCAGAATATCACTTGGGTCGCTTCGGACCCGGACGACCAGCAACTCCTGTACATGCTGCAGTATAGCGTCGACGAGGGCTCAACCTGGGAACTCCTCGCAGGAGGGCTCACGGGGACTAACTTCACGGTCGACAGTTCGACGTTCCGCGGAGCAACCCACGCGCTCCTTAGGGTCTTGGCGAGCGACGGATTCTACACGGTCTCTGACACCTCAGACGTCCCCTTCGCCATCGAGGATAAGCCGCCGACCGTCACGATTCTGCAACCATCCACCCACGCGAATTTCACGACGGACGATTTGATATTCCTTAGGGGTGAAGTGGTCGATCTTGAGGACCGGGCGATCCCGGACGACGGGCTCGAATGGTCTTCGGACCGAGATGGCGTCCTGGGCAACGGGAGCCAACTGTCGACATACCTCTCTCCCGGACTCCAGCGAATCACGCTGAAAGCGGTCGACTCCGCGGGCCATCAAGCCGAGGACTCGATTGTGCTGAACGTCACCGTGCCCGAGCCCTCGCTTCCTCCTCCGCCCACGAGCCAGGGCGAGACGGGAATCCTCGGTGTCGGCCTACCGATCCTGGCTGCTGCCATTGTAATCCCGATCGCCGCAATCGTCGGGGCCCTAGTCATCCTGAGGAGGCGGAAACGGCGCAATTCACTGCGGGACGAGAGGCCGCCGGAAGAGTCTCGTCCACCGAACTAGCCGGACCCGCAGCCCCGCGCGCGTGAGACTACACGGTGTCCAATGGAGGTTTCATCTGTCGCATCGCGACGAGGTCTCGATTGGGTTGAAGGTCCGGGCACACGTCGGGACGCCCGCTCGCGTGACCATTAATACGGCCCACGGGCATCGTTGGGCCTGCATGGCCCGCAAGCGGAGCCGCGACTTCGTCTACGTGGAGACGGACGGACAGGTGTACCTCGTCCGGGACCGCGGTGCCTTTCGGTTCCCTCGTGCGGACGAACGAATCCCGTTCCCCACGCAACCGAACGGCCGGATGGACCTCGGCGAGGACCGCGTGATGAAGCGGAAGCCGGTCCTCGACCACCACCCGGAGGAGTGGCTGGGGCGCGACGCGATCTTCGAGCGGGCGGACGTCGATCCGCTCGTCAAGCGGGCGATCTACACGACGATGATCCGGTGCGTGTCCGAGGTCATCCTGTCGAAGGGCCCGCGCGTGCTGATGGTCAAGGCCGTCCGGGGGTTCTCGAAGGGCCATTGGAACGTCCCCGGCGGCTTCATGGACTACGGCGAGAGCCCCGAGGTCGGGGTGGAGCGGGAGGCGGAGGAGGAGATCGGCGTCGACATCCGCCTCGACGGACTGCTGGACGTCTTCGTCTCGGGATTTCCCGGCAAGCCGGCCTACACCCTCGGATTCGTGTACCGGGGCCACGT
>DASPZJ010000010.1:0-3254 GCA_035636315.1 Thermoplasmata archaeon
GCGGTCCCGAGGAGGTCCGCCATGCCATCGCGGACAAGGAGCCCGCGGATTCAAGGTTTCGCGCTTCCCGGGCCACACCTTTAACTCCGCACGGACCATCCACGCCGGGGAACGCGTCTCGATGAAGATCGCGGTGATCGGCGCGGGGGAGATGGGCCACGGCATCGCGGAGCTCGCCGCCCTCCGCGGCCACGACGTCCGCATGCGGGACATCAAGCAAGAGTACCTCGACCGCGGGATGGAGCGGATCCGCTGGTCGCTGGGGAAGCTCGTCGAGAAGAGCCAGATCCGCCAGGCCGAGGCCGACGCGGCCCTTGCGCGGATTACCGCGACGCTCGATCTTCGGGAGGCGTGCCACGACGCCGACATCGCGATCGAAGCGGTTTTCGAGGATGCCGAGCTGAAGAAGAAAGTCTTCAAGGAGCTCGACGCGGCCGCCCCCGAGAAGACGATCCTCGCCTCGAACACGTCCGCGTTGCCGATCACGAACATGGCCCTCGCCACGAAGCGGCCGAAGAAAGTCGTGGGCATGCACTTCTTCAACCCGCCGATGCTCATGCCGCTCATCGAGGTCATCCGCGCCGACACGACGAGCGACGCGACCCTCGCCGCGGCGGTCGAGCTGACGAAGTCCCTCGGCAAGACCCCGATCGTCGTGCGGAAGGACATCCCGGGCTTCATCACGACCCGCGTCCTCGGTCCGTACTTCGAGGAGGCCGCATGGATCCACGAGCAGGAAGGCATCCCGATCGAGACGATCGACGCCGCGATGCGCTTCCGGGCGGGATTCCCGATGGGGCCCTTCGAGCTCGCGGACCAGGTCGGCGTGGACGTCCTGCACCACCTGATCGTGAACGCGAATCGGCCGATGCCGAAGGCCGTCCAGGCGCTCGTCGACGCGAAGAAGGTCGGCCGCAAGGTCGGAGCGGGCTTCTACGCGTACGCGGAGGGCCGGCCGAAGCTAAGGCCCGAGATGGGCGCGCCGTTCGAACCGATCCGGATCCTCGCGCCGATGATCAACGAGGCCGCGGAACTCGTGTCGCTGGACGTCGCGAGCCCGGCCGAGATCGACGAGGCGATGCGCCTTGGCACGGCGTTCCCGAGGGGCCCGCTCGCGACGGCGGACGATCTCGGTATCGACGTCGTCCTTGCGGCGTTGAACGGGCATCCGCGGTCCAGGCCCGCGAAGATCCTCGGGGACATGGTCGCCCGGGGGGACCTGGGGGCCAAGTCCGGCAAGGGATTCTACGAGCATCGAGGCGGTGGTGCGGTGACGAAGTACGAAACCCTCCTCGTGACGACCGACGCGACGAGCATGCTGGCGACCGTGACGTTGAATCGACCCGACCGCCTGAACACGCTGAGCCCGCTGGTCTTCGACGAACTCGAGCAGGCGCTGATCGAGCTCGACCGCCAAGCCGACGTGCGGTGCGTCGTCATCACCGGGGCCGGCGACCGGGCGTTCAGCGCCGGCGCCGACCTGACATCGTTCAGCGACATCTCGAAGGCGTTCAAGGTCTGGCAGTTCTCCCGCCGCGCCGAGGAGGTCTTCAGCCGCTTGGCGAATTTCCCGAAGCCGACGATCGCCGCGATCAACGGCCACTGCTTCGGCGGCGGCCTGGAGCTCGCCATCGCATGCGACTTCCGGATCGCCGCGAAACGCGCGAAGCTCGGGCAGACGGAGGTGAACATCGGCCTCGTCCCGGGGGCCGGCGGCAGTCAGCGACTCGTCCGCATCCTCGGACAACCAAAGGCGAAGGAACTCGTCTTCCTCGGTTCGCGACTCAGCGCGGAGGAAGCAGCGGCGATCGGCCTCGTGACGAAGACGGTGGAGAACGAGGCATTCGACTCGGAAGTCCGATCGTTCGCGGAAAAGCTCGCGAAGCAGGCGCCGATCGCGATCCGCCTCGCGAAGACGCTCCTGAACCGCAGCGGCGATATCCCGATCGACGCGGCGCTGGAGATGGAGGCCATGGCGTTCGGCCTGGTTGCCTCGACGGAGGACATCTACGAGGGACTGCAGGCCTTCATGGAGAAGCGGGAGCCGAAGTTCAAAGGCGAGTGACCGGTTTCCACTCAATTGGGCAGAATTTCTCGGATCACTTCGCGATGACGCCCCTCTTCGTCAGATCCGCGATCTGCCTTGTGGTGTACCCGATGGATCGCAAGATCGAGTCGGTGTCCTGGCCTTTCTTCGGGACGCGCGCGGGATTCCGCGTCGTCGTGGCAGTGTGCTTCGCCGGATGCGCGATCACCTGCACCTTCCGCAGGCCGGGGATATCGACGATGGGCAGCAGACCTCGTGCGTTCACCTGAGGATCTTGCACGACCTCGGTGACTCGTTTCACAGCCGTGATGGGAAGCTGTTCTCCGGCGAAGAGGGCCTCCCAGGATTCGAGCGTCCGCTCGCGGAACCTGGCCGCCAGAGTCTGAGCGACCGTGGCCCGGGCCTCTCCCTCCGCGAATTGCCGATCCGCGAGGTCCGGAGCGCCGACGAGTTCGCACATCCGTGTCCAGAACTTCGGCTCGACCGTTGCGACGGCAAGCCACCGGCCATCCTTCGTCTCGTAGAGATTGTAGAACGGGAACACGCCGGTCAGGAGCGTCTCCCCTGCCACGGGCTCCTCTCCGGTCGCGAGGTACCGCGCGAGTCCGAGCACCATGAGGACGACGGCGGTGTCGTAGATCGCCACGTCGATGAACTCGCCCCGCCCGGTCGCGTCGCGCGTGCGGAGCGCGGCGAGGATCGCGAGGGCCGCGTTGAATCCCGCTGCGAGGTCCGCAATCGGGACGCCCGGGATCGCCGGTCGGCGGTCGTCCCGGTTGCCCGTCACCGCGAGGATCCCGGCGAGCGCCTCGAAGTTGATATCGTGACCTGGAAGGTCCTTGTACGGCCCCGTCTGACCGTACCCGGAGAAGGAGCAGTAGACGAGACGGGGGTTCATCATCGCGAGTCCGTCGTAGTCCACGCCGAGCCGCGTCATCACGCCGGGACGGAACTGCTCCACGACGACGTCCGCGCGGCGGGCGAGCCGCCTCAGGACCTCCTGTCCCTCCGGCGTCTTCAGGTCGACCGCCAGGGACCGCTTCCCGCGGTTCACCATGAGGAACGGATACGAGGTGTCGTCGATCGTCGGCGGGACGGCCCGCATGTAGTCCCCGAGTTGCGGGTCCTCGATCTTGATCACGTCGGCGCCGAGGTTGCATAGGAGCTGCGTGCAGAACGGGCCAGGGAGGAGGCGGGTGAAATCGAG
>DASPZJ010000011.1:0-24709 GCA_035636315.1 Thermoplasmata archaeon
TCGTTCCGGTTCAGGCATCCCTTCAACTCTCCTTGGTGCGTCACGCGGATCCGGTGGCAGTTCATGCAGAACTCCGCGTTGTACACCGGGTCCACGACCTCGACCTCTGCGCCGTTGAAGAGGTAGATCCGGCGGTGGTGCATCTCGCGCACGAGGACCTTGTCGGCCCGGGCTTCGAGCCATTTCTTGAGCGCATCGATGTCGACCATCCAATCCTGTTGGCCGACGAGCTCCGGCATGAACTGAATGAGCTGGAGCTTGAGCCCGTCGCCGTCGGAGATGTACTCGATCATCCGGGGGATGTGCGGGAGCGTCTGCTTGAACACGACCATGTTAAGCTTGACGGGCTTCAAGCCGACGCGCAACGCCTCCCGGATTCCCCGCAAGACCGGCGCGAGCTCCCCCTTGCGGATGTCGCGGAATGATTGCGGGTCGAGCGAGTCGATCGAGACGTTCACGCGTTTCAGTCCTGCGTCCCGGAGGCTCTCGGCGCGTTTCGCGAGCATCGACCCGTTCGTCGTCATCGAGACATCGGGAATCTGACGGACCGAACGGTCGATGATCTCCTCCATGTCCAACCGGACGAGCGGTTCCCCGCCCGTGAATTTCACGGACCGAATGCCGAACTCCCGTGCGACCCGGAGGAGCCGCTCGATCTCGTCCGTGGACATCTCGTCCTCGTGGGGCATCCGCGGCCGCAGGATCGGACCGAGGCCTTCGTCGTGGCAGTAGATGCAGCCGAAATTGCACCGCTTCGTGACGCTGATCCGGATGTCGGTGACCTCGCGTCCGAACGCGTCGACGAGCATGTCCGACCTGGAAACCCGCGGTGTCGCTAAATAGTTGTGCGGCTGGGCGCCCGTCGGGCTTGATTCCGCCGTCGGAGAGCCTCAAGCAAAAGGGTGCACTCATCGCTTGGACGCGTGTCGCGCTATGAACACAACGAGGACGATGACCGAGACAAGCAGGACAATACCAACCACAAGTACGGTCCCGTCCACCCCCCAATAGGGCGGCGCGATGCATTGGGTCTCATAGCCGTCGACGAGAGTGAACCCCACGCTTGCGTAAGCGCTGGTTTCGTTGGGCCCCCAGCGGACCGAGAACGTATTCAGGCTGGAGGTTTCATCCCAAATCTGGAAGACGTCGGACCCAGACAGGTTTCCGTCTCGGTCGCGGTCCTGGAAAGTGACCGGTTCGGCGGCCGTCGCATTCGGACCGACGTGGGGCGCAACCCGTTGCACGGAGGCATTCCACGGATCGATGTACCACATGTCCGAAATCGGCGCCCAGGGGCCTCCCCTCCACGTGACGGACCATATCGGCGCGGAAAACCCAACGGAGTACGGCGGCCCACACGAAGACGCGGCGACCGGGAGAGCCCCGAGTGCGGCTTCTGCCAGTGCGAGAGCAAGCACCGCCGTCCCCACGGTGCGAAGGCCGTGGCCGCGAGGGGTCCGCATGGAAACCTTCTGAGGCTCACGAGCGGCTGGACGCCGATAAGCCTTCGGATTCCGTTTGGTCGCCTCCGAATGTTTTTATAGGAGCGACCCCTAGTGCGCAATCGGCCCACATCGTCTGAATTCGCCTGGTTTCGGTTTTTCCCGGCCTTTGCGACTCTGGCGTCTTGTGTCGGCAGAATGTGAGAACATGGACAAAGCAATGACGAAAGTCAAAGACCTGACCCCCACGACCAAGCAGGTAAACGTCTTGGTCAAGGTCGTCGGGTTGAGCGAAGAGAGAGAGATTACGTCGAAGTTCGGCGAGGCACGAAAACTCGTCGAAGCGACGGTCGGGGACGAGACCGCAACCGTGCTCCTGACCCTCTGGAACGACCAGATCGGCCAGGTGTCGAAGGACGAAACGCTCCTGATCGACAACGGCTATGTGACCCTCGTGCGCGGACACATCCGACTGAACGTCGGAAAGTACGGCACGATGACGAAGTCGGAGCAGACGATCGGGGACGTCAACACGGCCCTCGACATCAGCGCCGTCGAATACGAGCGCGAGCCCCGGTACCGCAGTGGCGGATACGGCGGCGAGCGACGCGGCGGCAGCGGCGGGGACCGGCAGTTCGAGTTCGGCACCTTCGGCGGCAGCCGAAGTGGTGGTGGCGGCGGCGGACGCGACCGGGACCGGAAGGACCGCGGTCGGCGCCGATTCTGAATCGGTTTTCTCTTTCGTTGATCCTGGCCATCCGGCCAGGTCTTTTTCATCTCTTTTCGGAGGAGCGAGAGCGCTCCGCGTCGCACGTCGACTATCAACAGGACTGCGGGAGGCGGAGGAGGCTCACCGTCGCCGCGGAGGCCGCCGGCCTTCGTTTCGCTCGGGGACCTGGTAGACCCGCTCCGGCTGACGCACCTGAAGCCGGCCGTTGTAGAACGCACGGGCATTCTCCTCCGTGACCTCGACGTGCAACAGGTCGAGCTTCGACTTCATCAGGTTGCGGAACTTCTGGCGCTTCGCCGTGTTCTCTTCGTTCCACATGCGTGTGAACTGTTGATCCTTCTCGTCGGGCATGGCACCACCGCCTCATCGCTCGAGGAGAACGCGCGCCGGGGCGTGAAGCGGCCGACTCGGTTCGTCACGGGAATATGAGGACGCTCGTCCCGAGGAGGCCCGTCCACATAAGGCTTTTCTTCTGAGGTCGCGAACGCGATCCACGGTCAGTACGTGAACGTCACGATGAGGTCGTCGCCGACCGCCTCGACGCGATATGCGGTAAGCGGGAACTTCGCGGGCGCTTCCTTCGGTTGGCCCGTTGAGAGGTCCCACGCCCCCTTGCAGTCCTTGCAGCGGATCGTGAGCGCTTGGGGATCGACGAGGCCGTCCGTCAGCATCGCCCACTTGTACGTGCACGCAGCGTCGACGCAGAAGAAGCGGTCGCTCAGACGGACGACGAGGATGTCGTACCCCATGATCTCGAAGTGCTTCTTCCCGCCATCCGGGACGTCCTCGACCTTGCACAGGTTGACGTCCGTGTCCATCGCGCGAGGCGAACCTTCGTCGGGGTTTAAGGTTTGGGGCTCACGCGGCTTTGCGACGCAGCAGGAAAGCGAATCGCTGGCGCAGCGGCGACGGGGTGGCAGGCGGTGGAGGGCTTGCGGATACATGCAGCGTGATGCCCTCGATCTCCTGGATGTACACCTTCGCGTTCGCCGATTGATCCTGATCCGATAGCGCGGACCAGAGCTCGCCGCGCGTCATGACGTATCCTTTCTCCCCGGCGTGCAGTCCGTCGACCACCGTCGCGCTCTCGCCAATCATCACGCCGACGGTCGGCTTCTGACGCCGGACCTGCTGGACCTTGTAGACCGCGAAGAGGAGGAAGCCGCCGAAGAAGCCCGTCGGGGTGAGGAGGGCCGCGAGGAAGAAAATCTGGTAGTCGGGCGACACGACGAAATTCGGCGGACGCAGCGGCGCGAGGAACGCCGCGGCGAGGATGATCGCGATGATGCCGCCGATGCCGAAGACGCCGTGGCCGGGCGTCTTGACCTCGATGATGATGAGCGCGACCCCGACGAGGAAGAGGAGCAAGGCGAGCGGGTCGACGCTGAAGCCGAGGCCGATCAGCGCGAGCAGGAGGATGATGACGCCCGCGATCTCCGCCCCGTGGCCCGGCGTGGTGACGCCGAAGATGACGAGGTAGATGCCCAGGATCAGCAGGAGCGACGCCACGAGCGGGTCCGACAAGAGTTCGAGGAGACGCACGCGGGCGGACGCGCTGAAGGGCACGATTTCCGCACCGGCCACGTGCATCTGGATCCCCTTGTAGATCGTCGTGGTTCCGTCGGCCTGGGTCAGGAAGTCCTCGATCGAGTCGGCTGTGAAATTCGACGCGCCGTATCGCTGGGCGTCCGCCGCGTTGAGGTTCAGATTCTCCACGACGAACCATTCGGCCAGGGGCAGCGTCTGATTGCCGATCGTGACGGTCTTGTTCCGGCCGTTCAGGGCCATCTGCGTCTCGAGGATGCCGACGACCGCGTTCACGATCTTCGGATCGGTCACCGGCTCGATCCCCGTTGGCCCGACGATGACGGGCTGGACCGATCCGATCGTCGTGCCGGTCGCCATCGCCGCCAGATCGGTCGACTCCAACAGGATCGTCCCCGCGCTGAACGCGTGGGCGCCGACGGGCCCGATCCATCCGAGGATCGGCACGGTCCTTGTGTTGTCCATGAGTTCCGTCAGCGCGAGCGTGGACGCCAGTTCCCCGCCGGGGGTGTCGAAGCGCACGACGAGCGCGGCGTATCCCCCGGTCCGCGCCTCGTCGAGCGCCTCGGTGAAGTACTCGACCGTCGAGCGGTCGATCGCGCCGTCCACGGTCGCGACGAGGACGCGAGGCCCCTGGGCCCGCGCGGTCGGAGCGAGGGCCACCAGGATGACGGAAGAGAGGACGATCGCCAGGAGGACGACCGCCGGACGGGCCCGATCGGGGGTCACTCTTTCTTGTCTCCCTTCTTCGCGAGCGCCGCCGTCAAGGAGGCGACCTCGCCGGTGATGTCGCCCGCGGCGGTCGTGTTCGTGACGACGATCATGTTCTTCTCGCGCGCGATCTCCGTCAGGGTCTGCAGCTCCCGCAGTCGCATCGCGGACGGCGCGGAACCGTACAGCATCGCGGCCTCCCGCATCTTCTCCGCGGCCTGGAACTCGCCTTCCGCCATGATGACGCGCGAGCGCCGCTCCCGCTCCGCCTCCGCCTGCTTCGCGATCGCGCGGACCATCGTGTCGGGCAAGGAGACGTCCCTCAGGGTGACGGCCGAGACCTTGATCCCCCACGGCTCCGTCGCGATGTCGAGCAGGACCTGGATCCGCTTGCTCAACTCCTCGCGCTTCGACAGGAGCTCGTCGAGCTCGACCTGGCCGAGGACGTCTCGTAGCGTCGTCTGCGCGAGCAGGTTCGTCGCCATGACGTAGTTCTGGACCTCCGTCACCGCCTTCAGCGGGTCGTACACGCGGTAGTAGACGACCGCATCGACCTCGACGGAGACGTTGTCCCGGGTGACGACCCGCTGCCGCGGCACATCGAACGCGACGACCCGCAGGTCGATCAGCACACGGCGGTCGAAGATCGGGATGATCCACGTGAGGCCGGGCCCTTTGGGCTGGTGGAGCAGCCGGCCGAGGCGGAACACGACGAGTCGCTCGTACTCCCGGACGACCTTGACCGCCGACCGAAGGACCACGAGCACCACAATAATCGCGAGTACCGCCGCAAGGATGAGTTCCTCTCCCGCCATGCCGCCACGCTCCCGACGGACAACGCGCGCTCCGCGAATAAAAGGGTTGGCCGGGAAGGCCCCTGGAACGCGCAGAAATGGAACCGTGGGCTAGCGCGTGGCGGTCCAGAGCATCGCGCCGAGGCCGACCGCCTCGAGCACCCCGATCCCGAGGAGGTACGGGTCCAGGATGCCCGGCACGACGTCCATCATCGTGCCGAGGGAGTAGATCATGAGGAGGTTCTGAGCGAGGAATGCCGCAGCGAAGAGGACGAGTGCGAGGCTGAACGGGGCTTTCGTCTGCGCGTACACGCGGCGGTAGACGGTCAGCAGGGTCGCCGCGAGGACGACGTTCGCCGCCTCGACGGCGAGGCTGCCGAGCATCAGAAGGCTCGTCATGGACCCACCCCATTCACGCGTCGAACATCGTCGTATCCCACAATCTCACCCGAATCGTCCTCCCGCAGGTTTCGTCCCCTCGCGGACCGCCTCGAAGATCGCATAGTTCCCTTCGAGATAGGGCGAGAGGAAGTAGGGAGTCGCATACGCGTCCCCGATCGGCCTGGTGATGAGCCCGTTCTCCTGGAGGAGGTCGAGGTGATGGCGAATCGTTCGGTAGTCGAGGGCGAGCGCCTCGGCGAGTTGATTCGCGTTGTATGGCCGCTCGTGGAGTGCCCCGATGATCCGCGCCCGGTTCACCCCGCCACGGGTGCCCGCGATCAGATACCACAGGAGCTGACGGAGCGCCGCGCTCACGGACCTCGGGCGGAAAACGGCCCGGGGAAATAAATACGGCCCCCGCAAAAAGGAAGGGAGCCCGCATCACGCCTCGAGCGTGAATAGCGGGCAGAGCACGTACGCGACGGGGCTTGCGGAGATCGTGACGTGACCGGCGGCCGCGGCCGCGAGGACGTCCGCATCATTCGTGAACTGCATCGGATCGATACTCACGAAAGTCACGGCGAAGACCTGCCATCGACCGCCCCGGTAGTCGGAGTCGCCCGGCAGCGAGTTCGTGACGGAATACAATCCCGTGCCCGGGAACGAGTAGAGCAGGTTGAAGCTCTGCTCCGGACCCGGTTGCAGGGTCGTCGGCACGAACGTCGCCCACAATACGTCGTCTCCGTAGATTCGTCCGGCCGCTCGCTCAGGCGCCGCCGCGGACGCGACGCCCGCGAGGAACGCCGCGCCGAGGAAGGCCATGACGAGCAAGGCCACCTTTCCTCTCTTCCCATGCATGTTTGTTCACCCTGGGCAGATCGCCCAACGGCTCGTGGCACGTGGTAGGAGATAGAATCCGCTTGCGCAAGATGTGGGACAACTTCCACCCAAATTGCACCCGGGTCTCGGGGCAGTCCGAGCGCCTCGGTCGTACCTCTACTTAGAGGTATAGACCGGTCTGGCTCTGCGCACAAGGGACGGGAGTCGCGGCCGCCGCGACCCCGAGGCGGGATGCAGGGGTCGCCCTCAGAACCGGCCGATCATCGCCGCCATGTGCTTCGCGCCGCCGATGAAGTCGGCGATGCGGAAGTGCTCGTTTGGCGCGTGGAGGTTCGATCCGTCATAGGAGACGCCGGGACCGGAGATCGATGGCACGCCGACGACCTCGTTGAAGAACCCGTGCGCGGACGCGCCGGCGGACCACGGCCAGACCTCCGGCTCCCGCCCGTAGGCGTCGACGGAGCCCTTGATCGCGGCCTTGACGACCCTCGCGCTCATCGAGATCGACGCGGCCTCGAGCGCTTCCTTCGCGGGCGAGAGCTCGATGTCTCCGAAGCCTTTCGACGTCAGGTGTTCCCGGAGCTTCGCGAGCTGCCGCTCCTGCTTCATGTTCGGCACGAGCCGGAAGTCAATCTTCGCCTTCGCCACGGCCGGGTTCACCGTCTTCGTCCCCTGCTCGATGTACCCGCTCACGAACCCGCAGATCGTGCACGTCGGCGAGTAGATCAGGCGGCGGAGAACCTCGAAGTCGCTGCCGTCGCCGACGAACTCCGAGACGCCCCAGAAGTCCTTCAGCGCCTGGGCCTCGAAGCGGCTTGTCTTCAGGTAGCGCAGCTCGCGGGCGGTTGGTCGGCGTGCGTCCTCGTACCATCCGCGGACTTTGATCCGGCCCTTCGGATCCCGGAGCGTCATGAGCGCGTGGATCAGCCGCCACGCCGGGTTCGGCGCGATCGCCGCATACGAGGAATGCTGGTCCACCTTCGCCGTGCGGCTCATCATCTCGACGTACAGGATGCCCTTACATCCGAGCTCGATCTTCGGCGTGCCTTCGTGCAGGTGGTCGCCACCCTCGATCGTCGCGCCGTCCGCATGGAGGATCTCCTTGTTCGCGTGGACGAACGACGCGAAGTGCGGACTGCCGACCTCCTCCTCCCCCTCGACGACGAACTTCAGGTTGATCGGCGACCGGCCCTCGATCGCCCGCCATGCTTGGACCGCGAGGACCTGGATCATCAGGTTGCCCTTCGTGTCGGCGCACCCGCGCCCCCAGAACTTGCCGTCCTCGATCGCCGCGTCGAACGGGTCCCGCTTCCACTCGTTCAGCGGATCGACCGGTTGGACGTCGTAGTGCTGGTACATCAGCAGGGTCGGCTTGCGCTCGTCGACGATCATCTCGCCGTACACCACGTTCGGCCCGCCGTCGGTCGGGTATTCGCGGACCTCGAACCCGTTCTCCGCCAGGAGACGCCGGACGAACGCGGCCGTCTCCGGCTGCGCGCGCTTGTGCGCCGAGATCGTGGGGAATCGAACGTACTCCTTCAGCGTCTCGAGGGCTTTGGGCGCGTCGGTCTCGACGCGAGCCAGCACATCCGTGAGGGCCAAGCTCACACCGCGGCCCGGAAGGTGGGCATCCCATAAGAACTCCGCGCGTCCGGCGTGGTGCGATGTCCCCCCGGCGCGCGAAAGGAATATGTCCGAGGAAGGTCGTCGGCCTCGCGGTGGGGCCATGGAATTCCTGAAAGGCGTGCACGTAATCGAGACGTACGCGACGACGACCCTCCTCGTGGATGACCGGCTCGTGCTCGTCGACACCTCGTCGGACGCGGACGGCGGCAAGATCCTCGACTACCTCGCGAAGATCAAGGTGAAGCCGAAGGACCTGTCGACGATCTTCATCACGCACACGCATCCCGATCACGTGGGCGGGCTCGGATCGATCAAGAAAGCCTCGCAGGCCAAGGTGGCGGCGCACCGCATCGAGGCGGACTTCATCTCCCGCCAGAAGACATGGGATGGCCCGCCCGGCCCCCAGCGGCACACCCCGACGCCCGTGGACGTCAGCCTGGACGACGGCCAGATGCACGATGGCCTGCGGGTGATCTTCACGCCGGGTCACACGCGCGGGAGCATGTCGCTCCTGGACGAGACCCGTTCGCTGCTCATCGCCGGCGACGCGGCGAACAACGAGTCCGGACTGCGGCCGATGGACGACCGCTACAACATCGATCCGAAGCAACACCGCCAGTCGATCAAGAAGCTCGCGACGCTCCACTTCGACAACGCCATCTTCGGCCACGGCGAGCCGATCAAGGGCAGTGCGAGCGCGAAGTTCGCGGAGCTGGCGAAGCGGCTCTAGCCGCGGGGCACGGGGCCCCGATCCGGGGCCGACTCCCCCCTCGACATCGGGTCCGCCTCCAGGAGAGGAGGCGCAGAGATGTCAACGCGTGACAATCACGGGCGTAGCTTTATGTCGGGCTGTGTTTCATATGCGCGTTTGAAATCCTCTTTCGGCGAGGTCTCCCCCTTGTCGCCTCCCGCTCGCTCCTCAACACGACGTCGGGTCGTCGCGGTCGCGGCGGTCCTCGCGCTCCTCGCCTCCTTCATGCCGGGCGTCTCCGCCGCGGCCGCCGAGCGGCCGCCCCCCGTCATCTCGGGCTTCGTCCTCCATTCGGAGTTCCGGCCGAACGACCCCTTCTACGTCGACGAGTGGGGACTGCGGCAGATCGGCGCGCCCCAGGCGTGGGACGTGACCCTCGGTTCCCGGAGCGTCATCGTGGCGGTCGTCGACACGGGCGTCGTCTGGACGCATCCGGACCTGCAGGCGAACGTGTGGACGAACCAAGCCGACGGGACGCACGGATACGACTTCGTCGACGGCGACACGAATCCGACGGAGACGGACCCCTCCGGCGTGTACCACGGGACCGGGGTCTCGGGCGTGATCGCCGCCGTCACCGACAACGGACAATGGATCGCGGGCACGGCCCAGGTCAGCCTCATGCCGGTCCGCGCCCTGGGGTCGAACGGCCAAGGGTCTTCTTTCAACACTTCCGAGGCGATCCGCTGGGCCGCGGACCACGGGGCCAAGATCATCAACCTGTCCCTGGGGACGAACGAGACGTTCGGCGGACCCACGGACATCGAGCTCGCGATCAACTATGCGTGGTCCAAGGGCGCGCTGATCGTCGCGGCGGCGGGCAACGCGGGCAGCGGGACCCTCGACTATCCCGCCCGGCTGCCGAACGTCGTCTCGGTCGCCGCGATCGATGAGACGGGCCAGCGGGCCTCCTTCTCGAACTACGGCCCGGGCCTGGACCTGTCCGCCCCGGGCGACCGCATCCTCACGCTCGACGGGACGAACGACATTCAGTACCTCCGGGGGACGTCGTTCTCCGCGCCGTTCGTGAGCGGCGCCGCGGCGCTCCTCCTGTCGGTCGACCGGAACCTGACGAACGTCGATCTGTGGAACATCCTGAACAGCACCGCGGTCCAGCCGAGCGGTTCCGGCTACAACACGAACTACGGCTGGGGCGTCGTGAACGTCTGGAACGCGATCAACGCGCTGAGCCGGCCGTTCATCTCCCTCACCTCCTACCCGACCTCCGTGTCGACCAGCTCGGTGTTCGGGATCACATGGCGCATCCTCGGACCCGCAGGGCTGGGCGTGTCCGACACACACGTCGTCTGGGGGGCGTCCCCGAGCGCCCTCGGGAACACGACCTCGGTGCAGGCGGGACAGACGCAGCAGTCGTACACGGCGGGCGGCCTCTCCATGCCTTCGGGCGCGGGTGCGCTGTACTTCAAGGTCATCGCGACGGTCAACGGGACGACGTACACCTCGCAATGCGCGGGGCCGGGAGGGACGTGCGTGGTGAGCGCATCCCCCCTCCCCGACTTCCTGTTCGTGCTGTACCAGCTCCTCGCGTCGAACCTCCTGTACCTGGCGCTGTTCATCCTCGCGCTGGCGGCGGTCGTCGCGTTCATCCCGCAACGCCGGGCCGCGAGGGCACGCCGCGCGGCGTACCCGCCGCGGACGATGTATCCGCCCTCTTACTACGTGCAGGCCGCCGGTCCGGTCCAACCGCCGCCCGCTCCGCCCCCGGCCCCTCCTCCGGTGCAACCTCGCCCGGCGAGCGCACCGCCCCCGGTCGAGTTCGTGCGCCCTGCGAGCCCGCCGGCCGCCCCCGCGCCGCCGACATTCTCGGCGGGGACGAAGAAACGTTGCCCGAACTGCGGGACCTCCGTGAACGCGGACAACCTGTTCTGCTTCTTCTGCGGGCATCCGTTCCGCTGAAGCCTCGGGAGCCCTGGGGCCCTCCGATCCGCGGCAGCCGGTTCATACCTCTAAGTAGAGGTATACCGCCGAAGCCCCCGCCCGGACTTCGGCCCGCCTCACGCCCGTCAGGCCGCGTCGTGCTTGTAGAACTCGTAGGCGGACATCGGCTTCCCGTAGTCCACCCGCCACGCACGGTCCGGCGGCGCCTTCCCGAGGGCCCGCGCCATCTCCCGCACGTGGATCGGCACGGAGCCGCAGCACGAGCCGATGTAGTTGATCCCGATCCCCTTCGCCTCGGCCGCATAGGCGCCCATCGCCCGCCTCGACAGGACGAGCGTCTCCGTCTCGTACGGGAACTCCTTCGTCGCGGTGAAGTCCGGAATCCCCGGAGGCGTGCGGTACGCGGTCGGCTGCGTCGCCACGAATCCCGTGACGGCGTCCCGCATCTCCCGCGCGATCGAGAGCATGAGGATCGGGTTTCGCAGGCAATTCACGCCCACGATGTCCGCGCCGGCGTCGCGCAGGGCGCGGGCGCATTCCGCGGGGGTGTGCCCGTCGTACGACATCGGATTCTTGTCGAACGACATCGTCACCATCGACGGCAGGCCCGTCTTCTCGACGCGCTCGGCGGCCACCAACGCTTCACCGAGCCAGGAGAACGTCTCCGCGATGACGAAGTCGGGGCCCTCCTTGAGCTGGGCCTCCAGCTGCTCGTCGAAGAGGCGCCCCACCTTCTCGGCCGAGGACGCATCCTTCGGATCGTACATCCACGTCAGGCTCAGGTTGGCGGCGACGAGCGCCCGGTCCCCGGAAACGTCGCGCGCGAGGCGCACTGCCGCCCGATTGATGTCCGCCACGCGGTCCGCGTATCCCGTCGTCGCGAGCTTCTCCTTGCTCGCATAGAAGGCGAGGGACTGGAGGACCTCCGCCCCCGCGTCGAGG
This sequence comes from Thermoplasmata archaeon, assembly GCA_035636315.1. GTDB lineage: Archaea > Thermoplasmatota > Thermoplasmata > RBG-16-68-12 > RBG-16-68-12 > RBG-16-68-12. The sequence goes on from DASPZJ010000011.1 coordinate 11,662, forward strand.
AACTCCCGGTGCAACTCCGTGACCGCGGAGGGATGCTCGAGGACGACCTCCGGGGTGAAGGGACCCGGCTGCACGTAGCCGCGCTTCTCGAGTTCGAGCAGGTAGCCGCCGTCCCCGAGGACGACGCCCTTCGAGAGACGTTCCAGAATCCCGGCACCGTGGGAGCTCTGGCGGCGGCTCCCCCGCTTCCCCGCCATCGAAGCGGAGATGGAGGGACGCAGCTTATAGCTTCATACCGCCGAGTCGGACCTGCGACTGTCCATGCGACATGGCCAAATCGCATAGTCTGTCGACAATTCGTCGAAGCGGACCTGCGAAAGATATTTCAGGGCTCGGGTCCATCGAAAAGAGTTGGCTGATTTGGCAAGCGCACCTCACCCAAAGCGACTTCTCGCTGCGATTCTGTGTGTCTTGTCCATCGCGATGCCTGGCATCTCGCCATCGCCGATCGTCGACGGAAACCAGTACACCGTAATCCCCGTCAACCCTTTTTATCTCCTATTCGACGAAAAGAGGAACCGGATATACGCAAGCGAACCAAGATCGAACTCGGTCATTTCGATCGCGCTCCCAAGCTTGGAAATCGAAAGCAGAATCGTGCTGCCCGCGAACACGTCGTACTTGGCCATGGACACGAATTACAGCAGGCTCTTCGTCGGGCTCCGCTCATACCAGGTCGCTGTGGTCAACATCACCCGATGGCAGGTCGTCCAAAACATTTCCCTTCCCATGGTGCCTAGCGGCCTTGCGGTGGACGCCTGGAATCGACTCTACGCGGCCTCCACCGGTGGGGGTTATCCATACAATCAACTGGCCATGGTCGACATCGCCACGGGCCTCGTTTTAGGCGCCCTCGCTGAAGGAAGCCACTTCGATAGTTCTCTCTTGCAAATGAGTCGCGATTTCAGGTATCTGTACCAAGGCAAGCTGAACATGGTACCGAATCAGGTCGTCAAATACGAAATCAACGCAAGCGGCGCGCATTTTGTTCTCGAGAATCACGATTTAGGGGAAGGTCTGAGCGATATGGTCCTCAGCTCCAACGCCTCCCGACTGTTCTTGGCCCCCACAAACTATCCTGTTGGGTTCGAAACCGTGGACGGCGAGACTCTAAGCCTTATCCGAATCGTCGGAATCGAGAGTAGCCCAACCGGCATGGGTCTCAACCGGGCCGGAACTCGCGTCTACGTTGCCGATCAAAGCGCTCATGTCAACGTCTTCTCGACAGCCTCGTTCATTCGAACCAGACGGATTGACGTTTCCCCCTATCGTGCGCACGGACTTCTCGTCTTAGAGGACATGGGATTGGTGGTGGCGGTCGCATCCTCCGAATCCGGATCCCCCGACCAAGTCCTCCTGGCAATAAATCTCGCGTATGTTCCCACTTTACCAACACTGGTTCCGTATACCGCACCGGAAAGTGGGTTCCGTCTGGGAATTCCGGGCGTGTGGCAAGCGGAGACCGACTACGCGCTTGCAGGTGACACCCTAGACTTGATGGCTCTCGGTCCTGTGGAGGCGGGGTTCCGGACGAACGTCATCGTCGATTCGGTTGCGGGACCTGCCTCTGAGTCCGAGGCGTCCCTGCTGTCGTATGCTCGATACACCATCAGTAGCATCCAAGCGAACGAAACAATTGAGATCGCCCAGCCGCCGACGATTATCCATACTGCGAATTCGAAGGCTGTAGTCTTCACAATCGCGTACCGCGACCAGCCTCTCGTTCAGGTAATTGGGTTCGTGGCGAACGAGACCCGAGCGAGGGTTTGGATTATCGTTGGAAGCACGGAAATCGCGGCTGCAGACAGAAACGGACCGCTGTTCCTTGCCATCATTCAAAGCTTCGAAGTGCTTGCGCCGCCGGCGAGCGCTTCGCCCATCTTCCCGTTACAGCCAACACTAGCGTACATCCTCATCGGGGGAACCTCTGCTGGAATAGGCGCTGGAGTTGTGGTCGGGTTCTTCCTCCGAAAGAAGAGAAAGCCTACGCCCAGCTACCCGCACAAGTTCCGCAGTCTGCGGAACGAGACATCGACTCTCGTGCCGAACCCCGGAGATGCCCCGGACGCGAAATTGAATTCCGACGGAACAGTGTTCAGGTGGCGGTAGCTTCCCGAGGGCCGCTGACACGACCGTGTGACTTGACATTCGATTTACCGATTGGCCAGGTGGCTCGCTAACGCTATGTAGGCCCCGCACGCTCTCCGGCGCATGGAAGGCAACTGGGACGCCGTCGTCCTGGGTGCCGGTCACAACGGCCTCGTCGCGGCGGCGTACCTCGCGAGGGCCGGCCTGAAGATCCTCGTCCTCGAGCGCCGAGCGATCGTCGGCGGCGCATGCGTCACGGAGGAGGTCTTCCCGGGCGTGAAGTTCTCCCGCCTAGCCTACTCCGCGGGACTCCTGCGCCCGGAGATCATCCGGGACCTCGACCTCGCCCGCTTCGGATACGAAGTCCATCCGTTCGATCCGCAGTTCTTCCTCCCTTTTCCCAACGGGGACTCGATCCTCCTCTGGAACGACGCCGCACGGAACGAGAAGGAGCTGGCGCGTTTCTCGAAGAACGATGCGGCCGCGTACCCGAAGTACGTGGCCTTTTGGACGGAGGTCATGGAGCTGATCGAGGCAATGGTCCTCGAGCCGCCCCCGGCCCTCCCGGACTTGCTGGGAATGTTCAAAGGCGCCGAGGCCGAGGAACTCGCGAAGCGGATCCTGCTCTCGAGCGCCGCAGACCTTCTCGACGAGTTCTTCGAGTCCGAGGAGGTGAAAGCGATGCTGGCCACCGGGACGACGATTGGCCTTCCGGCAGGACCACGGACGCCGGGGACCGCACTGATGCTCGGCCACATGCTCCTCCACGAGATCAACGGGGTCAAGCAGACGTACGGGTACGCGAACGGAGGGATGGGCGGCATCTCGCAAGCGCTCGCGAAGGCCGCGACGCACTTCGGCGCGACGATCCGAACGTCCAGCGCGGTCCGGCGGATTCTCACGGTCGAGGGCCGCGCGACCGGCGTCGAGCTCGCGAATGGGAAGCGCGAGATGGGCCGGGCCATCCTGGCAAATGTCGATGTGAAAACGACGTTCGAAAAGCTCGTCGCGGCGGAGGCGGTCGAGCCCGCGTTCCTCGCGAGCGTCCGCCGGATCAAGGCCACGGGCGTCGTGACGAAGATGAACGCCGTGCTCTCGGAACTTCCGGACTTCACATCGCGGCCCGGGAAGACGGTGCAGCCGCATCACCGTGGATACATCGACGTCTGCCCTTCCGTTGACTACCTCGAGAGGGCTTGGGACGACGCGAAGTGGGGTCGGCCCTCCAAGGAGCCGTTCCTGGACTGTGTCTTGCATTCGGTGACGGACCCGAGCCTCGCGCCTCCCGGCAAGGTGACGTTGTCGATCTATTCGCAATACTCGCCGTACCGGTTGCAGCGGGGCACTTGGGACGATCGGAAGGAGGAGGTAGGCGACACGATCCTGGAGACCCTCGCCTCGTTCGCGCCGAACCTCCGCCACGCGGTCGAATTGCGCGAAGTCCTCTCGCCGCTCGACATGGAACGGGAGTGGGGCCTCCCGGGCGGTTGCATCTACCAGACGGACATGACGCCGGACCAGCTGTTCTCGTTTCGTCCGGTGCCCGGGTGGTCCGGCTACCGAACGCCAATCCGAGGGCTATACCTCTGCGGCAGCAGCGCCCATCCAGGTGGCGGCGTCACCGGCGCGCCGGGGCGAAACGCCGCGATGGCGGTCCTCGACGATTTGCCGATGCTCAAAGGCAAGATCCGCTAGACGGCGAGGGTTCCCGCGCGCCCGCAACCGCGAAACCCTATGTCACGTTGAGCGAGAGATGACCGAAAGCGCGAATGTTTTCGCCTGGGACCGCGTTGGCCCGTCCGATGGCTGCGGCCCGCAAACCCGCATCGATGCCGGCACGGGAGACGGCCGCGGGTGCGGACGCCTGCGACGTCTGCGGCGGGCCGACGTACGAGCGGAACTGCAAGGTGATCTGCCCGCGATGCGGTTACACCCGAGACTGCTCCGACCCCTGAAATCGACACCTGCCGGGATTCTCGACAAATGACGTGATAATCTACGGCAAAAGCTTTAGAGCTTGGACAAACTCGCCCGTTCCGCCGGTGGGCCTCATGGACGACGATGCCTTTCCCCGCACCGCTTTCGTGCGCCGCACCCTCGAGGAGCGCCGCTTCGAGCCCGACGTGACGTACGCCCGGGATCTCCTCGCGCTCGAGCGCCTCCTCTCGACCCGGGCCGTCGGGATGGCGGAGTCGATCGCCCTCTCGAACCTCGTGAGCCGCTATCCGAGGGAGGTCGACGCGATCGTGGGCGAGCTGGGCGTCCGGCCGTTCGTGCCGCTCGAAGACGACCGGCTCGCGGCCCTCGTCGCCGAGCGCCTTCAGTTGGCGTTGCGCCGCAACCCGCTGCCCCGGCTGCGGGGCGAAGAGCCGCCCCATCCCTTCGAGTTCTGAACCGGCCGGGATCGCTGCAAGATTTATAGCGGCGGGCGAGCTAGACGCCGTGATGTCGTTCGCGAAGGCGATCAAGGCGGCGGACGTCCCCGAGGGAGAAGTCGCCGCGGCGGTCGTCGGCGGTCGCAAGATCGCCATCGTCCATCGGGATGGGGACTTCTTCGCCCTGGACGGTGTCTGCACGCACATGGGCGGGCCGCTCGGCGAGGGCACGTTGGAGGGCGACGAACTCGTCTGCCCTTGGCACGAGGGCCGGTACAACATCCGGACGGGCGAAGCGAACCCGGACACGGACTGGGTGCGGAACACGAAGACCTTCCCGACGAAAGTCGAGGACGGCTACGTCTGGATCGATGTCTGACGGCGACTGAGGGTCCGCTCTCGCCCGAAGGACGCCTCCACACGCGCGCGCGTGAAAAGTCACGGTCCGACATCAACATAATTAAGTAGTCGCGTGACGAATGAGCCTTCGGGTTGCGGCGGCTCATCCTTGCCGAGAAATACAGTGCCGCCCGCCGATTGGCTCAAATCCTGTCAGAAGGGAAAGCTGAGAAGGTCCGGGCAGACGGCTTCAGTCAGTTTGCGTTCTCGTCCGCTGACGCCGACGTCATCGTGTTCCCGCTCCGCGGCCACGTCGTCGAGATCGACTATCCGGACGCGGACCGCGACTGGCGCGCCATCGATCCGGAATCCCTGATCGACATCGAGCCGGTGAGGCGAGAGGCGCCCCCGGCCCTCCACGACGCGCTCCGCCGCCTCGCCGAGACGACCGACGAGGTCGTGCTCGCGACGGACTACGACCGGGAAGGCGAGCTCATCGGGATCGAGGCGCTGGAGACCCTCCGGGCCTCCCGGCCGGGCCTGCCCGCGCGGCGCGCGCGATTCAGCGCGATGGCGGCCGGCGAAGTGCGCCGTGCGTTCGACGACCTGACGGACCCGGATTGGGCGCTCGCCGAGGCCGCGGCCGCCCGGCAGCGGATCGACCTCGCCTGGGGCGCGGTCCTGACGCGATTCCTCACGCTCGAGTGCGCCTCCGGACGACAGGTGCTGTCGGCGGGACGCGTGCAGACGCCGACCTTGCGGCTCGTCGCGGACCGAGAGCGGGACCGCGAGAGTTTCGTGCCCCGACCCTTCTGGAACGTGACCCTGGTCGCCGGCGAACCTCCGTTCGATGCGGAGGCCATCGGCGGCCCGTTCTGGGACCTCGGGGGCGCGCAAGCCGTGATCGCCCTCGCCGGCCTGGAGGAGTCCGCCGTCGTCGCGGACGTGCAGCGGTCGGAGCGCCGTGAGCCGCCACCCCCACCCTTCAACACGACCGGACTGCTCGCCCAGGCGTCCCGGCAAGGCCTGTCCTCGCCGCGGGCGATGGCCGCCGCGCAAGACCTCTACGTCCGGGGGGAGATCAGCTATCCGCGGACGGACAACACCGTGTATCCCGGCGCGCTCCGCCTCCGGGACCTGCTCGGCCGGCTGACAACGTCCCCGTACCGCGAGTTCGCCGAGAGGCTGCTCGCCCAACCTTCCTTGGAAGCGAGTCGCGGCCCGATCCAGACGACGGACCATCCCCCGATCCATCCGACCGGCCCGGCGGCGAAACGGCGGCCCGGCACGAGGCTGGCGGTGTACGACCTGATCGCCCGCCGGTTCCTCGCGACCCTCTCGCCGGCGAGTGTGATGGCGGTCACGGAAGCCCGCCTGCGCCTCGGCGGTGTCGAGTTCCGTGCCGTCGGCACCCGCGTCCTGGAGCCGGGCTGGCGGGAGATCATCCCGCCAGATTATCCGGCGTTGGACTTGCCACCTCTCCAATCGGGCGATATCCTCCCGGTCCGCGAGCTCCGCCTGACTCACGACGAGACCCGGCCGCCGCCCCTGCACACGCAAGGGTCGCTCCTCCTGACGATGCAGCGGCTCGGACTCGGGACGAAGTCGACCCGACACGAGATCGTGGACCTCCTCTTCCGCCGACAGTATGTGACCGGCCGAGCCCTGCGGGCGACGTCGTCCGGCCGCGCGCTCGTGGACGCGCTCGCCCTCTACGGACCCGAGGTCACGACGCCGACGATGACGGGCCATCTGGAGGACCGGATGACGGCGATCGCGGAGGGCCGGGCGACCCTTGCCGACGTCGTCGGCGAGTCCCGCAACGCCTTGCGCGCGGTCCTCTTCGAGCTGCGCACCCACGAGGGCTCCCTCGCGCGCTGGCTCCGCGACGCCACGTTCCTCGAGAAGGACTACGGGCCGTGCGACGCGTGCGGCGAAGGCCGGTTCGTGCGGCGGAGGGCGCCGAACGGATGGACGTTCCTCGGGTGCTCCGCGTTCCCGAAGTGCCGGCGGCGCCTCCGGTTCGGCGAGGCGGGCCAACGAATTCCCTGGGGCTCCGCGGCGACGCCCACATCCGCGATCCCCGCGACGGCGTAAGCTTTCAAACCCGCCCGCCGTTGCCCCGCGGGGGTTGGCAGTGGTCTTCGTGCGGGACGTCATGACGCGTCAGGTGATCGTCATCGATCCCGACCGCACGATCGCCGACGCCGCGAAGCGCATGGCGGCGAAGAAGATCGGCGGGCTCGTCGTCGTAGAGCACGGACGGCCGATCGGCCTGCTCACGGACCGGGACATCCTCTGGAACGTCACCGCGAAAGGAAAGAACCCCTCGAAGGTGCTCGTCCGTGACGTCATGACGTCGCCCGTCGCGACGGTCAGCCCGCTCACGACGTTGCGGGCGGCGGCCCGCGTGATGCTCGAGCAGAAGACGCGCTGGATCGTCGTCACGCGCCTCGAGAACGTGGAGGGCATCGTCACCGCGAGCGACCTCACGCAGGGGTTCCTCGAGGCGTTCGCCCGCGCCTCGAAGCGCGGCGTCCTGTCGAAATGAACGGCGCCTCAACCTCCGAGCAGCCAGAGGACGATGTACGCGCGGGCGATCCCTCCGATGAGGTTCGCGAGGACGAACCACCATCGGCCGATTGCGCTGCCTTCCTCGTTCAACAGGGAGTAGAAGTAATTCACCGCGGTGTCGCTCATCAGCGGGATCGCGAGGAGGACTGTCAGCCCGATCCATCCGGTCCGACGCACGAATCCCTCCAGGGGCTTGAGGATCTTCGCCGCGAGATCGTGGCGGCCCATTAATCGCTCGAGGTGCGGATTCACCTTCTTCCCGACGTAGAAGACGACGATCGCGCCGGCCGCTTTGCCGAGGCCGAGGACGACCGCCTTGATCGCCGGGTCGATGCCCGGATAGAGCGGCAAGAGCAGCTCGACTGGGATCGGCAGGATCACGGTGGCTGCGATCGCATACAGGAACACGGCGAAGAGATACCCGAGGGCGTCGGCCGACTCCACGCCCAGTTGCATTGCGACGATCGCGACGAGGCCGATATCGGACCCTCTCTCGACGCCGGAACGTCGGATGGCGGCTAAAGCCTTCCCTGGGACTCCCCCGCGAATCTCGGGAGATGGAGCCCCTTCCGCTGGGCCAGAGCAAGGAGGGCCGCCTAGGAATCCTCCCACCATCCGGAGGAGATGGCATGAGGCTTCCGCAACTCCCCGGTGGGTTTATCGGTCGCCGCGGAATCCGGAGATTCATGATGCGCCTCACCACGATCGCTCTCGTCGTGTCCGACGCGAAGAAGTCGGCGAAGTGGTACACGGAGAAGCTCGGGTTCGAGATCCGGGAGCACCAGGGCCATTGGATCACGGTCGCGCCGAAGAAGGAGAACTTCGCCTTCCACCTGTGCGAAGGCTTCTACCCGCTGGAACCGGGGAACACCGGGATCTCCTTCACGACGAAGGACGTCAAGAAGGAGGAGGAGTCCCTTCGCAAGCTCGGCGTGCAGTTCACCACGCCGACGACGAAGGAAGACTGGGGCACCTACGCGATGTTCAAGGACCCGGACGGGAACGAGTTTTACATCTCCGAGGAGTGAGCGAGCCGCTCTCGGATGAATCTCGCGGTCCGGGCCGCAAGGGCCATGATCGAAATCATGGGGTTCACGCCGGGCGCCGTGGGGAGAAGGCTGCCGTCGCCGATCCAGAGGTTTCGGATTTCGTGGCACTCGCCCGTGGGCCTCGCGGCGGAAGTTCGCGGATCCAAGCCCGCGCGGGCGGACCCAATCGGGTGCGCCGAGAACAGCGCGAGCGCGTTCTCGTGGATCCCGAGCCGGCCGACGCGGTCCAGGAACCCGTCCAGCTCGGATACCCGAATCGGGTTTCGGCCGTCGCCGACCGCGCACTCCCGGAGGTGGAGGGTTGCGATCCGGACCGCGCCGGCGGCGCGGTGGATGCGCGCGGCCTCCTGCAGTCCGCGCGTGAGGTTTCGGCGGTCCCGCGCGGATAGGCGGTATTCGAGGATCGGCTCCCCCCGGGCATCCACCCGCACGCGACCTTCGGCGACGTCCCGGACGAGGACGATCGTGGCGGCCGCCCGGTCGAGGCGGCGCATCGCGTCCTTGTGCGCCCGACCCCCCGACCACGGCAACGCGAGGGCCGCGAGGCCCGGATGTCCCGGAGCGCTCTCGAGCCAGGGGCCGTGATGGCCCTCGTCCGCGCCTTGGAATCGCGTCACGACAATCGTCTGCATGGGCCCGCTCCACATGCGGACCGGATTCGGGAATTCCCCGAAGAGAGCCGTCGTCGGGTCGAGACGGAGCCCGCGGCCGATTCCCGACGACCGCACGCCCGACCGGAGGAGGAGCGCCGGTGTCTGCACCGCGCTCCCCGCCGCCACGACGGCCCGCGATCGGACGTGCACCGGCACCTCGCGGCCGTCGCCGCGGAACGTCGCATCGACTCCGCGTGCCTCGCCGCCCTCGATGACCACGCGGTCCGCCTTCGTGTCGAACAGGAATCGGGCGCCGGCGTGGAACGCGTCCGGGAGGTACGTCAGGATCGGCGACTGCTTCGCGTTGTAGACGCATCCGAAGAAGCAGAAATCGCAGCGCGTGTCGCACCCGCGGGCGTTCCGCGGGATGACGTCGAAATCCGCGCCGGCACGGTAGCCGAGCGCCTCACATCCGCGCCGCAAGACCTCGTTGGAAGGATTGACGACGCTCTCGGCCGTAGTCACGCGGAGCCGCCGCCATACGTCGTCGAGGAGCCCGTCGAATTCGGCGGACGTCACGCCCGCCATGCCGTGCTCCCGCTCCCATTCTTCCCGCGCCCACATCGGCGGCCGCAGGCACGTCATCCAGTTGATCGTCGCGCTCCCGCCCGCCGTCTGGCCGGCGAGGACGCTGAACGCCAGGTCGCGCGTCGTCAGGAGGCCGTGGCCTTGGAACATCGTGTCGAATGCCTCTGCCTCGCGCTGGGTGAAGTCGTCCGCCGTGCGATACGCGCCCGCTTCGAGGACGACGACGCGATGGCCGGTCGCCGCAAGACGGGCGGCGATCAACGACCCGCCGGCGCCGCTCCCCACCACGCACACGTCGGCATCGAGCGAGAGTTCGGCGGAAGGGCGGATCGGCAGGATCCGCGCGTCGTCCGGATGGCGGTGCCACGCGCGCTCGACCGCGCCCGCGGCGGTGTAGCCGATGGCGGGCCAGTTCGGATTCCGACCGCCCTCCCGGGTTCTCGCGTACGTCAGGAAGAGGACGAGCCGCTTCACGGCTTGGAAGCCGCGCCGCTTCACCGGGAGGCGGCTCCTGGCCCATCCGAGGAGGTGCCGTTCGCGCTCCTCCGAAGACATCGCCGAGAATGCGCGGAGCCGGCCGCCGAGCAAGGCGTTCCACGCGGGGCTCTCGAGCGTCCGCAGGAGCCGACCGAAGTCGCGGCGCTGCGCCGGGCTGACGTACGACTCGATGATCCGAGCGACGTCGCCGTCGACGCCCAGATCGCCCGCGCTCCGGCGGTAGAAGCCGGCGGGATCCGGAGAGACGTCGAGCGAGGGCACGAGGGTGTCCGCGACGAGGCGGAGGGTCCGCCGCTCCGCCGCCGACAAGGATGCCGCCATGGCGCTCGGGGGCGAATGGGCCCGCGTGGTAAGGTCCTTCCCCCGCACGTGGGCGCATGTATTTATCCGCGGGCGAGGTTCGCTCGGTCCGGGGAGAACCCATGTCCGAGTACGAGGCCCTGGCGAAGAACGTCATCCGACGGACGTTGCAGATCAAGCCGAAAGAGAACGTGATCGTGGAAACGTGGAACCACGGGCTCCCGATCGCGACGGAGATCGTCTACCAGGTGCGGGCGGCCGGCGCGCGTCCGATGCTCCTCTTCGAGGACGAGGACACCTATTGGCGGTCCATCAAGACGCTCCCGGAATCGAAACTCGGGCAGGTGGGGAGCCACGAGTGGAAGGCGATGGCCGAGGCGGACGGCTACGTCTTCATCCCGGGCCCCGCGGACATCACGAAGGTCCGTGAGGCCGGCAAGAAGTACAGCGCCGCGACGGCGTACAACGACGAATGGTACCGCCGCGCGAAGCGGTCCCGGCTCCGCGGTGCGAGACTCGGCCTGGGGTACGTCACCGAGGCGCGTGCACGTGCGTACGGGTTCGACCTGCCGGCGTGGAGGGCGATGGTCCTTGACGCGAGCTCCGTGGACGGTCGCGAGATCGTCCGGGCCGGCCGGAAGGTCACGCGCGCCCTCGCGGGAAAGGGCCGCCTCGAGATCACGCATCCGAACGGCACGCAGTTCTCGTGCGACCTCGTCGGACGACCGGCCGGGATCGAGGATGGCATCATCACGAAGCAGGACCTCGACGAGGGCGAGAACATGGCGAACCTCCCCGCGGGCGAGGCGTTCGTCGTGCCGGACGAGAAGTCGGGCGAAGGGACGATCGTGTTCGACCGGCCGATCGCGTGGCTCGGGCGATGGATCCGCGACGTGCGGATTGCTTTTGATGGCGGCCGGATGACGAAGTTCTCCGCCTCGGAGAACGAGGACCTGCTCCGCGCGGACTGGGAGGAGGCGAAAGGGCCGAAGGACCTGCTCGGGTATCTCGACATCGGGCTGAATCCGAGGGCCCGGTCCGGGTTCCTCCAGGACGCCATCGTCGCGGGGAACGTGTACGTCGCCGTCGGCGCGAACGACGAGGTGCCGGGCGGGAAGAACAAGACGGACTTCTACCTCGGGGCGAGCCTGAGCGGCGCGACGATCACGATCGGCGGGCGGGCTGTGGTCCGCAACGGTACGTTGGCAACGTGAAGGGACGGACCGGCTGCGCCTCGACGTCCCTCTTCTCCCTTTCGATTCTCGGGGCCGCAGATTTATCCACTGCGGACGTCGTGAGCGCGGTCGATGGTGCCGGAGGGCGCTGAACCTCGTGTAGGATCGGACCCGCTTGATTTGCGGGAGCACGACCGCGAAGTTCTCGAATTCCTTTCCCAGGATCCGTCGTCCCAGGTGGCGTTCCAGGGCTTGCGGCGTCGACTCGGGATCCACCCGGAGCAACTCTCCCGCGCGCTCCACCGCCTCGCGGACGACGCGCTCGTCGAACGCACGGACGTGGGGTACCGCGTGACCCCGAGAGCGCTCCAGGTCTTGAGCCCGGGGAGCCAACGCCCCGAGGAACCCGGTGTCACGATCCTACAGACGTACTTGCCGGCGAACCTCGATCTGAGGGGACTCGTCCAGGCGCTCCGCGGGAGCTGGATCGGACCGTTGCGGTGGTACGGGCTATCCGAGTTCGCCGACGGAATGCGTCTCGCGTGGGCCCTCGAGGACGATACGATCCGACTGGAGACGTTCATCCGCCCCGGACAACTTGTCGTCACGGCGAACGTCGCAGGTCCGAGCCATTTGGACGACGCGACGCGCCTCGGTCATGTCTTGTTCCAGCACATCGCCCGTGAAGCGTCCCGCGAGCCGCATGCCGGAATTAGCGGCTGACGCCTAGGCGTCCAACCCCTCGCTGCGACAATGCATACAGACTGCTACGTTACAAGGCCTTTCGACACGGAGTTTCGCGTCATAGCGCGAAAACGACTCGGCCGGAAATTGCGAGCAAACAAACTAGTATTTGTCCCAAGGCAGGTCACTCATGCGAATTCCCAGAGCGTCAAGAATCCTACCTCGGGAACCGACGACCACAAGTTCCTGGGAATCTACGAGTTGACTGGTCCCTGGGAAGTTCATGTCCTTTGAGGCAACCCGTAGTCGAACTCCTCCAATCCGATTGCGCCGTGCTGCGAGAAGTGTGAGATCGGTGATTTGGGTAGGACCCTTCAACATGCCTCTCCGGAGTCGCGTCCCTATGAAAATCACCAAAATCATGAACACGACGGTGAGAGCCAAGAAACCGCCCACCCCGAAAGCTCGAGTGGGACCGTTCATGAGAGGAACCCAGAAAAAGAAACTCGCGACGTACAAAAGACCTAGAACAACGAACGGCACAGTTTGAATTGCTCGAGCCCGTAGCGACGGTTCGATCAAACGGAGCTGTCCGCGATTCACCTCGAGTACGTACCTCTCCATCCCGGCCCGCTGGTTAGTAGGAGTGGCCCAGAACAACCGGGATGGCCCCTCCGACGCCTCAGGCTCCACTAAAGACGAGCAAGACGCGATGAGAACAAGAACATTCCTAGTCGAACCTCCCTAAGCGAAGCGAGCTCTCTCCTCGCGTCACAATCGGTGTG
>DASPZJ010000012.1:0-5786 GCA_035636315.1 Thermoplasmata archaeon
GGGGCGGCCGACCGGGGTCCTCGCGGGCCGCGTCTTACGCCACCGGGCGTAATCCTCGCGGGGTCGCGCCTCCGCCCAGTTCGCTCTCTCAACCCCGATAACGAAGGCACAGCCTTCATACCCGAGGAAGACCGACTCGCGCGCGCGTGGAACTGAGCGGCATCCTCAAGGCGAAAATCTGCCTGATCGGCGAGGCCGCCGTCGGCAAGACCTCCCTCATCCGGCGATACGTCGAGGACGCTTTCGAGGATCGATACATCTCGACGCTGGGCAGCAAGGTGAGCCTGAAGCGAATCTGGCTCACGCACAAGACGGATCCATCGAAGCAGCTCGAGGTCCAGCTGAGCATCTGGGACCTGATCGGCGAGCGATCGTACCTGGAAACGCTCCATCAGGAGTACCTGCGCGGCGCGCAGGGCCTCATCGCGGTCTGCGACGTGACCCGCTACTCGACCTTCGAAGCGCTCGACGAGTGGATCCGGCGGTCGTTCGTGATCAGCGGCGAGGTCCCCCTCGCGATCGTCGTCAACAAGGCGGACCTCAAGGACCAGGTCATGGTCCTCTACGACGAGAACGAGCCGCAGCAGAAGGCGGAGCGGTACGGCGGGTTCGCGATGTGGGCCAGCGCCAGGACGGGGGAGAACGTCAATCCGATCTTCGGCCGGCTGGCGCTCGGCATCGTCCGCACGATCGCGAAGACGGACGCGGTTTGAGGCGTCCGCGACTCACTCCCAACGGAAGAGCTTGACCGCGAGGCCGAACACGACTACGGCGAAGAGCCCGAGGGTTCCGAGGTCCACCGCAATCTCCGCGAAGCCGGCCCCGCGGATCATGACCGCACGAAGGGCGTCGGAGAAGTACGTCAGCGGCATCATGTACGCGAGGATTTGGACCGCCTGGGGGAGCCGCTCGATCGGGATGAAGACGCCGCCGAGGAAGAACATCGGGAACGTCACGAGGCCCGTGAGGTTCTCCGCGCTGTCCGCGTTCCGGGACACGGAGGAGACGAAGAAGCCGAGGGAGATGAACACGAACGCGCCGAACAACGCCGCTACGATCAGGACGAGGATGTTCCCTACGATATGCACGCCGAAGGCGAAGACGGCGAGGGAGAGCAGGAGGCCGAGCTGTACGAGGCTAATCAGCAGCGCAGGGACGATGCGCCCCGCGAGGATGTACGCCGCGCCCGCCGGCGTCGCGTGAAGCCGTTTCAGGATCCGCTTCTCGCGGGACGACACGATGAAGAGGGCGAGGCCGTACACCCCGCTCTGCATGATTGCCATCGCCGTGATCCCGGGCGCGAGGAAGTCGATGTAGTCGAGCGACTGCGCGTTCACCGACTCCGGCGCCACGCCTAGGGTCGTCGAACTGTTCGTGGCCGCGCGGAAGAAGGCGTCGGAGACCTCGCGGACGGTCTGAAGGGCGACTTGGCCGGAGCCTCGCTCGTCGATCCCCCAGTACGCGATCAGGGCGAGGGTCCGGTTCTTGTCCCCGGTCGGGGACGTCTGGTTGTCCATGAAGGCACCGAAGCCCTGCGGCACGATGACGAGGATGTCCAGCGTACCGGCCTTCACGGCGGAGAGCCCGGAGCCCTGATCTGTGTAGTTCGTGATCTTGAACGGTAGGGACTTGTTCGCGAAGGTGGTCCAGAGAGCCGTCGACCATGTAGACCCGTCGTCGTCCATCATGCCGACGTGGAACGACACGGGATCCGTGCGGCCGAAACCGAGGCCGAGGAGCCCCATGAAGATGATCGGGAAGAGGATCGCCCAGACGATGGTCGCGCGGTCCCGTAAGAACATGCGCAGGTTCGCGCCGACCCACTTGTGGAATCCCAGGGGCAGCTTCATTCGCGGATCCGCCTCCCCGTCATCTGGAGGAAGACGTCCTCCAGGGACGCGTTCCGGACGCGGAAGTCCTCGACGGGCAACGCGTGGGTGCGCGCGTATTCGAACACGGCGGTGAGCGTCGTCTCGAGTTTCCGTGTGTAGAGCGTCACGCGGCCGTCCTCGACGTTGATCTCCTCGACGCCGGGCAGCGTGCCGAACGCCGACGAATCTCCATTCGAGTGGAACTCGACCGCGTCGCGCTGCCCGAGGTTCCGGATGAGCTGCCCGGGCTCATCGAGGGCGAGGATCTTCCCATGGTCCATCACGCCGACCCGGTGGCAGAGGCGTTCCGCCTCTTCCATGTAGTGCGTCGTGAGCATCGTCGTCTTCCCGGTGTCGCGGAGCTTCGCGATGACGTCCCACAGGCTGCGCCTCGCCTGCGGATCGAGGCCCGTCGTGGGCTCGTCGAGGAACACCACCTCGGGATCGTTCACGAGGGCGAGCGCGACCGCGAGCCGCTGCTTCTGCCCTCCGGACAGTTTCTCCGTCCACTCGTCCGCCTTCTCCTCGAGATTGACGAGCGTCAGGAGCTCGTCGGCTGGCAGGCTCCGCGCATACATGGCCCCAAACACCTCGAGGGTCTCGCGGGACGTGAGCCGCTCGAACAGCGCGGTCGCCTGCAGCTGGACGCCGATGAGCTCGCGCAACTTGCGGCGGTCCTTGCGGAGGTCGAGTCCTGCGACGCGCACCTCGCCCTTGTCCGCGTGACGGAGCCCTTCGAGGATCTCCCAGGTCGTCGTCTTGCCGGCCCCGTTTGGGCCGACGATGCCGAAGACCTCGCCCTTGCCGACCGAGAACGAGATGCCGTCCACGGCCCGAAGGTCGCCGTACGACTTCGTCAGGTCGCGTACGGTCACGACGTCGGCCATGTACGCGTCTCGAACTCGAACGTCCGAGATAAAGATATGGCGCAAGAGGCCCGCAATCGGAAGTCGAGTGGGCTCGACCGAACCCATGCCGCTTCCGGTTTGGGTTCATCGGAACCTTCCCAGGCAGGCGCAGCTTCAACGCGGTGGTTCGAATCTCACGGGGCTTCCAAATCCAGAATGGCGTTCGCGCAGAGCTCGCGCACACCGCACCGCAAGCAGAACCTACATCGGTACAGGCGCGACGGGGGACTCGACTAGCTCGGGGGCTTCGATTCCGGCGGAGCCATCTCAGGAGGCTTCATCGCCTCCGTCAGCTGACGGAGCCGCCGAGAGATGAGGACCGCCATCGCGATGACGCCCCCGGCGAGCGCGAAGAGCCCCGCAAAGAAGACCAGCGCGAACGTGAACAAAGTGGTGACGAGACCCTCCGGCAGGCTGAAACCGCCGGTGCCGTTTCCCGAGCCGCTTCCCGAGCCATTGTTTCCGCCGCAGTTGGTCGTGCACCCCCCGCTGCCGGTGTTGACCGTCAGGGTAGAAGCCGCTGAGCCTTGGCTGCCCGAGGTGTCAATCGCATCGACGTGAACGTTGTAGGTGCCGGAGGATGTCGGCGTGCACGAGAAGTTGTTCGAGTAATTGGGGGTCGTAAACGGTATTTGCTGCGGGGCGCATCCCGGCGCGCTCCCGTTCACCCAGACAGTGAAGGGGGCGCTGCCGCCGTTGAATTGAAGAGAAATCTGCATTTGCGTACCCGCCGAAACCGGGTTCGGCGAGAACGAAAGACTGACCGTGAAGGCGGCCTGCGCGGCGAGCCGAATCGTCTGCGATCGCGCGGGCGCGAGGGAAACGCCGAAAACGCCGAAGGCCGATCCCACCACCAGCAGGAACGTGAGGACGATCGCGAGAACGCATTCTTGCCGCCCGCCTCTGTCACCCGCCGAGCCGCGCATGCCCGCGCAGCCTCGGACGGTCCTTAAGAAGCTGCGGTCGTGGTTATCATGGCATGAAAAGGCCGTTCTCCATGGGCGCAACGGAGCGGCGGTCAACGGGCGACGATAGACACAGCTACCCGATAGATGCGTCAGGGATTTTTCTCATAGCGTGCGGAGCTTGCGGCATTGGTGGCGCTCAGGCTCCCGACATTCGTCGATTTTTGGATGGCACATGTTTCGGGATCGTCTTTCCCGGGGGATTCATGAAATTGACCGACGATACCGTGGATTGCTTCGTCACACGCTATATAATGAACGCGTCGTGTCCTGTTCGTGCGCAAGTCCAGCCCGCGGAGCGGTACGATCATCGGACGAGGAACAAGAGCTCCCCTCATGGTACAAGCGGTCTTCGTGGCAGGCCCGACGGGGACATGGAAAGTCGAGAGACTCGAAGGGGTTCGTGGGCCTTCGTTGGCAGCGGCCAGCCATCTCGAGGTCAACCTCGGGTCCAAGACCGCTGCGCGGCACGCCGTGTGGATCCTCCGCGGGGTGGCCGGCCATGAGCGATATGCAACCCGGGCCGAGCACGACCGGCTCGCGACGGTGCAACCTCCCCTTGACCGGGCGGAAGCGACAAGAGCCGCCCTCATCCCGATCGCCAAGTCCGGGGAGTGGTGGGAGTTGTCCCAGGACGAACGACGGGCGATTTTCGAAGAAGACTCGCACCACATCGCGATCGGCCTCGAGCACCTCCCCGCTATCGCCCGACGCCTCTACCATTGTCGCGATCTAGGAGAGCCCTTTGACTTCCTGACATGGTTCGAGTACGCGCCCGCCGACGCGGCCTCGTTCGACCGGCTTGTAGCGCGGCTCCGCAAGACGCGAGAATGGGATTACGTCGAACGTGAAGTCGACATCAGGCTCGCCCGTTAGATTTCGAACCGGAAGTCGAGTGGGCTCGACCGGATTCGAACCGGTGACCTTCGCCATGTCAAGGCGATGTCATAGCCGCTAGACCACGAGCCCGCGCCGCGGCCTATCCCCACGACCGCCTTAAGGCTTTCTTCCTCCGTCCGGAGAATGCCCTCATCATCGGCCGACTCACCGCTGCAGACCGCAACGGATATGAGGCGTAAGCGCCTCGTTCGCTCGAGGGTCGAAGGGACGCTCATGACGTCGAAGGACAACTTCGAGTTCGCGCACGAGCATCGCAAGGAGGTCGCGTGGATGTCTCAGAACACGAACACGCTGCCGGTGCACCCCGCCATCCTCGATGCGATCCGGCGGAGCGCGGACGATCGCGAGTTCAACCTCTATCCGCGCAAGGCCGGCGTCTTCGGGTTGTCCGAGGCGATTCGGGCAGACCTCGGCCTTGACGAGGCCGACATGATCCTCACGAACGGCGGGATCGAGGGGGAGTACATCGCGACTCGCGCCCTCTTGAAAGCGGGCGACGAGGCCCTGTCGACGGACCCCGCGTTCCTCCCGATCCACGATCAGGTCGCGATGGCGGGCGCTCAAGCGGTCGAAGCGGACATCTACCGCAAGCCGTACGTCCTCACGCCGGAACTCGCCCTCGAGTCGCTGACGCCCGCGACGAAGATGCTCCTGGTCATCGACCCGAACAACCCGCTCGGCTCGGGGTACGCGCGCTCGCAGGTGAAGGGCCTCGCGGAGATCGCGAAGGACCACGGTCTCTGGCTGATCGACGACATCACGTACCGCGATTTCAACGCGGACCACGTCCTCGCGACGGACTTCTATCCGGAGAAGACCTTGTTGTCGTACTCGTTCAGCAAGGGCCCCGGCCTCGCGGGCATGCGGATCGGCGCGATCCTCGGGCCGCCCGACGCAATCAAGGCCCTGAGGAAGTACGACACGAACGTCCTCGGCGTGAACGTGCTGGCGCAACGCGCGGCGCTCGCCGCGCTACACGCGAAGAACGAATGGCTCCCCGAAGTGCGTCGGGTGTGCGAGCGGAACCAAGAGACGATCCGACGGACCGTCGCGAAGGTCGACGGCGCCTCGCTCCCCGTATTCCCGTCGAAAGCGAACATGTTCGTCATCGACCTCGCTCCGACGGGCGTGAATCCGGAAGC
>DASPZJ010000013.1:0-33156 GCA_035636315.1 Thermoplasmata archaeon
GCTCGCAGTACACGTGTAGGCCGCGACCGCACCCGCGATTCCAATGACAATCCCAATCGCGAGAAGGACAATCCCCTCGTCGCCCTTCGCCACTTTTGACCCTCCGAAGGCCGTCATGGTTCTGAGGGAATAAAAGGGAAAGGTGCCGGGCCTCGCGGCCCGGCTTCGTTGGGGAACGATGGTCAACGACGTAATCCGAACAGAAGGGGGCGTACGGCGGTCACCTGGCCCTCTTCTGGCGGTCGCCGGTCGAATCCTGCATATGGACGACCTCGAAAATCGACGGCCAGACGCCCCAGGCGTAGAGCCGCTATAAAGACGGTTTGGCGACATTTTCCCGTATTCTCGCCTGCCGCCCGGACGCCGCGCGGCTTGGGATTCGATAATCACACAACATGGATAATCGCACAACAACCTTGATGCCACGGACCCCCCACCGTACGCCGATGCCTTGGGGGGTGCGTGCCTTTACGCGAGCGTCCGCGCTCGCCCTCGTGGCCATGGCGGTGCTCGGGGGACCCGCCTCCGCGGCCGCCTACCAGTTCTTCGACGGCGTGAGCGATCCGCCGCCCAACTATCCCATCGGCGGCACCGGCATCGACGTCTTCGACAATCAGTGGGGAGCCCAATCGTTCGCCGCCAGCGCGGCATATGTCCTGGCGGAGGTAGACCTCTGGGCGTTCACCCACGGATCGACCACGGACACGTCGACGGTCGAGATTCGTCTCGACAGCGGCGGGAGCCCGGACATGACGACGCCGGCGCTGGCCAACGGGTCGGCGCGGGCCGCCTCCTCGTACGCCTGGGTCGCGTTCCCCTTGGCGCCCCAGGTGCAACTCAGCCCGGGGGCCGTCTACTGGGTCGTGCTTGAGAGCTCTGCTGCCAGCGGCGGGACGGGATGGAGCTGGTGGAACACGCGGAACGACACATACATCGTGCCCGGGGTGGGGGAACAGTCGAACGTCCTGGGGGCGAAGTGGGACCTGGCGAAAGGGGACTTTGAGCTCAGGACGTTCGGATACCCGGAGGTCGGGGTCGTCCTCGCCATGACGGCGGACCGGCTCGGCGTCCGGACGGGAGATACCCTCACGTACACCCTTTGGCTCAACAACTCCGGAACCGCCCCCGCCGGCGTGGTCTGGATCAATGACACCCTGCCCGCGTACGTCGCGTACGCGTGGGACAACGCGACCGACCTGGGCGGCGTCAAGGTCGGTGGGGCGAATTGGACCTTCCAGGGCGTATCGCCCGGGCCCCACGCCTTCGTCCTTCGCGTCTCCGTGCAAGAGGCAGCCGCGCCCGGCGTCTTCCTGACGAACGTCGCGAGGCTCAACTATACGGATGCCGCGGGGGCGTCGAGGCCCGGCTCGGCGGTTGCCGTCACGTCGATCGTGATTGCCGGAGGCGGCGCGCCGTTCAATGTATGGATCCCGTTCGCCTTGGTACTGCTCTTCGGCATTCTCGTGCTCGTCGTCCTCGTCGCGCGGCCCAAAGGCTGGGTCGAGGAAATCTTCCTCGTGAGCCACGGGGGGACGCTGATCAGCCACTTCTCCCGGACCCTGAAGGCCCACACGGACCGGGACATCCTCGCCGCGATGTTGACCGCGGTCCAGAGTTTCATTCGGGATGCGTTCGACCCGAGGGAGAATGGTGGGCTGAGAGAACTCGCCTTCGGCCGCCGCAAGATCCTCGTTCGGCAAGGCACCCACACTTTCCTCGCCGTCGTGATCACAGGCCGGGCGACCGCGGGATTGGCCCGACAGATGAAGACCACCCTGTTCCGGGTCGAGGACGCGTACCACGACGTGCTCGCCCGTTGGTCGGGCTACGTCGATGAGTTGGTCGGGGCCGACCGCATCCTGGCGGAGGCGCTCGTCGAGGGCCGCGGCACGGGGGCCCTCCGGCGGTCGCGCCGGCGCATCGGCGGCTAGGGACCTGAGCGCTCGCCGGGAGCACTGCGCCGCCGGTTGCGCGCGAGGCGGTTCCGTATGTAATTTCGCTGTCGGATTCTTTCTCATTTCTGGAAGAATCGGATACGGTCTGCATAAAGGTTAACGGATCATCTGAAAGGAAATCGTGGACAGGCGGCTGTCCGACTGTCATCGTGGAGAAAGCCGCTCGCACGGCGAGCGAACCGTACACCTTGACGAAGCCGTACGACTGCTCCCATGATTGGTCGCGAGCCTTGTTCTGAGGCAGTCCTCGGCGCTCCTGATCTGGCTCTCCGCCTTGTCGTTCAGTTTGCTGAGCCACGGGCTCGGCCGCGATTCACCGCCATTCGGCTCGCACGACGCGTGATGCGACCGGACGTCACTCGTACCAGATCTCAATCGTGTACCCGTCGGGATCCGTGGCGAACACGTACGGCTCCCCGGGAACGAACTCGCCGCGGTCCACAATCTTCCCACCGGCGCGGCGAACCGCTCGCACGGCGGCCTCAATGTCGTTCGGGTCCACGAGACGGAATCCGAAGTGCGTGACGCCGGCCATCTTCCCGATCCCAGGGCGTTTCTCCTCGAAGACGATCACGTCGTGGCGGCCGGGCGTCTCGACTTGGATGCTTTTGGCATCGCGGTAGACGACCTTGACGCCGAGCACCTCCTCGTAGAAGCGCAACGACCGTTCCGCGTCTCGGACCGCGAGTGCAATGTGCGTGAGCCCGTACGTCCGGATCACGACGGACCTCCCGCACTGCCCTCCGGCGGGGCGAAGAAGACGAGGGCCGTGAGTTCTTCCGCAATGCTGTGGAACCGGTGTTCGACCCGCGCGGGGACGAAGACGATCGATCCGCGCTCGAGCTTCTGATCCTCCGACCCCACTCGGATCCGGGCGCGCCCGTCGACGATGAAATAGATCTCGTCCTCCGTGTGCGGAGCCTGCAGATCCTTCCCGCCCTTCGGGAGGACGTATAGGCCGGCGCTCATCGTCGGGACGCGGAGGAACTCATGATAAGCTTTGCGCTCCCGCCGAATTCGCTCCAGCAACGCACCGACCTCGAACGACGACGTCAGATCCCTTCCCCGCAGGACGTCACAATGTCGACCGCCGACCCGTGAACGGACATCGTTAAGTAGGATTAACCTCTTAGCGAAGCCGTTCCGATGGCGTCCGAGCCGACCGAGGACAAGCGGCGGCGCGATTCTCCCCCGCCGGTCGAGTTCGTGCGCCCCGATGAGGGACAAGCTCCGCTGCCCGCGCGAGACCAGCCGGCGGCTTGGGTGCCTCGTCCGGAGGACTATCGCCCGCCGGATCAGTGGACGCCACCGGCCCGCCCGCCTCCCGGACGCTCGAACCTGCCGAAGTTGGCGGGCCTCCTCCTCATCCTCGCGGGGGTCGTCGGCATGGCGGGCGCGATCTACAGTGCGTTAACCGTCTCCGTGGCGGACTACGTGGAGTTCGTCAACCGCACTCCGCCGGAAATCGTCACGATCCTCTCGATCTGTAGCCTCATCTCTGTCTGGTCGCAGGCGCTTGCGATCCTCGGGGGCGTCATGGCGTTCCAGCGGATGAACTGGCGGCTCACCCTGGTGTGCGCGGTTTTCTCGCTGTTCACGCTCGGCATCTTCTATTTCGAGGCTTCTGCAATCGGGTTGCTCGGCCTCATCGTGACCGTGCTCGCGCGGCCATACTTCGTGACGTGAGCGAGACCGGCAGGAGGTCGCTCCGTCCGCGCCTCAGGCCTGTACCTCGTCTCGCTTTCGGATGATGAAACGGCACACCGGATCGCCGGCGACGACTCGGTGGGACGTCTCGACGTCGGCGTGGAGCAATTTCTGGAACAGCTCGCGTTCGACGCCGCACGCGTCGGGGTAGACTTCGGCCACCGCCATGATCGGACAGTTGTGCTCCATCATCTCGATCGACGTGCGGCCGGCGCGGCCGAGCTCCGCCATGTACCCGCCCTCGTCCCGGATCTTGACGAGCTCCTCGACCCGCCCCCGCAGCGGGCCGTCCGGCATCCGATCGCGGTTCGCCTCGAGGACCTCCTGCGCGCGCAGCTTCAGGAGCCGCACGACGGCGTCGTGTCCCAACCGTTCCTCGATGAACTGGAGCGCGCAGAGGGTCATGTGCGTGTACGCCTCCGGGAAGAGAGACGCGGACCGGCCGCTGAGACGGAAGTACGCACGGGGTCGTCCGCGGCCTCCGGCCTTGAAGGACCGCTCGATGAGGCCCTTGCCCTCGAGCGCGGTGAGATGCTTCAGCGTCGCCATCTTCGAGATGCGTAGCTCCAGAGAGAGATCCGTCAGGGAGACGGAACCCTGGCGCTTCAAGGATAGAAGGATCTCCCGTTTCGCCGACGAGAACCCGGCGTCGAGCGCGCCCGCCTCGACATCGCCCGGAGGCGCCATGGCCGCAGGCAGTCGTTCCGAGATAATATACCTGGTGATTTACAAAATAGACATCGGCCGATGTCATCCTGCGAAGCGCGGTGCGGGCGACGTCGAGTCGTCCTTCGCAAGATTCTTCCAACGCCGGACGTTCGTCCTCGGCGATGCGCACGCGAACATTAGGCCGCACTCGACTCCAGGTCTCCGAGATCGGGTTCGGGGCCTGGGCGATCGGCGGGAACGCCCACGGCAATTCGTACGGTCCGACGGACGACACGCAGTCGATCGCCGCAATCCGCCGCGCCCTGGACCTCGGGGTGAACTTCTTCGACACGGCCGACGTGTACGGCTGGGGGCATAGCGAAGAGATCCTCGGACAGGCCCTCGAAGGCCGACGGGACGACGTCTTCCTCGCGACGAAAGTGGGCGGAGACTTCTACCACGGCGGCGTCCGCATCAACTTCGAGCCGGGGTACATCGCCTTCGCGCTCGAACGGTCCCTCCAGAGGCTCCGGACGGACCGCGTGGATCTGTACCAGTTGCACAATCCGCCTCCCGAGATGATGGGCGACCCGGCGACGTACGAGGCGCTCGACGCATTGAAGGCGGAACACCGGATCGACCACTACGGCGTCTCGATCCATGAGCCGTACGAGGGCGCGCTGTGCCTCGAGGCCGGGAAGCCGGAAGTCCTGCAGGCGCCTTTCAGCCTGTTCCGCCAGGAGTGGATCGACGAGCTGTTCGCGGACGCGCGGAAGGCAGACGTCGGGATCATCGCCCGGGAGCCGCTCGGCAACGGATTCCTGACCGGGAAGATCGCTCCCGACGCCCGGTTCCCTCCGGGAGACATCCGCCACCACTGGCCGCCGTCCATGGTCGCGGGGCGGGCGATGGCGGCGGAGCGGCTTCGGTTCCTCGAGCGGCCAGACCGCACGGCGGCCCAATCGGCGGTGCGGTTCGTCCTCGCCTTCCCGGAAGTCTCCGTCGCGATTCCCGGTGCGAAGACGCCGGCGCAAGTCGAAGAGAACGCGGCCGACGCGCCGCCCCTCACCGACGCCGAGATCCAGCGAGCGCGTGCGCTGTACGCGAAGGACTTCGGCCTCTGAGCCGGGGTCTGAAAGCTTTTAGCCAACCCGCCGCTTAGCCCTCCATGGGAGCGCGCAGGCGGATGTGGGGCCGGGACGACCTCCTCGCCGAACTCAAGGGCTTAGGCCTTATGCGCGACCGAGCGCTCGAACGTTCGTTCCTCCAGGTGCGGCAGGAAGACTTCCTGCCCGGCGTGTTCGGACCCCTCGCATACTCGGACATGCCGTTGCCGATCCACGCCACGCCGAGCCCGCCGACGATGCCTTCCCCGCGGTGCCTCATCGCGGCGCTCGATCTCCTCGAGCCAGCGGCGGGCCAGCGCATCCTGATCGCCGGATGCCGCGGCGGGTACGTCGCGGGCCTCCTCGCGGAGATTGTCGGCGCCGAGCAGGTCGTCGTCGCCGAGTCCGATCCGGTACGGCTCTCCCGGGCCGCCGATCGACTCCGGGGTGCGGGGCTCGACCGGGTGCGCGTCGTGTCGACGCCGCCGGAGGAACGGTTCGACCGAATCCTCGTCCTCGACGCGACCTCCCCGCGGCAACTCGTCCCGAGGCTCGCCGACCCCGGGTTCCTGATCGCCCGCGGTCGCGGGGTGCACGACCTTGCGTTTCTCAAGCTCGTCCACAACGCAGGCGAGACGATGCAGATGACGTTCAACGAGGCGCCGTTCGCCGCGATCGCGGGAGGCCGTGACGTCGAGCCGATGTCCGCCGTGGACTTCGGTCGGCTCTTCGCCGTCGAGGACCTCTTGGTCCACGCGTGGGAGGGTCGCGTGACGGGCCACTACGACCAACACTTCCGGGACATCGCGGACGAGACGTTCGCGGGGGGACCGCTCGACCTGAGCGCGTTCGACGCCCGCGAGGAGCCCTGCAAGGACGCCGCGCGCAGGGCGTTCCAGGCCGCCTACATCCTACAGAGCGCAGGCGAGTTGGAGCGGGCCGCGGACGCTTACGAGCGCTCCATCCGGCTCGTCCCGTCGGCCGAGGCGCACACGTTCCACGGGTGGACATTGAGTTTCATGGGCCGGTACGACGACGCGATCGAGGCGTGCAAGAGCGCGATCGAGGTCGACGCCGCGTTCGGCAATCCGTACAACGACATCGGCGCGTACCTGATCGAGATTGGCCGCCTCGACGACGCGATCCCGTGGCTCGAACGGGCGACCGCCGCGCCGCGCTACTGCTGCTACTTCTACGCCCATACGAACCTCGCGCGGATCTACTTGCACAAGGGCATGCGCCAGAAGGCGCGGAAATGCCTGCTCGAGGCGCTCCGCGTGAACCCGGAGTACGAACCCGCCCAGGAATTGCTCCGCCGGATCGATGGCCAGGGCGGGTATTACGGCTGACCGCGGAGGACCGCGGCGCGCAGGTCGCGGAACTCGGCCTCCCGCAACGTAGGCTCCGGCGCGAGCGACACGAGGATGTCGACCGGCCCTTCGACCGTCTCCAGGTGGAGTCGGTCCGCGACGCGGCGGACGCCGCGCGAAGCCGCGTCCGTTTCGACGACGTGGACGACGTCGCGGATCGACGGGCGGTCGATCTCCCGCTGCAGGGCGTACCCCTGGAACTCCTTCACGTTCCACGCGCCGTGGACCTCGAGATGGGCGCGGAGCTCAAGGACCCGGAGATCCGTGATGAGCAGGGTACCCCCCTGGACGGCGAGGAGGACGAGCGGCCGCTCGTCCGAGGCGAGATGCTGTGCGAAGAGCGAGAGCCGGTAGGGGTCCCGCTTCGCGTCTCGCGACAGGCCGAGAAACGTCGTGCGATCGAACGCGTCGGCATCCCGCATCGGCCGCCGATGGGAGCGCGGGAGATGAAACTTCGCTCGGCTTCCGGGGCGGACGAGCACCCTTAAGAGAACCGTTCGCTTGAGCCGAACGTCCGTGTCAACGTCGAAGCAGGAGGAGGCGAAAGCCGCGCTGGAGCGAGGCGAGTTCGAACTCGCGCTTCGGCTCACGGAAGAAGCCGCGTCCGAGACGCCGGACGACCCGACGGTCCGGGAACTTTACGCGGTCACACACCTCGCGAGGGCGATCCGCATGTCCGACCATGCGCGGGAAGCGCGGCGGCAGGACCTGATCCGCCGGAACATCGAATACGACGTCGAGTTCGACGACTCGCCCGAAGTCTCCCGCGCGTTCGATGAGGCCCTCGCCGCGATCGACGACGTCCTACGCATCGACGCGAATCATTGGAAGGCCCGGCTCCTCAAGGCGAGCCTCCTCTTCCGCCGGGACCGCATGGACGGTCGACGGCAGGCCCTCGAGATCCTCGGAGCCCTGGCCGAGGCGGACCCGACGAACAAGCAGGTGCCTTTCACGATCCGGAAGATCGAGCGGCCGTGCCCTCGTTGCAGCGACACGGGGTTCTGTCCGCACTGCAAAGGCCGTGGCGTCTCGCGGTTCCTCGGGATGGAGCGGAAATGCGAGCGGTGCTACGGCCGCGGGATCTGTCCCGTGTGCGGCGTCCTGTGATCACTCGTCCTCGGTGTCCTCGAGGTCCTCGAGGGCCGTGTCCTTCCCTTCGATCCACTCCACGCGGTCCGCGTGGCCGAGCTCGCCGCAGGCGAGGCACTCCCACCCGAGCGCGTAGTCCTCGAACATCACGAGGCCCCGCTCCTCCTTGCCGCACTTCGAGCATGGACCGGGCACGTAGCCGCTCACCCGGAAGGCGCGGATGACGATCTCGCCCATCGCCCGACCCCGCACGCCTCATTTGTCCGGGGCGTTGTCCTCGCCGGTCGGGTGTACGTACCAGTCCGGGACGCCCTCGTCGCCCCCGAGGTCGCACTTCGGGCAGACGTAATCGAGGATCGGATAGTTGCCATGCGAGTGTTGGACGAAGAAGATCTTCTCGGAACCGCACTTCTCGCATTTCTGCGGCTCCCCGCCGATGTTCTTCCGGCTGAACATCGCGCGTCCGAGACGACGGGCGCCCATAAACTTGCCGGTGTCCGCAAGCTCTTTCGGACGGAGGCGCGATGGCCGTCCGTGTTCCTGCGGTTCTCCCGCTTCCGGTTCCGCGAGGGCAAGGAGTCGGACGGGATCGAGATCCTCCGGAGGCATGCGGCCGCGATCCGGGCGGCGCCGGGCTGCCGGGACGCATGGCTTGGGCAAGGTCAGCATCCCGCGACGGAGTGCGTCGTGGTCGCCCTGTTCGACGACGAGGATTCCCTGCGGAAGCTCGAGGGGCGCCTTCGCTCGGACCCGGTCCGAGGCGGCGATTTCTTCTCCCTCCTCTCGCTGACGACGCAGCCTCCGGAGATCACGCAGTACGAGATCCGGGAGCCCGGGACTCAGGGAGCTTTTTAGGGCGGCGTGCTAATCCGGACGGGGACACACTATGGCGGTTTCATTCGCGACGCTCGACCCGCGGCTGTCGCGCGATTTGCGTCAACTGCACGTCTTTCTCTGGGACCCCCTGTGGACGGGGAGCGAGGAACGGCTTCGGAAGGACCTGCTGAGAGGAGCCGCTTCGCTCGATGCATTCCTGAAAGCCGGGGGTCGCCTCCGCAAGCATGCGGCGGCGCTCGCGAAACCCTGGAGCCGGGAGCATCAGGGCAGCGCTCTGTACGAATTGCTCGATGATCTGCTCGGCCTCACGGCGGCCACCGAGCTGGTCGGGAAATCAAAGTTCCGAGAAGCCGTGGTGCGGGCAGAGGCGGTGATCGAGAGCACGAGCATCGGGGTCTGCTCGACCGCGAAGTGCTTCGAAATCGTCGAGGAATGGGAGGCGCGAAAGATTGATTTCGAAACGTACACCCGACGTCTCGCGGACGCCCTCGCGTCGAAACTCGTCCCTCAATCCGATCAGTTCAGGCGAGTCCTGAACGCTATTCATGACCTCGGATCCGAATGGGACGTCTCCGCATCGAAGGCGGAACAAACACTGGCGGCGCGGGCCGCGACCGAAGGTGCAGCGTGGTGCGTGATCCGCAGCATCGCAATCCGCACGATCCTCGGTGAGCCTCCAAAGGTACCCGAGAAAGACTTCGGAGACCTACTGGAACGGATCGTCCGTCGGCTCTGAGATCGCTGGGCTCCGGGAAGACGGGCGTTGTGCCACCTCGAACTATCGTACTTAAGGCGGAGCGGACTTATCGGCTCCCCCACAAGCGCGGCGAAACGGGGTCGACGGCACGCCGTTAGCGGGGGTGAAGATCGAATGAAGCCGACGAAGCCCATTGTCATAAAGATCGGCGAGACCCGCGTCGACCGGGACGGGGTTCGCGAGATGCTGAAGGCCCTGGGGGTCTCGCCCGAAGGCTCCGGCCGCTTCGAGCAGGCCCCTGACAACGGTGAGACGCTCATCGAACTCGCTGGCCGCATCTGCTACGAGTCGTTCGAAGTCGGACTCAACCCGAACGTGACCAAAATCCGACTCAACCCGAAGGATTACTTCGAGAACCTGGTCCGCAAGGGGGATGGGAGCGTGGCGGAGCATGCGGTGGTAAGTTTCGTCCTGATTGGGGTCTCCCGCATCATGACCCACGAGCTCGTTCGGCATCGCGTGGGAATTGCGGTGAGCCAAGAATCCCTTCGCTACGTGCGCCCGAAGGAGTTGAAGTTCTGGGTCCCGGACGAGCTGAGTGCGGACCAATCCGGAGCGATGAAGGCGGCCGTCGAAGAAATGGAGGAGGCGTACCGGAAACTCGAGGCGAGCATTCCCTGGGACCGCATGGACATGGACCACAAGAAGCGACTCACCTCGGCCATCCGCCGGATCCTCCCCGACGGACTCGCCACGAATGTCATCTGGAGCGCGAATCACCGGACGCTGCGCTGGGTGATCGAGATGAGAACCGACCCATCCGCCGAGGTCGAAATTCGTATGGTGTTCGATCAGATCGCTCAGATTTGCAAGCGGGACTATCCCAATCTCTACCAGGACTTCTTCCGCAAGGAACTGCCGGACGGGACGGGCTCATGGAAGCCTAGCTTGCGTTCTAAGATCTAGGGCAACGCGGTCAGAGCCACCGGAACAGGACCTTCCAGAACTCGGCCTTCTCAGCCTTCTTCCCTCCGGCGAGGACCGTATGGAGGACGTGCTTCTTCTGCGCGTCTTCGTTTTCGTAGCCCGCCGACATCGCATCGTAGAGGGACAGCCGCTCGAGGATCGTCTTCTCGACGAGGATCGCCTGTCCCTCGCCGACGACCTCGTCTTTGAACTTCACGACGAGCCGGTTGCCCGGGACGAGGCCAAGTCGATCGTGCTCCTGCAGCGATAGGTACGTCTGATAGACATACTGCTTGCGGAGCTTCTCCTCGGCACCGGGATACGTGATGACGATCGTCTTGGGCGGCGCGGCGTTCGGCGGGATCATCCGACTCGTCCACGTCCGAATCATCGAGTGGAGATGAAGCTTTCTCCGTCACAAGGCCGCGAGGACCTCGTCCGTGTGGCCCTCGACCTTCACCTTCGGCCAGATCCGCGCGATCGTGCCGCGCTCGTCGACCAGGAACGTCGTCCGCTCAATCCCGAAGTACTCCCGCCCGTACAGGTTCTTCTTCTTCCAGACGCCGTACGCCTCGGTCACCCGTCCGTCCACGTCGCTGAGCAGCGGGAAATTCAGGTGGTACTTGTCTTTGAACTTAACGTGGCTCTTGGAGTCGTCACGGCTCACCCCGAGGACGATCGCCCCCTTCCCGGTCACGCGCCCCAAGTTGTCGCGGAAGGAGCAGGCCTCCTTCGTGCACCCGGGCGTATCGTCCTTCGGATAGAAGTACAGGACGACTTTCTTGCCACGAAGGTCCTTCAGCGCGATCCGGCGCCCGTCGTCGGCCGGCAATGTGAAATCCGGCGCAGGTTCGCCGACCGCAATCATCGGTTCACCGACGGTCTGCAGGCGTCGCCTCGATTTAACGTCACCGATTCGGTCCGCAGGGCCCGGCGGCCGCGGAATGCGCGGGTTCCTCCCATATAGTATCAAGTTTGGGATTTCGGGTCGCATCCTTTATGTAAACGGACCCGGTTCGTTTTCGTTAGCCTCCCCAGCCGCAGGTGCCGAAGGGACACAATGCCTCGTAGCTCGACGTCTCGGAAGCCGGCGAGCGGCCTGAAGCCGGTCCTCAAATCGGCCGTCGCCAGAGTGAAACCGTCCAGGGGTCCCCCGCCGTCCGAGGCTGCAGCGTCCGCCCAACAGGGCCTCCTCCAGCTCACGTTTGCCCGTCACGCCCACGGCTATGGGATCTTGGCGGCTGCGGCGTTCCTCCTCAACGCAATCTTGCTCCTGACCCTCGGCAGCCAGCCGCTCCCCCTCCCTCCGGGGGTCCAAGTCGACTTCGTGCTGTGGCTCCTCCCGGCCGTGGCGGGCGCCCTCGCGTCCTGGGACGCCGTCCGGCTGAAGCGGGAGCCGTACCGCCGACACTACGCGTCGGGACATTTCGCGATCTCCGCCGCCGGCATGATCCTCTTCTTCGTCGTCGCCCTCGCGATCATCCTCGAGATGCGCCAAAGCCTGCCCTCCTGGATCGTCCCTTGGATCTATCCCCTCGCTGTCGCGGGCGTTCCGCTCACGATCATCTCGATGGGGATGACGTGGCAAGGCCTGGGCGTACGGAAAGTCGGGAGCTTCGTCTCGGCCCTCATCTTCCCGATCCTCACGGTGCTGCTCGTCATCGGCGGGTTCCGGATCGAACAGCCGACCGGGCCCGCCCTCCCGGCCGGGAACCTCCTCTTCATGATCACCTTCCTCACGGGGGCCGTGACGACGGAAATCGGAGGGTCCCTCCTGCACATCATCGCTTCCTCGACGTCGGTCTACCAGCGGGAGATCCTTAAGGCGGACAACACGAAGGTCGCGATGGTCCAGCAGGACTACCAGAAGAAGCGGGAGGCCCTCGACTACAAGGAGCGGGCGCTCCGCGGTCGAGAGGCTCACCTGGAGGCGCTGCAGCAGGAGCTCGAAGACCAGGCGAAGGACCTGAAGACGAAGATCTCGGACACGACGAGCCGCGAAGTCGCGATCGAGAAAGCCACGAAGGATCTTCGCGACCTGGACCGCAAGGTCGCATCGACTCGAGCGGAGATCGAGGCGAAGGCCGAGGAGATGCGCCTCCGAGATTCCGATCAGTCCACGCACAAGTCCGAGTTGGAGAAGGTTCGGCAGACCCTGAACGCCCGCGAAGCCTCGCTGGCCGAGCGGGAGAAGGAGGTCAAGCGCACATCGATCGAGATCACCTCCCAGGTCCGCGGCTCCGAGGCGAAAGTCAAGTCGATCGAGGAGCGCGAGGCGCGGATCCAGGAGCTCGAGAAATCCTTCGACTCCAAGCGCACGGCCATGATGAAGAAGGAGAAGGAGGTCGAACTGAAGGAGTCCGAATTACGCTTGAAACTCGAACACGCGCAGGCCACAACCTCGTCCGGAGACGCGACCCGAATCCGGGAGCTGAAGGACTGGGAGACCAAGATCCTCGCCAAGGAGAAGGAGCTCGGGAAGCAAGAGGTCGAGCTGCGCACGATGGAGAGCCAGCTCCGCGAGCGCTACGAGAACGCCACCCGGATCGACAAGCAGGCCCAAGGGCAGCGCAAGATGTTCGAGGACCGGGAATCGGAGTTCGTCGCCCGCGAGAAGTCCATCTCGGACAAGGAAGCGGCCCTCCGCGGACGGGCCGCGGAGATCCAGCGGCAAGCAGCGGCGGTAGAGGACGCCCAACACGAGCTCGACGGCAAGACGAAGAAGTACGCCGAGTTGTTCAAGGATGCGAAGATGAAGGAGGCCGTGGCCGGCTCGAACGAGCAAGACATCCGCCGCCAGAAGGAGACCCTCGACTCCCGGGAACGCAAGCTCGCGGAGATGCAGGCGAACCTCCAAAACGAGATCAAGAGGCTGAATGAAGAGAACCGGAACCTCCTGGAGAAGTCGAAGGAGCTCGAAGAGCGGGAGTCCGATTTGCAGCTGCAGTCCTTGGAACTCGAGACGAAATCGCGCGAGACGCGCGCGACGGCAGCGACGCCCGGCATGCGGGACATGGGTCGCGACGCCCAGCTCGAGGAGTGGGAGCGCCGACTGCGGGAACGCGAGGAAGAGTTCAAACGCCGCCTGTACCAGAAGGAGAAGGAGTTCGAGATGCGGGAAGGCGCGCTCAAGGCGCGCATCACGACGCCCGCCGGGGAAGCGGAAGCCGAGGAAGCCGTCGCGGTCGAGAAGAAGGCGGAACGCGTCAAGACCGGCACCCCGCGCCTCGATGACTTGCTGTACGGAGGCATTCCGTTCAACTCGAACGTCCTCTTCGTCGGTCCGGCGTTCGTTGGGAAGGAAGTCGCGCTCCTGAACTTCGTCGCGGAGGGCCTGAAGAAGGGAGTCCCCGCGATCATCATCACGACGACGAAGCTCCCGATCGATGTCGCGAAGGACATCGCCCCGATCCTCCCGACGTTCGTCGAGTACGACCAGCTGGGCCTGGTGCGGTGGATCGACTGCACGTCACCGATGCAGGGCGGCAAGGCGGTTCGGGAGAAGAACGTCTGGCGGGTGAACGGCCCGACGGATTTCGACAACATCCACCAGATCGTGGACCAGCTCGACGAGGAGTTCAAGAAGAAGTACCCCTACTTCCGGCTCGCGTTCCTCACCCTGAGCTCGGCGATCACCCAGGCCGACGAGCGGGAAGCGATGAACTTCTTCCAACGGCTCGTCAACCGGCTGCGGCAGACGAAGGCGGTCTCCGTCATCACGGTGGAGCGCGGGATGCACACGGACCAGACGCTCGAGGCGCTCGAGCACACGGTCGACGGCGCGATCCACTTCAAGTCGGACAAGCAGAAGACGATGCTCCAGGTCGTCGGCCTCGGCGAAGTGCAGACGCACGACTGGGTCCCGTACAAGTTTACGAACAAGGCGATCATGATCGGGTCGTTCCAGCTCGAGCGCATTCGCTGACGACCGGTCACGCAAGGCTATTTCTCCGTACCCGCCAATTGCCCGGCCGGAGGAGGCGATCGTGGCCGAGGATTGCGGCCTGCACAAGCTCATCGCGGATGTCGCCCTGTTCGCCGCCGATCGGGTCCTGCTCGTGAAGTATCGCGACGTGCGGCGGTACGACGGTCAGCGGGGCTGGTTCTTGCCGGATGACTACCTGCGGTTCGCCGAGCATCCCGAAGAAGCCGCTAAGCGCATTGCCCGGGAACAGGCGGGACTCGAGGTCGCCCGCGTCCGGCTCTCCCGTATCGAGTCCTTCGGGGACGGGGCATGGCACATGACGTTCCACTACCGGGCCCCCGTGAAGCGCGCCCGCGGCATCACGCCGGTGGGGAACGTGGCCTCCGCGGAATGGTTCAAACTCACGAAGCTCCCGGACATCGACGAGGTCGCCCATCACGGATGGGCGCTCGAGACGCTCAAGGCGATGCGCCCTGGGGTCCGCTGACGTCCGACGTCGACCGGAGCCGCTTCCCAAGGTGCTGTGCGAGCACCACCCCGGCGATGATCATCCCTCCGCCCGCGACGGTTCCCAGGGTCACGGGCTCCTGCAACAGGAAGACCCCGCCGACGACGGCGACCAAGGTGCTCGCGTAGATGTACGCGCCTGCGGACGCCGCAGGGATCCGCGCGAGGGCCCGGAACCAGATGCCGTATCCGACGAACGTCGGGAAGACGCCGAGGAAGGCCACCGCGGCCCACGCGTTGAGTCCCATCGAGGTAACGTCACGCAGGAACGTCGGACCGAACGCCAGGACGAGCGGGAGCAGGAGGACCGTCGCGAGGAGCAAGGTCCATGCCACGAACGTGAAGGGTGGGAATCGGCGGAGGTAGTCCTTGCCGAGGACCGCGTAGAGAGCGGAGAAGATCGCGGGCGGGACGACGATCAGGGCGCCCTCGGAGGCGCGGAATTCGTACGCGCTCTGCGGGGTCGCGAGCAGGATCATGATGCCGAGGCCCGCGAACGCCAGCGCGATGCCCAAGGCCTGGATCCTCCCGAGTCGCTCTTTCAACACGGGGATCGCGAGGAGCGCCATGAACGCCGGCGCGGAGGCGATGATCAGGGACGCCGTTCCGGCGGTCACGCTCGGGTCCGTCTCTCCGAGGTTCAGGAAGAGGTGGTACCCGACGAAGCCGAGGAACGCGAGGAGGACGAGCATCGGGAGGTCGGCGCGCGGGGGCGGGCGCCGGACATTGCCGCTCTTCACCAGGTAGGCGAGGAACAGGACATCCGCGATCGCGAAGCGAAGGAACGTGAGCGTGACCCACGACATGGAGGCGAGCGCCACCTTGATCGCGACGAACGCGAGACCCCAGAACAAGACGAGGGGGATCATGGGAGCGTGGACGGTCCACAGAAGCCGATTCGTTGGAGGGACCGCCACGCCCGGACGAGGAGGGCGACCGATAAAAACGTGCGCCCATCCATCGCCGGTCTCACATCAGGTACACGGGCGGGAATTCGGGATCGGATGTCTTGAAGAAGTTCGCCCCGTCTCCCGCGCCGCCCGCGATGCGGCGGCTCAATTCCTTCTGGCCGCGCTCGAGCATCTCCGGGTTGTACGAGTACTGGATCCGCACGTAGTTCGTCGCGCCGACGGACGTCTTGCGGTTCAGGAACTTCCCGAAGTCCTTCCATCCGGGCGGCTGCCTCGACAGGACGTTCGCCATCTCGACCGCGAAGCGCCCGCCGATGAAGAACGCCTTCCACTCGTTCACGTTCCGCTCGTCGAGCCGCCCTTCGACGAGGCGCGACACACCGTCCGCGTACGTCGGATTGATGTACTGCCGGAAGGCCTCGAGGTTGGCGAGCGCCTCCTCGATGTTCCCGATGTCCTCCGGGTGGAGCACGGGCCGGGGAGGCGCGTTGTACGAAGCCGCCTGATACGGCGCATACTTCGCGGTGCCGGCCTGGACCTCCCGCTCCGCCGCGGCCTTGTCGACGAGGAAGTGCAGCCGATTGTGCGAGAGCAGGTAGTCGAGCACGAGCGTCGTCTCGACCTTCTCCGCGACGTCGTCGACGTTCCGGT
This sequence comes from Thermoplasmata archaeon, assembly GCA_035636315.1. Taxonomy (GTDB): domain Archaea; phylum Thermoplasmatota; class Thermoplasmata; order RBG-16-68-12; family RBG-16-68-12; genus RBG-16-68-12. The sequence continues at coordinate 16,370 of DASPZJ010000013.1, forward strand.
CCGCGTACTTCCCGAGGTCCCGCCAGATGATGCGGTGGTACTCTTCCTTCAGCGCTCGGAGCGCCCCTTCGCGGACGTAGATGCCCCAGCGATCCGGGACGAGGCGGAAGCTCGCATAGAACGCGACCGCCTCGGGGCCGAGCTTCAGCATGGCGGGGAGCGTCGCGGGATCCTTCGGCACCTCCGCCCGGTAGGCCGAGAGCGCATCGGCGGTCAGCACGAACGGACGTCCGCCCTCAAGCGAAGGCATCGTTCCATGGCCGGGGACGCGGACCGCCTTGGGGTCGCAGAACTCGGGATGGGCGGCGGCGAAGGCCGCGAGGTCCTCCATGGCGGCACGATAGTCCGCGCGGGCTTAAGCCCTTGGCCTCAGTAGAGGAGACACTCGACCATTCGGCCTTCGACCTGCTTCGGAGCGAGCGGGTCGGGCGCGCGGAACCGAACGACGACCTGATCCGCTTCCGCGTCGACGGCCTCGACCGCTTTCGCGAGGGGTTCCGGGGCCCCGGCCATGATCGAACGGACGTACGCCGCCACCTGGCTCGGATCCCGATCCCGCGTCGTATGGCCCGCGGTCAGCCCGAGTGCGTGCCATTCGTCCGCCGTGCCGACGACGGCTTCGTCGGCCTTTGCCCGCTCATGATCGAGGTGGCGCTCTTCGAGGAAGTCGATGAAGTCCCGACCCTCCCACCCGCAGCTCGGTAGGGCGACGGGGCACCGCGGGTGAAATCGGCATCCCGCCGGCGGTCGGATCGCGTCCGGGATCTCCCCGTGCGGAAGCGATTCGGGCCGCGCTCGGCCCGGTTCGGGTACCGGCACGGCGGCGATTAGCGCCCGCGTGTAGGGATGCTTCGGGTCGCGGAAGATGTCGGTGGCGGCTCCGAGCTCCACGATCCGGCCGAGGTACATGATCGCGATTCGGTCGCAGAGGAACTTCGCGGTGGCCAGGTCGTGCGTGATGAAGAGGAGCGCGAGCTGGTAGCGGCGGCGCAGGTCGAGGAGCAGTTCGAGGATCCGGGCGCGGATCGACATGTCGAGCATCGCGACGGGTTCGTCCGCGACGAGCAGCGACGGGCGGAGGACGATGGCGCGGGCGATCACGGCCCGCTGTTTCTGCCCTCCGCTCAGGTCCGCCGGATACTTCGTGAAGAGGTCCGCGGCGGGGGAGAGGCCCACCTCGGTCATGACTCGCAGGACATCGGGCTTCGCTTCTGCCGAATCGATCGAGGCGTGGATGAGCAGCGGATCCATGATCGACTGACCGATCGTCATCGCCGGGTTCAGCGCCGCATGCGGGTCCTGGAAGACGATCTGCATCCTCGGACGGAGGGGACGCAACGCTTCCTCCGCGACGTGCGTGATGTCCCGACCCTCGAAGACGATGCGACCGTCCGTCGGCTCCACGAGTCGGACCACGGCCCGGCCCGTCGTCGTCTTGCCGCAACCGCTCTCCCCGACGAGCCCGAGGATCTCTCCCGGCGACACATCGAACGAGATCCCGTCGACCGCGTGGACCCTCGGGCGCTCGTACTCCGCGGATTCCCGGAGGTCGCCCGCCGCGATACGGCGGAGCACCGCCCGCCCTGCTGCTTGGATCACGTTCATCTTGACTGGGAAGTGGACCTTGAGGCCCTCGACCTGGAGCAGATTCTGCGTCATACGAAGTCCTTCCCGAAATGGCAGGCGGCGGGCTGGCCCGGCCGATACTCGACGATCGCCGGTTCTTCGCGAGTGCAGATGTCCTGGGCGTACGGGCAGCGAGGGTGGAAGCGACACCCGCTCGGAGGCGTGAGGAGGCTCGGCGGGAGGCCGTCGATCGAACGGAGCTCCTTCGTCGCCATCGAGATGGTGCTCGCGAGCAGCCCCTGGGTGTAGGGATGGATCGGCCGGCGGAAGATCGTCTCGACCGGACCGACCTCGACGAACTGGCCCGCGTACATGACCGCGACGCGGTCGCACACCTCCGCGACGATACCGAGGTTGTGCGTGATCAGGAGGAGCGACATCGAATAGGCGCGGCGGAGGTCGCGGAGGATGTCGAGGATCTGCGCCTCGACGATCACGTCGAGCGCCGTGGTCGGCTCGTCCGCGACGAGCAGCTTCGGATTGAGGACGAGCGCGAGCGCGATCATGATCCGTTGGCGCATCCCGCCCGAGAACTCGTGCGGGTAGTGGTTGAGGCGGTTATCTGAAATCCCCATCGATCTCAGGACGTCCGCGGCCCGCTCGGCCGCCTCGTCCGCGCTGACCGTGCGGTCGTGCGCGCGAATCGTCTCGACGAAGTGCTCGCGGATCGTCATGAGCGGGTCCAGGCGCGTCATCGGATCTTGGAAGATCAGCGCGAGCTCCTCGCCCCGAAGCCTGCGGAGTTCCGCCTCCGAAATCCCGACGAGGTCGCGTCCGCGGAGGGCCAGTCGACCCGTGACCTGCGTGCGCGGCGGCAACAGGCCGAGGATCGACTTGCCGAGCGTCGACTTGCCGCATCCCGTCTCGCCGACAACCCCGAGCGTTTCCCCGGCGTGGAGGTCGAAAGAGACGCCATCGACCGCATGGACTGGGCCCCGTTTCGTCGAATAGTAGACGCGGAGATCGCGTACCTCGAGGATGACGTCGCCCATCACCGCTCCCTCTTCATAAGCGGGTTCACGATATCGTTCAGCCCCTCTCCGACGAAGCTGAGCCCGATCGTCAGGAGCAGGATGACGAACCCGGGGAAGAAAGACGACCACCAGATGCCGTTGTCGATCCCGGAGGCGGCCGCGGAGAGGTCCAGGCCCCAGTCCGGCGTCGGCGCCTCGACGCCGAGGCCGAGGTACGACAGGCCTGCGGCGGTGAGGATCGCATCCGCCGCGCTGATCGAGAAGATGACCGGGATCGCACCGATGACGTTGATCGCGATGTACTTGAAGATGATTCGCGACGGCTTCGCTCCCGCCGCGCGAGCCGCCTCGACGTACAACTCCTCGCGTGCGGAGAGGACTTGGCTCCGGGTCACGCGGAAGTACAGCGGGATGTAGATCACGGTGACGGCGAGACCGATGTTCAAGACGCCTTTCCCCAGGAGGACGGCGATAAGGCCTGCGAAGAGCAGGCCCGGAAACGAGTAGATCGAGTCCATCACGAGCACGAGGACCTTGTCGAATTTGCCGCCAAGGTATCCGGAGTAGAGCCCGAGCGGGAATCCGACGAGCAGGGCGATCGTGACGCCGATCGCCATGATCGCCAGGGAGGTCCGCGTGCCGAACAGCACGCGCGAGAACACGTCGCGGCCGACCGGGTCCGTGCCCATGAAGTGCCAGTAGCTCAGCCAGACGGCCTTGGCTCCGACGTAATCGAGGGTCACGTTCCCGGTCGTCGCGGGATCCGACTCATGCGTGATGTTCAGGTTCAGGTTCGAGGTCGAGAGTTTCGCCGCGTTCCAGATCGTCAGGTTCGTCACGTCGAAGCCGACGAGCGTGCCGACGTCGCGGACGAGATACTTCGGGGACCACGTGCGTCCTCCGTCGGCGCTCACGCGCACCCCGACGTACTGCCCGGGGTCCGTGCCGACCGGCGAGAGGAGGACTACGAAGCCGACGGACTGGACGGAATCGCGGAGGATCCGCATCGGGAAGGCGGTCGTGTTGAGGTACCCGCCCGTCGCCGCCGAGGTCGCGCCGACCCCGTCGGCCCGGATCGCGTTCGAGACGTTCGCCCACTCGGTCGTGAAGACGTTCCAGGCTTGGAACGACACGTTGCGGGCAATCGGCGCGTTGGTCCAGGGAGGCACATCCTTCTCGTCGCAGAGGCAGATCGGATCGAACGGCGCGAAGAGCCCGGCCAGGAGCGCGATGAGGAGGAAGGCGATGATGATCCCGATCCCGATCCACGTCATCGCGCCCGCGAGCGTGCGCCGCTCCTCGAACAGCGGGTGGACGATGCGTCCGACGACGGAATGCCGGGGAAGCCAGTCGAGCGCGCCGCGCTTCGGCTCGGGGCTCGACATGTTCCTACAACCGGATTCGCGGATCGATGACCGCTCCGAGGATGTCGATGACGAGGCTCACCATCACGATGATCGTAGCGTACACGACGACGACGCCTTGGATCATCGTCATGTCCTTGTCCGTGATCGAGTTCAACAGAAGGACCCCGATCCCGTCGATCGAGAACGTCTTCTCCGTGAGGACCGCGCCTGCGAACAGGATCGCGAATTGAAGTCCTAGCACGGTGACGACCGGGACCAGCGCGTTCTTGAACGCGTGCCTGTACACGATCTGCCGCCTCGGCAAGCCGCGCGCCCTCGCGGCATCCGTGAAATCGGCCATCATCGTGCGGATCATGTTTGCCCGAACCGACTTCGTGAAGAAGCCGCTGAGGACCAGCCCGAGAGTCAGCGAGGGCAGGATCAGATGGGCGACCGCCTCCTGGAAGTGCGCGAGGTTCCCTTCGAGGATCGAGTCGATCGTGTACAGCCCCGTTCGCTGGACCGGAAAGTCCGACCCCGTCCAGCGTCCGTGGGGCGGGAGCCACCGGAGCCACACCCCGAAGATGAGCTGGAGGACCAGCCCGAGCCAGAAGATCGGGATGACCCAGATGATTGTCCCGTAGAGCCGGAGCACGACATCGACCCACGTGTCGCGCCGCGCGCCAGCCGTCACCCCGGCGAGGACGCCCACGACGGTCGCGACGAACATCGAGCCGATCGCGATCTCGATCGTTGCCGGGAGCCGGGAGGCGATCTGGTCCCAGACGAGCTGGCCCCGGAAGTTCTCGCCGATCGACCGGCCGAGTTGTCCCTGCAGCACGCCGGTCATGTATCTCCAGTACTGCACCCACGGCGGTTGATCGAGTCCCAGCGCGACCCGCGCCCGCTCGACGACGTCCGGCGGCGGAGTCCGCCCGCCCCAGAGCGCGAGGACGGGATCCCCCGGCAGAACGCGCAGGATCAGGAACACGGCCGTGAGGAGGATGAGGAGCATCGGGATCGCGAGGAGGATCCGCGTGACGACGTACGCCGCAAGCGAGTGGCTCCCGGCCATGGCCGAACTCGACGGAAGGCGGTCAGACTAAAAGAAGGTTTAGAGGGAAAGAAAAGGGAAAGGGCCAGGGACTCAGCGGTCCCTGGCGATCCACAATACCGGTTGCACGAACCCATACCCGAGCTGCGCCAGTAACGCGTTCGCCGCGGAGCAGTTGTGGTCTCCGTACGTCGACTGGAACACGGGCGAAGAGTAGGGCATCTGCGCGGGCACCATGCTGTACAGGGCCGACACCTGGCCGTTGAACACGACCTGGCTCACCTGCGCCCGGTCGACGCTGTACGCGATCGCCTGCCGGATCTTCTTGTCCGTGATCGTGTTGACGTTGAACACGATGTACCGGATCTGCGGGCTCGCGCCGAGCTTCACGGTGATCCCGAGCGTGGACGCGCGGGTCTGAAGATCCGTGATGTCCTGCGGGTCCAGCGTCCGGAACACGACGTCCATGGCCTTCGTCTCGATGTCTTGCTTCAGGGCCGTCGAGGTGCTGCGGATGTTGATGGTCACCCGGTCTTCCACCGGGATCGACGGGATGCCGAAGCTCGAGTAGAGGCCCGCGTTGTAGTACGTCGGGTTCCGATCCAGGACGACGAGCTGGTTCACCGTGTGCTGCGTCAGCTTGTACGGTCCCGTCCCGATCACGCTGCCGACGGTCGAGGGCTGCTCGCCCGTCTGGCTGTAGGTGTCAGGCACGGGCGCGGCCACCGAGAACGCCATGAGGTCGTTGAAGAACGACACGGCGCGTGGCAGATGGAACCGGATGGTCACCGGATCGACGACCTCGATCACTCCGGGCGCGGAGTTGTTGTTGTTGGCCCCTCCGACCCGTCCCAGCGCGCCGACGTCGTAGAGAAGGAACGCAGCGGACCCGGGCAAGTCCAGACGAATCGCCCGGTTGAGCGAGTTCGCGACGACCTGGGCGGTCAGCGCCGACCCATCGTGGAACAGGACGCCCGGCTTCAGGTGGTACGTGTACGTCAGGCCGTCCGCGGAGACACCGCCGTTGGCCACGGTCGGGATTTCCGTTGCGAGGCCCGGCATGAGTTTCGCCGTCACCGGCTCGTACACCAGGAGGGTGTCGAAGACCTGGTTAATGACCTCGATCGAGAAGAAGTCGTACGCCGATGCGGGATCCAGGGTGACGATCTTGTCGCTCGTCGACGCGTTGAGCTGCGTCGCACCCGGCTTGTCGATGATGAACCACTTGAACACAACCGGGTGCAGCTCGACGTGCGTCAGGCCGTTCACGTACGCGACCTGCGCGACGCCGCTGTACAGCGGGACGTACGGCACATCGGCTGCGAGGCCCCTCTGGATGGCGGTGAAGTTCGCCGCGCGGTACGCATCCGACGTGGTCGTCTGCTCGTTCGTGATCAGCGCGTTCATCGACGTGTTGTCGTAGAACGAGCCGAGCGAGGCCGCGCCGGACGTCGAGAGGAACGGCGACACGTAGTCGTCGGAGTCGAAGTAGTCCGGATACCATCCGAGCAGGAACGCGGGCATCTGGCCCTGCGACCACCGCACCTTGTACTGCGCCCACGTGTCCGACTTCAGCGTCACGGAGACGAGGCCGCAGGACTCGATGCTGGACTTCAGCACGGTCGCGAGGCTTTCTTCCGTGGCCCCGTAGTGCCCGTCGTTGTTGTACCAAAGTTCGAGCCCGTACTTGTTCACCGGTTTCGGCGCCGTCAAGATGACGTAGGCGGCCGAGCCCACGATCGCGATGGCGATAATCACGGCCACAAGGACGTAGACCATCCTACTTTTCGATGGACGCGGCTCCGGCGTGCTCTGTTCCAAAGAACTCTCCTCCTCTGTCCTCCACCGCCCAATGTTCCGCAGTCAGGACACGGCCCAATCCGACTTCGCCTTCTTAACCGTTTCGAGCGGCGGGTTCGAGGGCCGTCCGAATCACGCGAAGTCTTCGAGACGACGCGACGGTACGGTGGCGGACCGCAAGCGGGCGAGCACCGACTCGACGCGGGTCCGGGAGAAATCGCGTTCGTCGCACAGGAAACGCAGGATGCCCTCGGGATTCGGACGCGGCGCGCGAAGCGACACGTCCCTGGCCACGGGCGGGTCGAGAAAGAAACGTCGGATCTCGTCGATGTTCGACGGCAGTTGCGTGCGCACCTCCGCCGTCGCGCGGTCCAGCGAACCCCACTCGCGGATGCGCTTGACCGCGGTCTTCGGGCCGACGCCCTTCACCCCCTCGTAGAAGTCCGTCCCGACGAGGATCGCGACGTCGACGAGCTGCTCGCGCGTGAGTCCGAGGGATCGCAGGTTCTCGTCCAGGTCCAGGATCTCGGGCGGGACCGCGCGCGATCGGCCGCGGCTCGGCAGGAACTCCGTCGAGGCGACCGCGAGGAACCGGATCAACCGCGGCGCACCGAACAGGAGGGAATCGTAGTCCTTCGAACTCGCGGCCCATACGTCCCCGCGGCGCGCGAGGTACGCCGCCTGCGCCTCCCCCTCGCTCGGCGCCTGGATCCACGGGACGCCCAAGAAGGTGAGCAGCGTCTTCGCCTCCTCGACCATCGGGCGGGTGAGGCGGGACGTCATGACCGCCTTGGACCAGGCGGCCGACAAGTCGCCCGAGGCGACGGCAGTATCGTACTCCCGCTGGGACTTCTCGCGCGCCTCGCGTCGTCGGCGAATCTCCTCCCGCTTCAACTCCGGTGGCGGGCCGTCGAAGACGAACGTAGGTCGGATGTCGTAGTCGACGAGGAGGCGCGTCGTGCGGAACATGAGGCCGTTCAGGTGGGACGTGATCCGGCCGTGCGAATCCTGGAGCGGTTGGCCGTCGCGCGTGCGCATGATCGAGAGGAACTGATAGAGTTCGAGGTTTCCGTCGACGGCGACGGTCCGGCCGCGGAGCCCTTCGAGCGACGTCGGATGCCGGATCACGATCGGCGTGAGGAGGACGCCCATGGCGACCGCGCAATCGCTCCCTCGCGTTAATCGTTTCTCCGCCGGCCCGCTCACGCGGTCGGAAGCGCGAACGTCCAGGCGTTACGGCCCGTCGCAACCGCCTCGAGCCGCGCGAGCGCCTCGTCCTTCGGGAGGCTCAGGAACAGCTTCCCGACGTGCTTGCAAAAATCCTTCCGGGCCACGAGCTTTTCCCAGTCCGCGCAGTCGTGGACGATCGTCCGGTGGACCGGATCGATCTCGACGCGATAGTCCCCGACGCGAGCGAGGACGACGTCACCGTCCCTCGCGATCTCGACGTCCCGCGACTGGATCCGCTTCGCCCGATCCAGGCGGCTCGGGTCCATGAAGCGCCCGAGCGCCTCGTCGACGAGGGCATCCTTCGGCACGTCGGCTCCGAAATCCTCCAACGTCAGGGAGCGGAGCCGCGCCTCCGACCGAGTGGCTTGCTTGCGGAAGGTCTCGATCCGGGTGAGCGCGCGGGCGTGCTCTTGCGTCTGCACGCCGAGCATCCGCAAGATCTGCAGGCAGTTCTCCGGCGCGTAGCCGTGGAAGTGGTTGTTGAAGAACCCGAACGTCGTCTCGGCCTGGGCCGCGACCTGCTGGACCCGCGGTACCCACGACTTGAGTTCCTCTTCCGAGTAGCGGTAGTTGTACCACGGGTCCGTGCCGTGGCCGTGCCACCGGACGTACGCGACTCGTGCGGTCACGTGCAGGTCCGGCGGTAGGAGCGGTTCATCGACGATGGTGTACGCGACACCGGTCGACCGCAGGAGATCGAACGCCTCGAGAGCCATCCACGACTTGTTTCGCGGCTCGAGGGCGAAGGTGAAGTCGCGAGGGAGCGCGTCGAGGAATCGGTGAATCGTCGACTCCTCGAATCGCAGGCGGGGCGGGAGCTGGAGCAGCAGGGGCCCGAGCTTGCCGGCGTCGAGCAGCGGCCGCATGAGCTCGCAGTAGACGAGGAGGTCCTTGTCCGCGCCGCGGGCGACGTCCAGGAAGCGGTCGTGCGTGACGGTCTGCGGGACTTTCGCCGCGAACACGAAGTCGTCCGGGGTGAAGCGACCCCATCCTTGGACCATCCCCGGGGACGGCGACCGGTAGAACGTCGAGTTGATCTCCGCGGTGTCGAACACGCGCGAGTACGCACGGAGCTTCGACTCGGTCGCGTTGCGGTAGAACGGGCCGATCCACTCGTGGTAGTCCCACCCGCTGCACCCGAACCGAAGCCGGACCATCGCCGCTACCGGAAGGCCGGCGCGATACATTATCGTATAGCCAGCGGCGCTTCGCCCGGGGCAGTTTCAGGGCCCTCTGCAGCATCGGCTTAAGACCCTCCGATGCGTGCGGGCCCGCATGGGCGAGACGTTCGTCGGCGCGGGCGGTTGGGGATACTTCGGCGGCGGCCTCGAGTCGTATGCGCGCGCGTTCCGGTTCGTGGAGGTGAACGCGGGCTTCTACCGTCCCATCCCCGAAACGTTCGCTCGTCGGTGGCGGACCCGGGCACCGCCCGACTTCACGTTTGCCGTGAAGGCGTTCCGGGGTGTGAGCCACGTGGACGGCCTGCGGGGCACCGCGCCCGCGCGGGCCGCGTTCGCCCACGATATACGGATTGCGAAGATCCTCCGAGCCCCGTTCCTCATCCTCGAGACCCCTGCGAGCCTGCCCCTCGAGGCGCCTCAGGTGGCGGGCCTGCGGGAGCTCGTCGGGCTCGCGGCGGGAGGCCTGCAGATCGGGCTCGAGGCCCGGGCGCATCGGTCCGGGCCCCTTCCGAAGGACGCACAGAAAGCGATGGAAGACCTGGGCGTGCTCGACGTCGTGGACCTTTCCCAATCGACGCCCCGCGTCGCCAACGACACGGTCTATTCGCGCCTCTTCGGGCCCGGCCCGAACAACGTGTACGAGTTCGACGACGACGAATTGCGGGCGATCGACCGGGCGGGCCAGGACGCCGTCCAGGTGGCTTTCACCTTCCACGGGGTCCGGATGTACAAGGACGCGGCACGCTTCGTGAGGTTCAAGCGGACCGGTTCGTTCCCCGCCGCGACCTCGGCCCGCGGCGTCGCCTCGCTCGACGAGGTGCTCCGGCCGGACGCGACGTTCCCGGCTACGCGCGAGGCGCTCCTCCGGGATCACGGCTGGAAAGTCGTCGACGCGGACGAGGGCACGCGCGTGCACGCGTCGCGGTTCCTCGGGGGGTTGCCCGATCGGACGTTCCTCAGCCTCGATGAGGTGCTCGCCGAGGTCGGCGAGTCGGCGGTCCTCGTGAAACGCCCCCTCGGGGGCGAATTAGCCTCTCAAACGACCCCCCATTGACCCCTTGGAATCTTGTAGTAGCGGATACTACAAAAGGGTTATCACTCCCCGCGAAATTAGGCCGGGAGTAAGAGGTGTGCTAGAATGTCTCTCTGCGGCACTGACTATGCCATCGGCGCGGTCCGGAACATGTACCGCGAATCGCGGCAGGACAACGCCATGGTCGTCATGCCCTCGAAGCTCCAGAAGGGGCTGCCCCGTCGGACCGGATCCCTGTGTCCGGAATGCCTGAAAGTCATCCCGGCGACGCTGTACATCGGCGACGGCGCGCTGAAGATGAAGAAGACGTGCAAGGAGCACGGCGAATTCGACGAGGTGTGCTGGTCCGATGCAGAGATGTACCTTCGTGCTGAGAACTGGGCCTTTGATGGCGTCGGGCTCGAGAACCCGCAGATCGTGGATGCGAAGGTCTGTCCGTACGAATGCGGGCTCTGCAACCTCCACTATTCCGCGACCTCACTGTGCAACATCGACCTCACGAACCGATGCAACTTGAAGTGCCCGATCTGCTTCGCCAACGCGAACGCGGCCGGGTACGTCTTCGAGCCGACGTTCGAGCAGATCGTGTATGAGTTCGCGGTCTTGCGCGCGCAGCGCCCGATCGCCGTCGCCGCGATCCAATTCGCGGGCGGCGAGCCGACGATCTACCCGCAGTTCCCGGAGATCGTGAAGGCGGCCAAGGACATGGGATTCGCGCAGGTCCAGGTCGCCACGAACGGCATCCGGCTCGCGACCGAGGACGGGTTCCTCGACAAGGTCGCGGAGTCCGGGCTGAACACGATCTACCTGCAGTTCGACGGTCTCCGTGAGGAGAACTACATCAAGGCGCGTGGCCGGCCGCTGCTCGACATCAAACTCAAGGTGATCGAGCGGGTCCGCGAGCGGAAGGCGCGCGGCGTCATCACGCCGACAATCTGCTTCGTGCCTACGATGGTCAACTCGTTCAACGACGACCAGGCCGGCGAGATCCTCAACTACGCGATCAAGAACCGCGATGTCGTGAAGGGCGTCAACTTCCAGCCAGTCAGCCTGACGGGCCGCATCCCCGAAGAGGACCGCCGGAAGCTGCGATACACGCTCTCCGACTTGGCGTACGACCTCGAGGAGCAGACGGGCTACCTGACGCGCGACGACTGGTACCCGGTGCCGTTCGTCTCCCCGATCTCGGAGCTCGTGAGCGTCCTGACGGACACCGCGAAGCCCTCGTTCACGTCCCACCCGGCGTGCGGCCTCGCGTCGTACTTGTTCCTCGAGACGGGCAAGGACCCCGTGCCGATCACGCGGTTCATCGACGTCGAGGGCCTCATGGAAGACCTCTGGCTCCTGGCGCAAGACACGAAGGACAAGAAGATCAAGTTCACGTCGAAGCTGAAGGCGCTCCAGCTCCTGAAGCGGCACTTCAAGCCCGAGGAGGCCCCCGAAGGCATGGGCCTCTCCAAGATGCTGAAGATCCTGAACCGGATGTTCACGAAGGGCGACAAGGCCGGTGCCGCGGAGTTCTCCTGGTCGACGATGTACGTCGGCGGGATGCACTTCCAGGACAACTACAACTACGACATCGAGCGCGTCAAGCGCTGTGTCATCCACTACGCCACGCCGGACGGCAAGGTCATCCCGTTCTGCGCGTACAACACCGGGCCGAACTTCCGCGAGGAGATCGAGAAGAAGTTCGCGGTGCCGATCGAGGAGTGGCGGTCGCGACATGCCTGAGCCGGTCGTCGCGATCCGTCCCTCCGTCCGGGACAACGGCATCATGGCGATCGACGACATGCTCTGCATGCACTGCGGGGCCTGCGTCGGCACCTGCCCGACGAACGCAATCTTCCTGAACGAGGTCTACCTGACGTTCAACGAGGATTGCACGCAGTGCGGCATGTGCGTGAAGGTCTGCCCGGTCGGCGCAATCGACTACCCGCGTGGCCACAAGCTCCACACGATGAAATAGGGGCTGCCCAGCGCCACTCCGACCCCCGACATCCGTCCGGGTCGAATCGTCGAAGGATTCAAGCCGCCCGTCTCGCTTGCCTTCCACGCGAAAGAGGAGTCCGCCATGGGCATCGTGGAGCGACCGAAATACGAGCCTCTTCTCGACGACCCCGACGATTACCGCCCGCGTTCGAAGATCGCCATCTTCTTCGATCCCGGAGGACCCAGAGGCGAGCCGGTCCAGAATCTGTGCCTGATTTTTGAAGAATGCGCGCCGGGAGATCGCATCCCGCTCCACATCCATCCGCACGACGAAGTCGTCGTCATCGACGAAGGCATGGCGGAATACGTGCTCGGCGACGAGAGGCGGAGAATCACGGGGGGCGCCGTCGTTTTCGTGCCTCGTGGCACGATCCATGGGCTTCGAAACCCGGGACCCGACATGCTCCGCCTGCATGGCATCTTGCCATCGACGATCATCGGCATCACGTATCGTGAGCGAAATCCCAGACCCGGGACCGAAGGACAACCGCCACAGCCGCCTCTGTCGGTCGACGTTCGACGAATCCCCGGAGCGTGAGGGTAGCTCCCGATGACCAACTACGAGTACGACGTCGTCGTGGTTGGCGCGGGCCCGTCGGGCTCGATGACCGCGCGCTACGCAGCGATCGGCGGCTGCCGGACGCTTCTGATTGAGAAGCGGCAAGAGATCGGCTCGCCTGTGCGGTGCGGCGAGGGCCTCGCCCGCCACTTCGTCGAGGACACGAAGCTCCCGTTCGACCGAAAGTGGGTCGGCCGCGAGGTCAAAGGGGCGAAGATCTTCTCGCCGAACGGCACGGAGCTCACGATCGAGGAGGCGCACGCGGGGAACGAAGTGGGCATCGTCCTCGAGCGGGACGCCTTCGACAAGGCCGTGGCGAAGGAGGCCGCGAAGGCCGGCGCGGACATCTGGCTCAAGACCACCGCCACCGCCGTCGTCAAGGACGACGGCTGGGTCCGCGGGATCCACGCGAAGCGGCTCGAGGACGAGATGACGATCACCGCGAAGTGCGTGGTCGCCGCGGACGGCTACGAGAGCCAGGTCGGTCGGTGGGCCGGCTTCAAGACGCTCCTACGGGCCGGCGACATCACCGGCACCCTGCAGTACCGCCTCACGAACATCGGCGAGGGCCACGACTTCCCCGACTACTGCGAGTTCTGGCTCGGCAAGTGCGCGCCCGCCGGGTACATCTGGGTGTTCCCGAAGGACGAATCCACCGCGAACGTCGGAATCGGCGTCTCCCTCGACCGCCTGAAGAGCCGCATGGACATCAAGGGATTCCTGGACCGGTGGATCGCCCAGGACCCGCGGATGGGACGCGCCCAACCGCTCGACATGGTCACGGGCGGCGTGTCGACCGCCCCGCCGATCAAGAAGTCGGTGGGGAACGGAATCGCTCTGGTCGGTGACGCGGCCCGGATGATCGATCCGATCACGGGCGGGGGCATCGGCAACGGCATGGTGGCGGGGATGATCCTCGGGAAGGTGCTCGCGAAGTCTCACCAGTCGGGCGACTACAGCGAGGCCGCGCTGATGGAATACGAGAAAGGCTGGCGGGGGAAGCTCGAGGAGAACCTGTACCGCAACTGGCTCGCGAAGAACAAGCTCGTGACCCTCGCCGACCAGGAGTTCGACGACATCATCGAGATCCTCGCGAGGGTCGGCGTGCACAAACTGAGCGTGCGGGCGATCCTCAAGGTGCTCAAGGAGACGCGCCCGGAACTCGTCGCTAAGTTTGCCGAGTTCATCTGACGGCAGCCGGAGCCCTCTCTCAAGGGACCTCTCGATGGGGTGCCGTGCACAGGCGGCGCTCGTCTTTCATCCCTGATAACCTCGTCACCGGGATTAAATAACGCGTGCGGCGGTCGTAAGCGTCTGTGAAGGTCGCCGATTGGCGGAAAGCGAGAGCCCTCCTCTGGGTCGGCATAACGGCGATCACACTCGTCCTCCTTTTCGTTCTTCACGGGGATTTGCAAATACCGGGTTTGCCCCAGGGATCGCCCGCTTTCGTGGCGTCGCTCGAACCATGGGTCTTCATCATTCCGCTTCTCATCGCGACGAAGGCGCTCCTCGTGGTTTTGCGGCCGGTCTTCCGCGCAGCCCTCAAGACCCACGTCCGATACGAGGCGGACATCTTCGCCCACTTCCAGCTCGTGTCCTACGTGGTCTGGGCGACCGTGATCGGCCTGGTCTTTCTCGTCATGATTGGCGGGGGCGCCCAGCAGTTTGGCTTCCTTGGAACCGCCTTCGTGTCCGCGGCGCTGATCTACGTCATGCAGGAGCCCCTGCTGAACCTGATGGGCTGGATCGTGCTCGTGTCGATGGGCCTGTACAAGCTCGGCGACCGGATCGAGATGAACAACACGCGAGGCTACGTCGTCAACATCTCCCCGATGAACACGACCCTCCGTGAATTCGGCGGCATCCTGTACGGCGACACCTTCACCGGCCGCTACGTGACGATTCCGAACAGCCAGATCGTGAAGGGAAACGTGTTCAACTACACGAAAGACACGCCGTTCGTCTGGGACCAGCTCACGGTCAACGTGACGTACGAGAGCGATGTCAAGCTGGCGGAGAAGCTCATCTTCGAGGCCGCGGAGGAAGTCGTCGGCCCGATGATGCGCGAGAACCGTGTGCACCTCCGCGCGAAGTATGAGTTCGCGGACCTCGCCGATTACATGGCGGAGGAACCGAAAGTCGGCTGGGCCCTCGGCGCATCTTCTATCGACATGAACCTCGTGTACTTCTGTCCCGTGTTCGCGAAAGGCTCGTACCGCACCCGCCTCGTCAAGAGGGTCTACGAGAAGTTCATGGCCGAACCCCGCGTGGAGTTCGCGTACCCGCACGTCCAGTATGTGCCTTCGGACGCGGAGCGGGAGAAAGAAGCTGCGCGGACGAAGGAAAGAATGGCGGTCGCCCGCTGAGATTCCCGGGGTCCACCGCATCCTTTAATAGACCTCTTCGTTCTCCGCGCCTCCATGGCGGCCTCGTTCCGTTCGCTCGCTTCGATCGGGAAGCGGGACGAGGGGAAGGAGGCTTTCTTCGGCGGTTGGGTCGAGGACGTGCGGAACCTCGGCGGGATCGCGTTCCTCATCGTCCGGCAGCGGGACGGGACGTTCCAGGTGACCATCAAGAAGGCGGCGGATGAGGCCCTCTTCGACCGCGCCTCGCGGGTCGTGCGGGAGAGTGTGATCCTCGTCCGCGGAGTGGTCCAGCCAAACCCCAAAGTCCGGAACGGATGGGAACTCGTGGCATCGTCCCTCGACACTTTGAGCCCCGCTTTGGCCCCTCTTCCTCTCCCGATCGCCGACAAGGTGAGCGCGGAGATCGATACGCGCTTCGACAACCGCGTGCTGGATCTGCGGAAGCCGGAACGACGTGCAATCTTTCGCGTGCGCTCGATTGTCGCGCGCGCCCTGCGTGGCTTCCTGGATTCGCAAGGCTTCATCGAAGTCCAGACCCCGAAGCTCGCCGGCGCCGGTGCCGAGGGAGGCGCCACGCTCTTTCGCACGGACTACTTCGGACGGCCGGCGTACCTGAGCCAGAGCCCGCAGCTGTATAAGCAGATCCTCATGGCGACAGGCCTCGACCGCATCTACGAGATCGGGCCGGCCTTCCGCGCGGAGCCCTCCGACACGGTCCGGCATGTGACGGAGTTCACGTCGTTCGACGGGGAGCTCGCGTGGATCGAGCGCCAGGAGGACGTCCTGGGATTTCTGGAGGGCGCGGTGGATCACGCGATCGAAGCGGTGCGGAAGGAGGCCAAGGCCGAGCTCGAGATGCTCCACGCGAGTCCGAAGCGGCCAAAGCTCCCGCTGCGGCGGCTGCCGTACCCGGAAGCGCTCGAGATCCTCCGAGGGCACGGGAAGCGCGTCCGCGACGGCGACGACATCGACACCGAGGGAGAAAAGCTCCTGGGGCAGGCTCTCGCCGACCAAGGCCACGATCTCTTCTTCATCGTCGAGTACCCGAGCGCCATCAAGCCGTTCTACGTGATGACGAAGAAGGACGAGCCGGAGTACTCGGAGTCCTTCGACCTCGAATACAAGGGGGACGAGATGGCTTCTGGCGGACAGCGAGAGCACCGCCACGACCCGCTCGTCGCGCGCATGAAGGAGAAGGGATTGAACCCGGAGAGCTTCGAGTTCTACCTGAAGGCCTTCCGGTACGGGATGCCGCCCCACGGCGGATGGGGCTTCGGCCTCGACCGGTTCGTCCAGAAGCTGCTCGACCTCCCGAACATCCGTGAGGCGATCCTCTTCCCCCGGGACCGCGGACGGCTCGTCCCCTGAGCCGACCGCCGCCGGTGGAGAAGACTTTTCTAGTTCGCCCGACGTTCCACCGCCGCGTCTTGGTGGGAGGTCCATGAAAGAGTTCAAGGTTTTCGTGGCGGACAAAACCGGAGAGCTGGCGCGCGTGACGGAAGCCCTCGCCGGAGCGGCGGTCAACATCCGGGCGATCGCGAGCGAGTCCAAACACGAGTCGTCGTTCCTGCGCGTGGTCACGGGAGACGTGCAGACGACGGAACGGGCCCTGACCACTGCGGGGCTGAA